>CAZFUQ010000121.1:3503-5354 GCA_964521905.1 uncultured Cellulosimicrobium sp.
CAGCCCCACCGCGTCGTAGTGACGCCGCGTCCGGCTCGTGGTGCCCGCGAGACGCGCGACCTCCTGGATGGACCAGTCGGCCGTGCGTCCGCCCGTCATGACTGCGGGATGCATCTCCTACCTCCTGCCGTGCTCTCGGACGTCTCGGGCGACCGCCGTGCGGGGCGGCGGAGACCACGCTAGAAGTTGACGCTACGTCAAGGTCAACACCGTCGCTCCGGGGCCGCGCGACCGACGCGGTGCCGACGGGCGTACCGTCGAGGAAGAGCACCCGCGGGAGGGTGCGCGACGAGCACGGAGGCCGCCATGGCCACGACGGAGCGGGTACGCCAGCACTATGCCGGGCGGGACCTCGCGGCCCGCATCCTCGCCGCGGCTCGTGCCGGCGACGGACCGGTGACGGTCGACGCGCTGTCCCCGTACGACGAGCTGCACGCGGGCGGGGTGCCCGCGACGGCGACGCTCCTCGACCTCCTCGGGCTCACGCCGGGCACCACGCTGCTCGACGTCGGCTGCGGGCTCGGCGGGCCGGCGCGGCTCGCCGCCCACCGCCACGGCTGCCGGGTCACCGGTGTGGACCTCAGCGCGGACTTCGTCGACGCCGCGCGCGAGCTCACCGCGCGGGCGGGGCTCGCCGACCTCGTGACGTTCGCGCTGGGCGACGGCGACCGGCTGCCGTGCTCCGACGCGTCGCACGACCGCGCGATGCTCGTCCACGTCGGCATGAACGTGCCCGACAAGCCGGGGCTGTTCGCGGAGGTGCACCGGGTCCTGCGCCCCGGTGGTCCGTTCGCGCTGTACGAGCAGGTGCGCGTCGGTCCGGGCGACCTCCCGTTCCCGATGCCGTGGGCGGTCGACGCCGGATCGTCGTTCGTCGAGACTCCCGACGCCTACACGGACGCGCTCACGGCAGCGGGGTTCGCCGTCGTGCGCGTCGAGGACCGGCGCGCGGCCCTCGCCGCGACGGGCGGGCCGGGCCAGGACGGGTTGGTCGTCGTGTTCGGCGAGGTGTTCGCGGAACGGATGGCGAACAACGTCGCCGCGACGCGCGCGGGGCTCCTCGCACCCGTCCTCGTCCTGGCGCGCGCCTGACGGGACGGTCGTTCAGGCGACCCGGGCCTGGTCGACGAGGACGTCCGCGAGCTCGGCCGGCGTCCCGACGACGGCGGTCGCCCCTGCGGCCTCGAGCTCACCCGGGCGCGCGTAGCCCCAGGCGACACCGATGCACGCGATGCCGTGCTCGGCCGCGCCGAGGACGTCGTGCTCGCGGTCCCCGACCATGACGACGCGGCCCGCGCGGGCGAGCGCGGTGGCGCGCGGCTCGGTGCCGTCCGCGTCGAGCGACGCGAGGGCGTGGGCGACGACGTCGCCCTTCGACGTCCGCGTGCGGTCGAGGGTCGCGCCGAAGACGTCGTCGAGCCCCCGGTCGAAGAGCACGTCGAGCCCGAAGTGCTCGACGATGCGCCGCGCCATCGGCTCCGGCTTGGACGTCGCCACCGCGAGCCGGGCACCCGCGGCGCGCACCGCCGTCAGGCACTCGGGGACGCCGGGGTACACCGCGTTGTCGAGAAGCCCTCCCGCCGCGTACACGTCGCGATACGCCGCGACGGCGTCGTCGACGCGAGCCGCCGGGACGCCGTGGGCCAGGAACGACTCCGTGAGCGGCGGGCCGACGAACCCGCGCAGCACCTGGTCGGACGGGACCGGGAGGCCCAGCGCGGCGTACGCGTGCCGCACCGACGCGAGGATGCCAGGGGCCGAGTCGGTGAGCGTGCCGTCGAGGTCGAGCAGGACGAGGTCGACGGAGAGAGGCTGCCCGGGAGCGATCACGTCGACCATCCTCCGCCACGC
>CAZFUQ010000121.1:5454-11218 GCA_964521905.1 uncultured Cellulosimicrobium sp.
CTCGCGGATGAGGTCGGCGTGGCCGTTGTGGCGCGCGTACTCCTCGATCATGTGCACCACGATCCAGCGCAGGTTCCACGGCTCGCCCGTGCGACCGCTCGTCACGGCCGACGGTCGATCGAGCCCACCGTCCGCGAGCGCCGCCTCGAGGATCTCGTCCGAGGCGGCGATCGCACGGTCCAGCAGCACGCGGAGCTCCTCGGGGCTGTCCTGCGAGGCGCTGTGCCAGTCCCAGTCCTCGTCCGCGTCCCAGTCGGCGGTGTCGAACGGCGCGAGGAGCGGCTCGCCGAGGAAGATCGCCGAGAACCAGTGCGACTCGACGAACGCGACGTGCTTGAGCAGACCTCCCAGGGACATGGACGACGGCGGCAGGGTCTGCGCGAGCTCCGTCGCGTCGAGGCCGGACGTCTTCCAGCGCAGCGTGTCGCGGTGGAAGTCGAGGTAGCCCCGCAGCGTGGCCACCTCGCCGGCCGTGGTGGGCGGGTCGGTGCGGTGGTCGGTCACCGCCCGAGGGTATCGGTGAGGAAGGCGTCGACGAGCGCGGCGACCCGCTCCGGCGCCTCGACGAGCATGCCGTGCGTGGCGTCGATCTCGACGACCTCGCGACGAGCCCGCCCGGGACCGGTGGCGAGCTCGGCGACCACCCCGAGCCGCTGCGCGGTGAGCAGGTCCGCGAAGGGCTCCTGCGCGGGAAACAGCCGGGTCGCGACGACGGCGAGCGTGGGCACGGTGAGCCCCTCGTAGAGGTCGCGCGTCCTCGTGTCACGGATCAGGCCGCGGATGGCCGCGAACGACGTCTGCCCGGGGCGCAGCCGGAAGGCGGCGCCGTCGGGGACGAGGTTGCGCCGTAGCGGCGGCTGCTGCGCCACGAGACCTTCCGCCTGCTCGACGGTCAGCGGGGCCGCGAGCATCTCCTCCTGCACGCGGAAGACGTCGTCGAGCACGGCACGACGCGCTGCGACCTCCTCCGAGGACAGGCCGGGGAACGTCGTCGGCCACCCGTTGCCGTCGAGGTTCACGACGGCCGGGCACCCGGGGTGCCGGCGCGCCCACCGGACCGCGAGCATGCCGCCGAGCGAGTGGCCCACGACGGCCGGGTTGCCGACCACGACCTCCTCGAGGCGGTCGAGCACGGCGTCCCAGGTCCAGTCGCCGTCGTCGGAGCCGCCGTGCCCGGGCAGGTCCACCGCGACGGTCGAGAACCGGCCGAGCCGCCGGGCGAGGTCCTCGACGTCGTCGGCCGTCCCGCCCGCCCCGTGCAGGAGCAGCACGGGCGGCCCGTCCCCGCCGAACGTCCGGGTCGCGATCACGACCGCTCCTCCACCCGCGCGCGGACGGACGCGACGCTCACGCCGCCCTCCGGGTCGCGGTCCAGCCTGCCGCGCGTCACGAGGTCGTGGACGCCCTGCCGGCTGATGCCCAGCATCGCGCCGGCGACGCCGTAGGAGACCGCCCGTCGCGAGGGGTGGCCGGCCCGACGGAGCACGGCGGCGCCGAGGGGGGTCGCCCACCACTCGGCCGGGGGGTCGAACGCCGTGTCGCCGGGGTAGAGCGCGCCGACGAGCGTGGCCGCCGCCCACGCGGCGTCCTCGTCGTCGGGCCCGCGGAGCCGGGCCGCGAACCGCGCGGCGGCCTCGCGACCGCGGGCGTGCAGGTCGTCCTGCGGGGATCCGCCGAGCAGCATCTCGAGCGGGTCGAGCACGCGGCTCGCGATGAGCCGGGACAGCTGGTCGGTCAGCGGGTCCGTCGTTCGGTCCATGGGTATCGACCTCCTTGACGGCAAGTGTCAAGACACTTGACATCACCTGTCAAGCATCGTGCGACACCTGCCGCGCCGGCGCCGGTCAGCGATCGAGCTCCGACTCCCACACGAGCCACTTGCGCCGCACGGCGGCATCCACGTCCACGCCCTGCGAGCGCGCGAGCAGGAGGACGTGCGCCAGGACGTCGGCGACCTCGTCCGCGAGCGCCGCCCGCCCGCCGTCGGGCACGCCGAGCCCCCCGGACGCCCCCGCCGCCGCCGGGGAGACCGCCTCGCGCGGGCGCGTGCGGCCGGTCGTGGCGAGGAACGCCTGCGTGAGCTCACCGACCTCCTCGGCGAGCTTGAGCATGAACCAGTCCGGGTCGCGCTCGACGCCGAACTTGCGCGCGTAGAGCGCGGAGATCGCCTCGACACGGTCGCCGAGACCGGAGACGGTGAGGGGCGCGTCGTCGTCCATCGGGCCAGTGAACCACCCGTCCGGGAGGTCACCGCACGGCGAGCGCGACGGCGAGCAGCAGCACCGTCGCGACGATCTCCCCGATCCCGACGGCCTTCGGGCTCAGCGGCCGGCCCGGCAGCACCGCCGCGCGCACGGTCACCGCCGCGAGGAACGCCGTCGCCCACCACCACGACGGGTCGTGCACGACGGCCAGCACGCCCGCCGCCACGGTGACCGCCGCGTGGTACGCGACCGACGCGACGACGTACGACCGCACGCCGCGCTCGCGGATCATCGTCTTGACGTAGAGCACGGTGCCGAACAGGTAGGCGAGCAGGAGCGCGGCGACGAGCCAGACCTCCATGGGGAGCGCCGGCACGGGGGCGCCCGAGGACCGGCACGCCGCGTACGCGACGACCGTCATGAGCGAGGCCGCGACGGTCATGGCCGCGCCCGCGGCGACGGATCGTTCCGTCCGCTGCGCCGACGCCCACAGCCCGAGCGCGAGGAACGGGAGGAACGCGGGCGCCCAGAGCACGAGCGCGGGGTCGAGCACGAGGACCACGACGCCGAGCGCCGCGGCGATCGCGCCGTAGACGAGCATCGGACGCCGGTAGCGCGGCCGACGGCGCGACTTCAGCCACAGCCCGCCCGCGAAGTAGGCGAGGTAGCCGACGAGCCACAGCGCGCCGAGCGCGACGGTCACCGGGCGGAACCCGGCGTCCTGGATCCCGCGGACCGTCCCGACGACGAACGGCAGCAGGAGCATCGCCCACGCGCCGTGCTGGTTCGGCACCCAGCCGGGCGGACGTCGGGGCATCCCCCGACGCTATCCCCGCCACGCACGGCCACGACCGCGAGAAATCCCCGACCGCCGGGCCGCAGGACCCTGCCCGGCAGGACCTTGGTCCCGACCTGTCCCGCGGTTCCCGCCACGCCGGTCGTCGACGTCGCGAGCACCCAACGGACTAGATATGGTGGCGCAGCCGTAGCTCAGACCCCACATGTTGGGGTGCGGTCCGTCTCGCGACCTCCGCGGGACGGAGACGAGAACTCGGTGGGCAGAGGGGAACGGGAACGATGAGCATCATCGAGCTCGACCGGGCAGAACCGACCGAGAGCACCACGACGCTGGAGGTCCTCAAGCGCGACGGTCGGCGTCGGCCGTTCGACGACGGCCGCATCCGCGCCGCCGTCACGAAGGCGTTCGCCGAGGTGCACGGCGCGCCGGACGCCACGCACGCACGGCGCATCGCCGACGTCGTGGACCGGGTGGACGCCGAGATCGCCGCGCGGTTCGTCGGCACGGTGAAGATCTACGAGATCCAGGGCGTCGTCGAGCACGTGCTGCTCGAGTCCCGCGAGTACGACGTCGCGCGCGCCTACATCGACTACCGCGTGCAGCGGGACTTCGCGCGCAGCCGCGCGACGGACCTCAACCACTCGATCGTGCGGCTGCTGGACAAGGACTCCACGGTCGTCAACGAGAACGCGAACAAGGACAGCGAGGTCTTCAACACCCAGCGCGACCTCACCGCGGGCACGGTGGGCAAGGCGATCGGGCTGCGGATGCTGCCGCCGCACGTCGCGAACGCCCACCAGAAGGGCGACCTGCACTACCACGACCTCGACTACCACCCCTACGCACCGATGACGAACTGCTGCCTCATCGACTTCCGGTCGATGCTGGAGCACGGGTTCCGCATCGGGAACGCGCAGGTGGAGCCGCCGCGCTCGATCCAGACCGCGACGGCGCAGATCAGCCAGATCATCGCCAACGTGTCCTCCAGCCAGTACGGCGGGTGCTCGGTCAACCGCATCGACGAGCTGCTCGCGCCCTACGCGGAGCGCAACCTCGCCAAGCACCTCGCCGACGCCGAGCGCTGGATCCCCGACCCCGCGCAGCACGAGGAGTACGCCCGGGCGAAGACGGCCAAGGACATCTACGACGCGATGCAGTCGCTCGAGTACGAGATCAACACCCTGTTCACCTCGAACGGGCAGACTCCGTTCACCTCGGTCGGTTTCGGCCTCGGCACCGGGTGGCTCGAGCGCGAGATCCAGCGCGCGATCCTCCAGATCCGCATCCGCGGACTGGGCAGCGAGGGGCGCACCGCGATCTTCCCCAAGCTCATCTTCACGCTGCGCCGCGGCGTGAACCTCGAGCCGGAGGACCCCAACCACGACCTCAAGCAGCTCGCCGTCGAGTGCTCGACGAAGCGCATGTACCCCGACGTGCTGTCGTACGACAAGATCGTCGAGCTCACCGGGTCGTTCAAGGTGCCGATGGGCTGCCGGTCGTTCCTGCAGGGCTGGCAGGACGAGAACGGCGAGGACGTGTCCGAGGGCCGCATGAACCTGGGCGTCGTGACGCTCAACCTCCCGCGCATCGCGCTGGAGGCCGACGGCGACCTCGACACGTTCTGGCGCCTCCTCGACGAGCGCCTGGAGACCGTCCACGACGCGCTCGTGTTCCGGATCGAGCGCTGCAAGGAGGCGACGCCGGGCAACGCCCCGATCCTCTACGTGCACGGCGCGTTCGGGCAGCGCCTCGCGCCGGGCGACGACGTCGACCGGCTCTTCCGCGACGGCCGCGCCACGGTCTCGCTCGGGTACATCGGGCTCTACGAGGTCGCCGCCGCGTTCCACGGGGGCGCGTGGGAGCACGACCCGGAGGCGAAGGAGCTGACGCTCGACGTCCTGCGCTCGCTGCACGCCCACGCGGCCGGGTGGACGGCGCGGACCGGGTACCGGATCAGCGTCTACGCGACGCCGAGCGAGAGCCTCACCGACCGGTTCTGCCGCCTCGACCGCGAGCGCTTCGGCGAGGTCGCGGACATCACCGACAAGGACTACTACACGAACAGCTTCCACTACGACGTCCGCAAGAACCCGACGCCGTTCGAGAAGCTCGACTTCGAGCAGGAGTACGCGCGGTACACGTCCGGCGGGTTCATCCACTACTGCGAGTACCCGGTGCTCCAGCAGAACCCGAAGGCCCTGGAGGCGGTCTGGGACTACGCCTACGACCGCGTGGGCTACCTCGGCACGAACACGCCCATCGACCGCTGCTACGCGTGCGGGTTCACGGGCGACTTCGACCCGACCGCGCGCGGGTTCGCGTGCCCGTCGTGCGGCAACGACGACCCGCGCACGTGCGACGTCGTCAAGCGCACGTGCGGCTACCTCGGCAACCCGCAGCAGCGGCCCATGGTCAAGGGTCGGCACGTCGAGATCTCGTCGCGCGTCAAGCACATGGCGGGCTCGACGGGCTCGCTGCCCGACGGCTCCGCACCCGCTGCGAGCTGAGCCCCATGCCGCGTGACCCCCTGCCCGACTGGCGGTCCGACCGCCTGAGCCAGGGCCGCGTCGCCGACTACAAGCCGTTCGTCATGGTCGACGGCGAGGGCGTGCGCTGCTCCCTGTACGTGAGCGGCTGCCTGTTCGCGTGCGAGGGCTGCTTCAACGAGGCGGCGTGGAGCTTCCGCTACGGGCACCCGTACGACGACGCGCTCGAGGACCGGGTCCTCGCCGACCTCGCGCACCCCGCCGTGCAGGGGCTG
>CAZFUQ010000122.1:0-5807 GCA_964521905.1 uncultured Cellulosimicrobium sp.
GTGCACCGGCGCACCGCGCGCGAGCGCGGCTGGGAGGTGGGCGAGACGTTGCGCCTCGGCGAGGGGGCCGGCGCCGTGGACGCGCGGGTCGGCGCGATCATCGACAGCCAGCTCGTCGGCACCGGGATCATCGTGCGCGACGACGTGTTCGACGCCGTCGTCCCCGCCGCGCAGGCGAGCGTCCGGATCGTCTACGTGTCAGCGGCCGCGCCGGGCACGGGCACCCCCGCCGAGGTCGAGGAACTGCGCGCCGCGCTGGCGCCCGCCGTCGAGCCGTTCCTCGTCGTCACGGTGCTCGACCGCGAGGAGACCGCGTCCGCGTTCGCCGACCAGGTGAACCAGGTGCTCGTGATCCTCTACGCGCTGCTCGCGCTGTCGATCGTCATCGCGCTGCTCGGCATCGTCAACACGCTCGCGCTGTCGATCATCGAGCGCACGCGCGAGATCGGGCTGCTGCGCGCCGTCGGGCTCGGGCGGCTCCAGCTCGCCGGGGTGATCGCGATCGAGTCCGTGCTCACGGCCGTGTACGGGACGGTGCTGGGCGTCGCGACGGGCATCGGCATCGGCGCGGCGCTGCCCGGCGTCCTCGCCGACGAGGGCCTGAGCACGCTCGCCGTCCCGTGGGGCCAGGTGCTCGCGATCCTCGGCGTCGCCGTCGTCATCGGCCTCGTCGCGAGCGTCTGGCCGGCGATCCGCGCCGCCCGCCTCCCCGTCCTCGAAGCAGTCACCGTCGACTGACCCAGCTCCCCGCTGAGTGCATGAAATAGTCGCGTCCAGGGCGCTCGGACGCGACTATTTCATGCACTCACGGGACGGGGAGGGGGTCCGGGGCCGGGGTGCGGTAGCGGCGGAGCGGGGCGTTGCGCCAGGCGACGAGGCCGACGACGGCGCTCGCCACGAGCCCGCCCGCGACCAGGGCGACGGGTGCGGACGTCAGGGACGCGAGGATCCCGCCGCGGAAGTTGCCCACCTCGGGGCCGGCGACGCCGACCACGTGCTCGACCGACGACACCCGGCCGCGGAACTCGTCCGGCGTCTCGAGCTGGACGAGCGCGCCGCGCGTCACGACGGACACCGTGTCCGCGGCGCCGGCCACCGCGAGGCACGCGAGCGCGAGCCACAACGGCCCGGCGAGGCCGAATCCGGCGAGCGCGACTCCCCACGTCGCCGCCGCGGCGAGCTGTAGCGCGCCCGACCGGGGCGCCCGGGTGACGGCGCCGGAGAACAGCCCGGCGCCGATCCCGCCCACCGCGACGGCCGAGAGGAAGAGCCCGAGCGTGCGCGGGTCGCCGTCGAACCGGACCTCGTTGACGAGCGGGAACAGCGAGACCGGCATCGCCAGCACGGTCGCCGCGACGTCCGTCGCGAACGACCCGCGCAGCGTCGGCTTGCGCCAGACGATCGACCACCCGCCCACCGCGGCCCGACGGCGCACGGCCGGGCCGGCGTCGGACGTCGAGGACGTGCCGGTTGCGGGCACCGGGGACGCGCCGGGGACGGACGCCGCGGTCCCCGGCGGCAGCGGCGGCAGGCGGACGAGCCCGAGCAGGGCGACGACGGCCGCCGCCGCCTGCAGGCCGTAGGCCGCGGGCAGGTCCCAGCGCGCGAGGACGAGGCCGGCCAGCGCCGGGCCGACGAGCATCGCGACCTGGAACGCGAGGTTCTGCAGCGCGAGCCCGGCCGCGACCTGGTCGGCGGGCAGCAGCCGCGGCGGGACCGTGCGGCGCGCGGGCGACCCGAGCGCGTTGCACGCGGCGCCGACGCTCACGAGGCCGAGCAGCACCCAGACCGACCGGTTGCCCGCGAGCGCCTGCGCGGCGAGGCCGACCGCGGCGAGCACCTGACCCACCGCCGCGAGGCGCATGATCGTGCGACGGTCGTGCACGTCGGCGAGGTGGCCGCCGACCAGTCCCAGCGTGAGGAGCGGGATCGCCGTGGCCAGGCCGATCGTGCCCGTCCACAGCGGGCTGTGCGTGAGCTCCCACACCTGGAGCAGGACCGCGACGGTGGCCACCTGGAAGCCGAGCCCGCCGACGGCGGAGCCCGCCCACAGGTCGCGGTACGCGCGGCTCGTGCGCAGGGGACGCAGGTCGAGCACGTGGGCGCGCACGTCAGCGCTCCTCGTCTGCGCGGTGCCCCGGTGCCCCGGTGGCCGGGGTGGCGGAGGGCTCGGGCACCGGGTGGCCCGCGGCGTCGAGACGCTCGACGAGCCGCTCGCGCAACGAGCGGCGCGCGAGGACGCGCTCGAGCTCGACGACGACGGCGCTCAGCGCGTGCGGGAGCTCGTCGTCGATCTCGGCGACCGACTCCTCGGTCGCGCGCCACTCCGCCTCGAGGAGAGGGACGAGCGCCCGTGCCTTGTCCGTGAGCGCGACGTGGCGCGTGCGGGCGTCCGCGCCGGACGCGGTCTCGACGAAGCCCTCGCCGCGCATCGCGGCGACGGTCTGGCTCATGGCCGAGTGCGTGCGACCGAGGGACGCCGCGAGCTCGCGGATGGTCAGCGGCCCGGTGTGGGCGAGACGGATCAGAGGGTAGACGAAGCGCGGGCGCACGCCCTCGACGCCGCGGTCGGTGTAGACCGTGCCGATCTCGTCGTCGAGGTGGCGCAGCAGGGCGTGGAGCGAGTCCCAGCGTCCGGGGACGGCGGTCGGGTCGGAAGATGTCACAGCACTTTTATAACAGCACTCATGGATTCTGCCCACTCCGCCGGGTCGGCTAGGTTGTCTCGCTAGCTAGATAGTCGTACTGTCTAGCCATGGATCTCGACGAGCGACTGGACCGCGAGCTGCTGCGCGGCGTCCTGCCGCTGTGCACGCTCGCCGTCGTCACCACCGAGGGACCGACGTACGGGTACGCCATCACCCGCGCGCTCGCCGACGCCGGCCTCGGCGCCGTCAAGGGCGGCACGCTCTACCCCCTGCTGCAGCGCCTCGAGGACGACGGGCTCGTCGTCACGTCGTGGCGCGAGGGCGACCGCGGCCCGAGCCGCAAGTACTACTCCGTCACCGACCGGGGTCGGGCCGCCCTCGCCGACGCCGCGCGGCGCTGGACCGCGCTCACGACCGCGGCCTCGACGCTCCTCGCGCCGGCCGCCGCGACACCTCCGGGCGAGACGCACGACGACCACGACGACGAGAGGACCCCGGCGTGAAGAACCGACTCCGCACCGCGATCGACGAGCTCCGCTTCTCGACCGAGCGCGACCTCGCCCCGCACGTCGACCCCGCGTGGGCCGAGGCCGTGCTCCTCGAGCTGCGGATGCAGGGCGTGGCCGGCACCCGGATCGGCGCGGCGCTCGCGGAGGTCGACGCGCACTGCGTCGACAGCGGCGAGAGCGCGTCCGACACCTTCGGAGAGCCGGTCGCCTACGCCCGCTCGCTCGGGCTCCCGCCCGACCCGGCGCAGTCCGGCGCCGGGGTGCTCCGGGTCGTCGGCGCCTCCGCGCTCCAGCTCTGCGGGATGGCGCTCACGCTCACCGCGGTCGCGCCCGCCGTCCACGGAGGCACCCTGTCCGTCACCGTCGGGATGCTCGTCGCCCTGCTCGGTCTTCTCGCCGGGGTCGTCGCGCTCGGCGTGCTCGCCGAGCACGCCCTGCGGTTCGTCGTGCTGCACCCCGTGCTCGCCGTCGTCGCCCTGGCCGTGCTCAGCGCGCTCCTCGGCGCGATCGGCGTGCTCGTGCGCGCACCGGTCGGCGCGATCGCCGCCCTGCCGGTGCTCGTCGTCGGGGTCGCCCTGCTCGTCGCCGGCACCGCCTGGCAGGTCCGGGAGACGAGCGACTCCGACGACCCCGTCGTCGGGCCGCTCGAGGAGCCGGTCGAGGTCCCCCGCGCCGTGTCGCGCCGGGTGTCGTGGGCCACCGCCCTGGCCGTCCCGGTGCTCACCGTCCCCCTCGCCCTCGTCACGCTCCTCGCTCCCTGATCCTCGTCTCCTGAGGTAGAGACGTAGCACCACGTGGTCATGCCCGACGGCGCGCGGTCGCCCCAGGTGGTCGCACCGGGCCGGGACCGCGCTCGCCGTGCGACGCGACCGCCCTCCTCGGGGACCAAGGTCACCGCTCGCGTCGTCAGGTGGTGGAGGCCGGGCGGCCGTGACACGGTCGAGGAGCCGGCCGGGCTCGCCCGCGACGCAGGCGCACCGCCCGACGGCGTGAATCGCCCGTCCCACGAGGAGGCACCATGTCCCAGGTTCCCGTCCGCACGCTCATCAGCCCGCTGCGCTACGTCCAGGCTCGCGGGGCGCTCACGCGCCTCGGCGAGTTCGTCCGGCCGATCGGGACCAAGCCGCTGATCGTCGCCGACGACGTCGTGTGGGGCATCGTCGAGGACACCGTCGCGGCCTCGTTCCAGGAGCAGGACCTGCCCCGGCGGAGGACCGGGTTCGGCGTCTACGCGACCGCGGCCGAGGTCGACCGGCTCGCGCGAGAGATCGACGCCCTCGGGGCCGACGTCATCCTCGGCATCGGCGGTGGCTCCACCATCGACGCGGTGAAGGCAGCGGGCCACCTGCGCGGCATCCGGTGGGTGTCCGTGCCGACCGTCGCGTCCACCGACGCCCCGTGCTCCGCGCTGTCCGTGATCTACACCGAGGACGGAGCGTTCGAGGAGTACCGCTTCTTCCCGCACAACCCGGACCTCGTGCTCGTCGACACGGGACTCGTCGCGAACGCACCGGTGAAGTTCCTCGTCGCGGGGGTCGGCGACGCCCTCGCGACGTGGATCGAGGCACGCGCGGTCTCCGAGGCCAACGCGACGACCATGGCCGGCGGCCTCCCGCTCGTCACGGGCACCGCGCTCGCCCAGCTCTCGTGGGACATCCTGTGGGAGAACGCGCTGCCCGCGATCGACGCCGTGAAGGCCCACCTCGTCACGCCCGCGGTCGAGAAGGTCGTCGAGGCCAACACGCTCCTGTCCGGGCTCGGCTTCGAGTCCGGCGGCCTCGCCGCCGCGCACGCGATCCACAACGGCCTCACCGCCGCGCCCCAGACCCACGGGCTCACGCACGGGCAGAAGGTCAACATCGGCTCGCTCACGCAGCTCGTGCTCGAGGGCGCCCCGACCGAGGACATCGAGGAGTTCGTCCGCTTCACGACGCGCGTCGGCCTGCCGAACACCCTCACCGAGATCGGGCTGACCCCCGACGACGTCGGCGACCTCACGAACGTCGCGAAGGCCGCCACCGCCGAGGGCGAGACGATCCACGCCATGCCGTTCGAGGTCCACGTCCCCGAGCTCGTCGACGCCCTCCGCTCGATCGAGGGCTTCTCCCGCCGCGTCCGCGCCGAGGCCGGCCTCCCCGACCCCGTCGAGCACACCGCCCACTGACGCGAGCCGGCGCCCCCACCCACCCCGACACCCCACCCGACCACGCGCCGTCGGGCACGGTGACCACGGTTCTCCCTCGGCGAACCGCGGTTCTACCTCGGCAGGCTGCGGTTCTACCCCGGTGGACCCGGGTTCTACTTCGTCGTCTTGGTGGCGGGCTTCTTGGCGGGGGCCTTCTTCGCGGCGGGCTTGCGGGCCGTGGTGCGCTTCTTGGCCGGGCCCTGCGCACGCTTCTCCGCGAGCAGCTCGATCGCGCGCTCGGGCGTGACGGACTCGGGCGTCACGTCGCGCGGGAGGGTGCGGTTGGTCTCGCCGTCGGTGACGTACGCGCCGAAGCGGCCCTCCTTGACGACGATCGGCTTGCCGGTCGTCGGGTCGTCGCCGAGCTCGCGCAGCGGCGGGGCGGCCGTCGCGCCGCGCCCGCGCTTGGGCTGCTTGTAGAGCTCGAGCGCCTCGTCGAGCGTGACGGTGAACATCGCCTCCTCG
>CAZFUQ010000122.1:5817-10961 GCA_964521905.1 uncultured Cellulosimicrobium sp.
CCTTCTTGAGGTACGGGCCGTAGCGGCCGTTCTGGGCCGTGATCTCGACGCCGCTCTCCGGGTCCACACCGACGACGCGAGGCAGCGACAGCAGGCGCAGCGCGTCGTCGATCGTGATCGTGTCGAGCGTCTGCGTCTTGAGCAGCGACGCGGTGCGCGGCTTGGGCTGCGCGGCCTTCGCCCGCTTCTGCGCGGCGGCGGACAGGCTGGTGTCGATCGGCGGGAGGTCGAGCACCTCGGTGACGTACGGGCCGTAGCGGCCCGCCTTCGCGATGATCTCGTTGCCGGACACGGGGTCGGTGCCGAGCACCTTCCCGTCGTCGGCACCGGCCGCGAGCAGCTCGCGCGCCTTGGCGACGGTCAGCTCGTCGGGGGCGAGGTCGTCGGGGACGGAGGCACGCGGCGGGTTCTCGCCCTCCTTCACGGGCACGGAGAGGTCCTCGACGTAGGGCCCGTAGCGGCCGACCCGCAGCTGGATGCCCTCGCCGATCGGGACGGTGTTGATGCCGCGCGCGTCGATGTCGCCGAGGTTCGCGACGAGGTCGCGCAGCCCCTCGCCCTCGGGGTTGCCGGTGCCGTCGCCGAAGTAGAACTGCGAGAGCCACGCGACGCGGTCGCGCTGCCCGGCGGCGATCTGGTCGAGGTCCTGCTCCATCTCGGCCGTGAACCGGTAGTCGACGAGCCGGTCGAAGTTCTCCTCGAGCAGCCGCACGACGGCGAACGCGAGCCAGCTCGGCACGAGCGCCTGCCCGCGCGAGAGCACGTACCCGCGGTCCTGGATGGTCGAGATCGTCGAGGCGTACGTCGACGGCCGGCCGATACCGAGCTCCTCGAGCGCCTTGACCAGGCTCGCCTCGGTGTAGCGCGGCGGCGCGGACGTCGAGTGGCCGTCGGCGGTGAGGTCGTCGGCGCGGAGCGCGTCGCCCTCGGCCATCTGCGGGAGCCGTGCCTCGTCGTCACCCTTCGCGCTCGCGACGGGCGCGTCCTCGGCGTACCGGTCGACGTCCGAGCTCTCCTCGTACGCGGCGAGGAAGCCGCGGAACGTGATGACGGTGCCGGACGCGGTGAACACGGCATCGCGGCCCGCGGCGTCGCCCGCCGCGGCCGACAGCCGCGCGGCCAGGCGCACGGACGCCGTCGACCCCTTGGCGTCCGCCATCTGCGACGCGACCGTGCGCTTCCACACGAGCTCGTAGAGCTTGAACTGGTCGTCGCTCAGCTCGCGCTTGACCTGCGCGGGCGTGCGGAACGAGTCGCCCGCGGGGCGGATCGCCTCGTGGGCCTCCTGCGCGCCCTGGCTCTTCGACGTGTAGACGCGCGGCGTGCCCGGGACGAACTCGGGACCGTAGAGCTCGGCCGCCTGGCGCCGGGCCGCGGTCGTCGCCTCCGCGGAGAGCGACGGCGAGTCCGTCCGCATGTAGGTGATGTAGCCGTTCTCGTACAGCGACTGCGCGGTGCGCATCGTCTGGCGCGAGGACAGGCGCAGCTTGCGGCTCGCCTCCTGCTGGAGGGTCGACGTCGTGAACGGCGCGGCCGGCCGGCGCGTGTACGGCTTGGTGTCGAGCGAGCGCACGGCGAACGCGGCGTCCGCGAGGCCGTCCACGACGCCGCGGGCCGTCGCCTCGTCGAGGTGCGCGACGCCGTCGCGCGCCGCGGCCGCCTTGAGCTGCCCACGGTCGTCGAAGTCGCGGCCCGACGCGACGCGTGCGTCCCCGAGCTGCACGAGCCGGGCGCCGAAGGCCTTCCCGGCGTCGGCCGCGGACGCGTCGGCGTGCTCGAACGTCCCGGTGACGTCCCAGTACTCGGCCGCGACGAACGCCATGCGCTCGCGCTCGCGCTCGACGACCAGGCGCGTCGCGACCGACTGCACGCGACCGGCCGACAGGCCCTGCGCGATCTTGCGCCAGAGCACCGGCGAGACCTCGTAGCCGTACAACCGGTCGAGGATGCGCCGCGTCTCCTGCGCGTCGACCAGGTGCTCGTCGAGGTCGCGCGTGTTCTGCAGCGCGCGCTGGATCGCCTCGCGCGTGATCTCGTGGAACACCATGCGCTTGACCGGGACCTTGGGCTTGAGCGCCTCGAGGAGGTGCCACGCGATGGCCTCGCCCTCGCGGTCCTCGTCGGTCGCGAGGTAGAGCTCGTCGGCGTCCTTGAGCGCCCGCTTGAGCTCGGCGACCTTCTTCTTCTTGTCCGCGTAGACCTCGTAGTAGGGGTCGAACCCGTGGTCGACGTCGACGGCGAACTTCCCGTACGGGCCCTTCTTCATGTCTGCGGGCAGCTCGGACGGCTGCGGCAGGTCGCGGATGTGCCCGACGCTCGCCTCGACCTCGTAGTCGTCGCCGAGGTAGCCCTGGATCTTGCGAGCCTTGGCGGGCGACTCGACGATCACGAGCTTGCGTGGCATCCCATCCTGCTTTCGTCCGTGCGGTGATGTGTCCGGTGGGCGTTGCGGCCCGACGGCGGCCGTCGCCACCGTAGTCGTGGCCCCTCGAGGGGGCCGTGCGTCGTACCCGGCGACCGTGCTGTCGCCCGCCGTGGCAGCCTACGACGTTACGCCCTTCGCGCCAGCCGCACCCTACCGCCCCGCCGCGCGGGGGTCCGGGCGAGCCGTGGACTGGCGCACGAGGAGCAGGACGGCGAAGGCGGCGGCGGTCACCGCGACGACCCCGGCGACTCCCCCGGCGTAGGCCGTGAGCTCCTGGGCGGAGGTGGTGTCCCACGTGGCGGGCGTGGTGCGCAGCGCCCAGGCCGCGACGAGGCCGGCGCCGGCGCCGCCGACGAGGAGCAGCACCGCGGTGGCCGTGGAACCGGGCGTCGCCCCCGCCCCGGGGTCGAGCGCCGAACGCGGCGTGAACGCGCACACCAGAGCGGTCCACGCGAGGACGACGAGCACCGCGGCGACGACGTCGCTGGGCCGGTGCCACTGACCGACGAGCGTCGAGACGCCGATGGCCGCGGTGTACGCCCCACCGAGGATCGCGACGAGCGGGCGGGCCGCCCGCGGCACGACGAGCAGCAGCGCGGCCGCCACCGACCCGGCGACGGTCGTGTGCCCGCTCGGCAGCGAGTTCTCCCAGTGCCAGCCGCCGATGAGCTCCTCGCGACCGAGGAGCGAGTGCTTGACGAGCTGGGTCGTGACGTTCGCGCCGACCACGAGGAACGCGACCTGCACGGCGAGGCCCCAGCGCCGGCGCAGCAGCGCGACGAGCATGGCGGCGCCGAGCCCTGCGACGACGAAGGTCACGGAGACCGCGTCCAGGAAGGGCTCCGCGACCAGCCAGAGCATCCCCCTCCCGTTCTCGGCCCCGTCGAAGGCCGCGCGCTCGAGCATCTGGCCCGCGAACGTGTCGACGAAGAACCGCCAGACGGCCCAGGCGGCGACGGCGGCGAGGACCGCGACGGCCGCGGCCGCGACACGCGAGCCGACGCTCGGTCCGCTCGCGGCGGGTGGCGGTGCGGGGGTGTGCGGGACGGGCGCTGCGGCGTGCGGGTACGGGGCGGGAGCAGCGTACGGGTACGGGGCGGGAGCGGCGTACGACGGCGGCGCGGGCGCCGTCGGGCCGGGCGACGACGGCGTCACGGGGAGCGGCCGCGTGCCCGTCCCGCCGCTGGTCGGCAGCGGCCGGGTCGGGGCGTGGTCGGAGGGCATCCCTCCACCGTAGAGGACGTGTGTGTGCGTTCGGGAAAGACGACGAAAAGAGCGCCTCCCGCACGATCCGCCCCGGCCGCCCGAGCGTGCCTGCCGCGCGTCGCCGACTCCTCAGGGCGTGCACGGGGACCGCAGTAGGGTGGCGGTCATGACCGACGTCTCCCCTGCGCGGACGACCACCGACGGCGTCCCGCCCGCCCGGGCGCCGCGGCCCCGGCGCACGCGTCCCGCGACGCTCGAGCGCCGCGAGGAGATCCTGCGCGCGGCGATGCGCGTCTTCGGGTCCAAGGGCTACCACCAGGGCTCGCTCGCCGAGGTCGCCGAGCAGGTGGGCATCACCCACGCCGGCGTGCTGCACCACTTCGGGTCGAAGGACCGGCTCCTCACCGGCGTGCTCGAGCTCCGCGACCGCGTCGACGTCGAGCACCTCGAGGGTCAGCACATCCCGGGCGGCCTCGACCTCTTCCGCCACCTCGTGAAGACTGCGGCCATCAACGCCGAGCGTCCCGGCATCGTCCAGGCGTACACGGTGCTCACCGGCGAGGCCGTCACGGACGGGCACCCCGCGAGCGCCTGGGTCACCGAGCGCTTCACGGGTCTGCGCGCCGACATCGCGGGCGCGCTGCGCGAGGTGATCGAGGAACGCCGGGCCGCGGGCGACACCGAGACCGACTACGAGCTCACCGACGCCGCGCTCGACCTCGCCGCCTCCACGATCATCGGTGCGATGGACGGCCTCCAGATCCAGTGGCTCCTCGACCCCGACGCCGTCGACCTCGCCGAGTCGACGGCGTTCGCCATCGACGCGATCCTCGCCTCGACGCTCGCCGGCTCCCGGCGCCCGCGCCCCCTCGCCTGACCCACCGCCGTCGTGCCCGACCCGCCGAGGTAGAGGCCTGGTACGCCGAGGTAGAGGCGTGGTCGCGGACCAGGCCTCTACCTCGGCGAACCAGGCCTCTACCTCGCGGCGGGCTCGGGTTCCGGCGCGGCCGCGGGGCCCGTGCCCGACGGCGCGGTCTCCCCCGCCGCGCGGCCGTCGCGGTACGCGGCGATCGACAGCGTGCGCAGGCGCGACGAGCGTCCCGTCGGGTTGTCCACGAACCCGACGGCCGAGATGTACGGCTCGATGACGTGGATCTTCTGCAGCGGCGTGACGATGAGCAGCTGCAGCCCGAGGCGGCGGAACAGCTCGAGCGCGAACCGCGTCGACTCGT
Source organism: uncultured Cellulosimicrobium sp. (assembly GCA_964521905.1). Classification (GTDB taxonomy): domain Bacteria; phylum Actinomycetota; class Actinomycetes; order Actinomycetales; family Cellulomonadaceae; genus Cellulosimicrobium. The sequence goes on from CAZFUQ010000122.1 coordinate 10,681, forward strand.
CCGACCCGCGCCCGAACGCCTCGTCGATGACGACGAACCGGAACGCCGTCGAGCGGACCGCACCCCAGTCGAGCTTGAACTGGTAGGCGAGCGAGGCCGCGAGGACCGTGTACGCGAGCTTCTCCTTCTGCCCGCCGGACTTGCCGCCGGAGTCGGAGTAGTGCTCGTGCTCGGAGTCGTCGGCGCGCGAACGCTCGGAGGCCGAGAGCACGAACCAGTTGCGCACGTCCGTGACGCGCCGGCGCCACGCCTCGTCGAGGTCGGTCATGCCCTCGCGCCCG
>CAZFUQ010000122.1:10971-11206 GCA_964521905.1 uncultured Cellulosimicrobium sp.
AATCCTGACGATCCCATCGCGCCCGCGGAACCGCCCGACGAGCGCCTTGACCCGCAGGAACCGGTCCTCGGAGTACGACAGCGCGTCGTCCTGCGCCTCGACCGACCCGTCGCCCTCGGCGAGCGCGCGGTCGTCCTGCGCGAGGATCCCGTCGCCGTCGGTGCACGCGCGCAGGTCCTGCTGGAACTCGCGCACCTCGAGGTTCGGGGTGCGGGACATCTCGAGCCGGATGTAC
>CAZFUQ010000123.1:0-10733 GCA_964521905.1 uncultured Cellulosimicrobium sp.
CTACCTCGGCGAACCACGCTTCTACCTCGGGCGACCGGGCCTCTGCTTCGGCGAGCCATCGACCCGGGGCCGGTGCCGAGCCAGAACCCTCCCCCAAGAGTGAGGTGGACGCTGAGCGGGCGGGGAGGCCTCGGATGCGAAGGGCGTCAAGCCGCGCTCCAAGAACCCACGGCCGACGAACAAGGGTGACGGCGCGGCAGCCCGAGCACCGAGGACTCCGCGCCCGCGGACCCGACCACGCGGGCCGTGAACCAGACCTCTACCTCGCCGAACCAGGCCTCTACCTCGCCGAACCAGGCCTCTACCTCGCCGAACCAGGCCTCTACCTCGCGCGACCAGAGCTCTACCTCGGCGTCTGGGTGTCGAGGCGGTCGAGGTGGCCGTCGGCGAGGAGGCCGGTGGCGAGCAGGGGTGCGCTGATCCCGACGAGCGGGCCGAGCACGGGGACGTAGACGAGCGTCACCACGACGACGGTGCACGTGACGAGCATCGCGACGGCGGTGAGCGGTGCGAGCGCGGGGGCCAGGACGAGGAAGCGCCACGTGGGGGCCCACGGCTCGTCGTAGCGGCGGGTCACGGCGGGCAGGTAGGCCGTCACGACGACGACCCACGCGGTGACGAGGACGCCGCCGGTGCGCAGCGCGACGGCGGCGGGTCCGTCCATGACGCGCAGCACCTGGGCGTCGAGCAGGAGCACGAGCGCGGCGGCGACGAGCGGGAGGCCGAGCAGCGTCGTGCGGCGCCACGACCCGGACCAGGCGGCCCAGAAGTCGCGCCACAGGTGGTCGGACGGGTCGCCGTCGACGAGTCGTGCGAGGAGCGTGCCGCCCGCGTGCAGGGCGGGCGCGAGCCCGGCGACGACCAGGCCCGCGAGGGTCCCGGCGAGGATCAGGAGGTTGATCGCGACGGCCTGCGTGACGAACCGCAGGACCGTCATGACACGCCCCGCCCAGCCCGGGACGTCGTCGCCGGACGGCCGGCGCTCGTCGAGCCGTCGCCGCTCGTGCGCCGGGGGTGCGGGCGTCGAGCGCTCGTGCGGGGCGGGGCCGGAGGTCATGCGTCGATGCTGCCAGGCGTCGCGAGGGCGCGGGAACCCGGGTCGACGCGGGTCCCGGTCACCACGCGCCCGTCGGCCCGGAGCGCGGTGACCGACGGCGCGGAGCGATCCCGTACGGCGTCCCACGACGGGAAGACGACCGCCGAGACCGGCGTGCCGTCCGCCGTCGTCCAGGTGAAGCGGCCCTTGCCGAGCGCACGAGCCGAACCGGGCGCGACGTCGAGGGAGCCGGGCCGCGCGTCCTGCACCCGCTCGGGGTGGTCGGCGAGGTCGAGGAGCTCCCACGTACCGTCGAGGACGGCGACGTCGGCGGGCCACGCGGCGACGTCGTCCTCCTCGCGCCCGGGGCCGCGCCAGGGCTGGGGCGAGACGAGCGGCCAGCCGTCGTGCGTCCACACGAGGCGGCGAACCTGGACGCGGTGCTGCGTCGGGGCGTCGGCGTCGCGCACGTGGTGGACGAGGAGCTGGCGTCCTGGTTCGGTGAGGACGGAGGCGTGGCCCGGCGCGAGGTGGCCGGGCCCGCCGGGGAAGCGGTGCCCGGCGAGCACGGTCGTGCCGACCTGGTCGGGCGGGGCGTCGAGGTCGCGCAGGTCGCGCCCGGCGCGGTCGAGGTACGGCCCGGTCACGGCGCCCGCGACCCCGACCCGCACGTGGTAGGTGGAGGCGAGCGAGTCGTAGCTGACGACCATCGCCCACCCGCCGCCGGGGCGGGGGAGGACGTACGCACCCTCGACGGCGCCGTCGGCCGCGCGGGGTCGGCGCGCGAGGAGCGCCCCGGGGGCCTCGTGGAGCAGGCCCGCGGCGGCCTCGCCGAGCGCGAACCCCGTCTCGGGGTCGAGCGGCAGCGCGTGGATGCCGGCGAAGAACGACCCGTACACGAGCCACTGGCGCCCGTCGGCCTCGGTCACGACGTTCGCGTCGATCGCGTTGGGGTGCGCGAGGCCCTCGGGCTCGGCGACGTGCTCGCTCGCGACGACGACGCCCCGGTCGGACCACGGCCCGCGGGGGTGCGGCGCCGTCGCGAGGCCGATCGCCGAACGCCGGGAGCCGAACGTCGACGCGGAGTAGTACATCCGCCACTCGTCGTCGACGTGCACGACCTCGGGTGCCCACAGCCCCTGCGCACCCGACCACGCCCGGGCGGGCGCGGGGACTGCGGGCAGCGCCCAGCCGTGGAGCTCCCAGGTCACGAGGTCGGTCGAGCGGCGGACCTGCACCCCTGCTCGGACGGGGCCGTCCGCGGACGCGTCCGTGGAGAACAGCCAGTAGGTGCCCTCGTCGTCGACGACGGCGGTGGGGTCGTGCGCGTGGCGCCCACCCCAGTCGGGGAGGTCGTCGGGCACGCCGGGGGACGGCACGCCCGAGGCAGGGAGGGACGTCGTCATCGCTCAGCCCTTCGTCCCGGTCAGGGCGACCGACTCGATGATCTGGCGCTGGAAGACGAGGAACACCACGAGGATGGGCAGCAGCGCGACGAACGAGGCGCCCATGATGAGCGGGTAGTCGCGCTGCGTGGCGAACTCGACGTTGAGGTTGGCGATGACCACCTGGATGGTCTGCTTCTCCGGGGAGTTCAGGTAGAGGATCGGCGCGAGGTAGTCGTTCCAGACCGTCATGAACCAGAGGATGAACTGCGCCGCGATGGCCGGGCGGATCATCGGCAGGATCATGACGCGGAAGACCTGGAAGTACGACGCGCCGTCGAGCTTCGCCGCCTCGACGAGCGAGTCCGGGACGGACTGCAGGTACTGCCGCAGGAAGAAGATCATGACGATGTTGCCGAACAGCAGCGGCACGATGAGCGGCAGCAGGGTGTCGACCCAGTGCAGCCGGGAGAAGATGACGAACTGCGGGATCATCACCGTCGGGAACGGGATCATGATCCCGGTGAGCAGGGCGACGAAGATCGCGTTCTTGCCCGGCAGGCGCATCTTCGCGAGCGCGAACGCGGCGAGGGAGGACGTCGCCGAGCCGATCACGGTGCCGGTGACGGACACGATGATGCTGTTCCTGAAGCCGGAGAGGATCGGCGCGTCGGACCACATCCGGACGTAGGTGTCCCACTGCGGCTCGGACGGCCACCACACGGGCGGGAGCGCGAAGACCTCGGCCTTGGTCTTGAGCGACGTCGTGAACATCCACAGCAGCGGCGCGATCATCACGACGGCGAAGATGCTCAGGACGACGAGCAGGACGATGTTGGTGATGCGGTGGCGGGTCGTGCCACCGGAGAGAGCGGTGCTCATGGTCGTGTCTCCTGCCCTCAGTCGATGCTGAAGCTGTTGCGCCGGTTGAGGCGGAACTGGATGAGCGTGATGACGAGGATGATCAGGCCGAGCACGACCGCCATCGCGGTCGCGTAGCCCATCTGCTGGTACTTGAACGCCTTGCGGACGATGTACCAGACGACGGTCGCGGAGCTGAACTCGGGCCCGCCCGTCGGGGTCATGATGTTGACCTCGGTGAACAGCTGGGCGCCGCCGATGACGTTCGTGACGACGATGAAGAACGTGACGGGCCGGACCATCGGCAGCGTGATCGAGCGGAACTTCTGGAACGCGTTCGCGCCGTCGAGGGCCGCCGCCTCGTAGAGCGAGGCGGGCACGGACTGGATGGCGGCCAGGTAGAGCAGCATCGAGTACCCGAGGCCCTTCCAGACGGCCATGATGATGATCGCGGGCTTGACGGTCGCGGTGTTCTGGAGCCAGTCCGGCCCGTCGATCCCGAACCAGGACAGGACCTGGTTCACGAGGCCGAAGTCGCCGTTGTAGGCGAACTGCCACACGATCGCGATGGCCGCGAGCGACGAGATGACGGGCACGTAGTAGACGGTGCGGAAGAACGTGCGGCCCGGCAGCCTCCGGTTGAGCGCGATCGCGAGGAGGAGCGCGAGCACGATCCCGATCGGGATGCCGATCATGTAGAAGAACGTGTTGAACAGGCTCTTGTGGAAGTACTCGTCGGTCAGGAGCGTCGCGTAGTTGTCGAGGCCCACGAACCGCATCGGCCCGAGCCCGTTCCAGCTCGTGAAGGACGCGTACACCGCGAAGCCGAGCGGGTAGAGCATGAAGGCGGCGAAGCCGACCATGGGCGCGGCGACGAACGCCAGCGCCCAACGGTGCTCGCTGCGGTGCAGGCGGTTGCGCTGCTTCGCGCTGCGGGTCGCCGGGGGCGGTGTCGGTCCTGGCGACGTCGAGGCGGCGTCGTCGACGTCCACGGTCTGCGTCATCGGGGTGTTCCTCTCGGGGCTCGTACGGGTCGCGCTGCCGCGGCGGCGCGGCCGTCGGCGGTCCCGGGGACCGCCGACGGCCGCGCCGGACGGTCAGCTGCCTGCCGCGGCCTGCTCGGCGTTGGCGTTCGACTCGTCGAGCAGCGTCTGCATCTTCGGCTGCGCCTCGGCGAGGTAGTCGGCGGCCGTCTGCTTGCCGTCGAGGACGGGCTGGATGTTGATCCACAGCTCGTCGTACCACTCGGCGCCGTACGTGAACGCGGCGGGCATCGCGCGGCCGTAGTCCTCGACGATGTCGAGGAACTCCTGGCGGTTCGTCGGCTCGGCGTCCGGGGCGACGGCCCACTCCTGAGCCATGTCCACGAGGTTCGGGACCTGGATGCCGGCGTCGACGAGCGTCTGCTGCGCCTCCGGGTCGGTCGAGAGGTAGGTGGCGAGCTTCACCGCGTTCTCGGCGTCCGACGTCGTCGCGGAGACGCCGATGCCGAGCGAGCCGATCCACGTGGCGCTCTCCTCGCCGCCCAGCGACGGCCAGGGGATGAGGTCGTAGTCGAACTCGAGCTCGTTGTAGACGCTCACGTCCCACGGGCCGACGGGGAAGAACCCGATCTCGCCGGCCATCCAGCGCTGGTAGGTGTCGAGCGTCGCGGCGTCGGAGGCCGACGGCGTCACGCCCTCGACGTTGGTGAGGTCGGCGAACGCCTGGAGCGCCTCGGCGAACTCGGGCGTGTCGACCGTGACCTCGGTGCGGTCGGCGTTGGTCCAGTCGCCGCCGTTGCTCCACACCAGGGACTGCAGGTTCCACTGCACGTTGAGGCCGGTACCCCACTGGTCGACGGCGCCGTCACCGTCGGTGTCGGTCGTGAGCTGCTTCGAGATCGCGACGAACTCGTCCCAGGTGAGCGGGACGTCCGCGTCCGGCAGCGGGATGCCGGCCGCCTCGAGCATCGTCTTGTTGTAGCCGAACGCGAACGGGCCGACGTCCTTGGGCAGGCCGTACAGGCGACCGTCCGGCGTGCCCTGGAGCGTGCCGTCGAAGCGGTAGGAGTCGACGCCGTACTCCCAGATGTTGTCGAGGTCGACGCCCTGCTCGGCGACCTGGTCGGTGATGTCCATGAGGACCCCGGACCCGACGTAGGACTGCAGGCTGGCCTGCTCGATGTAGAAGACGTCGGGCACGTTGTTCCCGGAGACCGCGGCCTGGAGCTTGGTGGCGTACTGGTCGGCGTCGGTGACGATCATCTTCACCCCGACGCCCGTCTCCTCGGTGAACTTGGCGATGGCGGCCTCGTAGGCGGCCTTCTCGTCCGGCCCGCCGCGGAACATGAAGGTCAGCCCGTCGTCCCCGCCCGAGCCGCTGCCGCACGCAGCCGTGCTCGCGACGATGACGCCGGCCATGAAGCCGGCCATGAGTCGTGACTTCCTCATCACGTTTCCTCTCGGTCCTGTGCTCGCGGGCCGACTGTCGGTGAGGCGGCTGCTCCGCCGTGGACGTCGTCGTCGACCTCTCGTTTACATCGATGAAAACTCGATGGAGAGCACCGTTGCACACCGGTGGGCACAGGGTCAAGCGCGGGTCATCACGGATTTGCATCGATGTAGAAGTCTGTGCGGCGGGTTCGGGTGACGGGCTTGACGAACCCCCCGCGGTACCTGCACGATCTCGATCTACATCGTTGTAGAAGTCGCCTCGGTCATCGTCGAGCCAGTCGTCCACCCGCCCGAGAGGGGCCCACGAACCATGCACCGCACCGCGTCCGCGACACCCCCGATGGGGTGGAACTCGTGGGACGGCTTCGGCACCACGGTGACCGAGGCCGAGGTCCTCGACAACGCGCGCTTCCTCGCCGAGCACATGTCCGGTGCCGGCTGGTCGACCGTCGTGGTCGACATCCAGTGGTACGAACCGACGGCCCGCGCCGGCGGCTACAACGACGCGGCCCCGGTGCTGCTCGACGAGCTCGGCGTGCAGCGCCCCGTGCCCGGCCGGTTCCCGTCCGCGGCGGGCGGCCAGGGGTTCGCGCCCCTCGCGCGGCAGGTCCACGACCTCGGCCTGCGGTTCGGCGTCCACCTCATGCGAGGCATCCCGCGCCGAGCCGTCGAGGCCGACCTCCCGGTACCCGGCACGGACCGCCGCACCGGCGAGATCGCCGACCGGTCGAGCACGTGCACGTGGAACTCGGACAACTACGGCCTCGACCTCGCCCGGCCCGCCGCACGGGCGTGGCTGGACGCGCAGATCGACCGGGTCGTCGGCTGGGGCGTCGACCTCCTCAAGGTCGACGACATGCTGGCGCCGTACCACGCCGACGCCGTCGAGGCCCTCGCCGACGCCGTCGCGCGCGCCGAGGAGCGCCACGGGCGCGAGGTCGTGGTCTCGCTCTCGCCCGGGACGGACCTCTCGCTCGCCCACCTCGACCACCTGCGTCGCCACGCCGACATGTGGCGGGTGAGCGACGACCTGTGGGACCGCTGGGGCGACGTCGAGGCCCAGCTCGGCCGCATGGCCCGCTGGGCCCCGCACCAGCGGCCCGGCGGCTGGGCCGACGCCGACATGCTCCCGCTCGGCCGGATCGGCGTGCGCGCCGAGCGCGGCGAGCCCCGCGACAGCCTCCTCACCGAGGCGGAGCGCCGCACGATGCTCTCGCTGTGGTGCCTCGCGCGCTCGCCGCTCTTCGTGGGCGGCCACCTGCCGGAGTCCGACGCCGCGACGGTCGCCGACCTCACCCGGACCGACGTCCTCGACGTCCTCAACCGGTCCGACGGCGGCCGCGAGCTGCTGCGCGAGGGCGACACCGTCGTGTGGGGCGCCGCGGGCGACGCCACGCTCGACGGCGTGCGCTGGGCGGGGATCTTCTCGACCGCCCCGGCGCCGCGCCGCGTCGTCGTGCCCGCGGCGTCCGCGGGCCTCGCCGTCCGTGCCGGGGCGGGGCCGTCCGACGGCGGGCCCGCCGCGCTCGTGGACGTCTGGACCGGCGAGCGCGTCCCGTTCGTGCCCCCGAGCGCCGCGACCGGCGGCGACCACCTGATCGACGTCGAGGTGCCCGCGCACGGCGTGCGCCTCCTGCGTCTCGACCCCTGACCCGGCCCCGACCGCCGGCCCTGCCTGCCTGCCCACGACCGACCACCGCGACCGCCCGACGGCGCACCGCACCATCCCGGAGGACCCATGCACGCCGCCACCGTCACGCTCGACCCGGCCTTCGTGGTCGGACCCGTCCGGCCCCGGACCTTCGGCTCGTTCGTCGAGCACCTCGGCCGCTGCGTCTACACCGGCATCCACGACCCCGGCCACCCGACCGCCGACGCGGACGGCTTCCGCGGCGACGTCCTCGACCTCACGCGCGAGCTCGGCGTCACGACCGTGCGCTACCCGGGCGGCAACTTCGTCTCCGGCTACCGCTGGGAGGACGGCGTCGGCCCGGTCGACGAGCGCCCCACGCGCCTCGACCTCGCCTGGCACTCGAGCGACCCGAACCTCGTGGGGGTCGACGAGTTCATGCGCTGGGCTGCCAAGGCCGGTGTCGAGCCCATGATGGCCGTCAACCTCGGCACGCGCGGCGTCCAGGAAGCGCTCGACCTGCTCGAGTACTGCAACGTCCCGGGCGGTTCCTCCTGGTCGGACCGCCGCCGCGCCAACGGCGTCGAGGACCCGTACCGCGTGAAGATGTGGTGCCTCGGCAACGAGATGGACGGCCCGTGGCAGATCGGCCACAAGACGCCGCAGGAGTACGGGCGCCTCGCCGCGGAGACCGCGCGCGCGATGCGCATGATGGACCCCGGCCTCGAGCTCGTCGTGTGCGGCTCGTCCAGCTCCGACATGCCGACGTTCGGGGAGTGGGAGCGCGTCGTGCTCACCGAGGCGTACGAGCACGTGGACCACGTTTCGGCGCACGCGTACTACTGGGAGGAGGACGGCGACCTCGCCTCGTTCCTCGCGTCCGCCGTCGACATGGACCACTTCGTGGACTCCGTGGCCGCGACCGCGGACCAGGTGCGCGCCGCCGGCAAGCACACCAAGCGGATCCACATCTCGTTCGACGAGTGGAACGTCTGGTACCAGAAGCGTGCCGAGTCGAGGCCGCCGTCGGGCGACGACTGGCCCGTCGCTCCCGTCCTGCTCGAGGACCGGTACAACGTCGCCGACGCCGTCGTCGTGGGGAACCTGCTCGTCTCGCTCCTGCGCCACACCGATCGCGTGCACGCCGCGTCGCTCGCGCAGCTCGTCAACGTCATCGCCCCGATCATGACCGAGCCCGGCGGCCGGTCCTGGCGCCAGACGACGTTCCACCCGTTCGCGCTCACGGCTCGCCACGCGGCGGGCGAGGTGCTGCGCGTCGCGGTGCAGTCCCCGACCGAGGAGACCGCGCGGTTCGGCGACGTACCCGTGCTCGACGCCGTCGCGACGCACGACGCGGAGACGGGCGACGTCGTGCTGTTCGCCGTGAACCGCTCCACCACGCGACCGGTGGACCTCGACGTCGACCTGCGCGGCTTCCCGGGACTGCGCCTCGTCGAGGCGCTCACGCTGTCCAACCCCGACCACACCTGGGCCGCCACGGCCGACGACGCGACGAGCGTCGTCCCCGTCGAGAACACGTCGGCCAAGGTCGCCGACGACCGGGCGCGCGCCGAGCTGCCCCCGGTCTCGTGGTCCGTGCTGCGCCTGGCCCGCGCGTGAGCACGGCCCCCGCGGTCGAGGCGGCGGCACCTCGACGGGCCGCGCGACCCGCGCTCGTCGCCGCGGTCGCGGGGGCCCTCGCGCTCGTCGTGGTGGCGGTGCTGGCCTTCTGGCGCCCGTGGGAGCCGGTCGAGGGCCGGGCCCTGGAGCTGACGGGCGACCTGCGCGTGCACGACCCGGCGCTCGTCGTCGGAGCGGACGGCGAGCCGTGGTTCGTCTACTCGACCGGTGACGTCCGCGTCGGGTTCGGCGCCCCGCAGGTGCGCCGGTCGGACGACGGGGGTCGGACCTGGGAGGACGCCGGCACGGCGTGGGACGCGAGCGGCGACCCGCGGTGGGTGCGCGAGGAGCTCGACGGCGTCGAGAACTACTGGGCGCCGGAGGTCGTCGAGCACGACGGCACCTGGTACCTGTACTACTCGGCGTCGACGTTCGGCTCGAACGACTCCGCGATCGGCGTCGCGACCGGCACGACGATCGACCCTGCCGACCCCGGCTACGGGTGGACGGACCAGGGCGTCGTCGTGCGCTCGCGGCCGGGGGAGGACAACCTCAACGCGATCGACCCGACCGTCGTGGAGGGTGCGGACGGGTCGCCGTGGCTGTTCTTCGGCTCGTTCTGGGGCGGCGTCCAGGCCGTCCCGGTCGAGTGGCCGAGCGGCAAGCCGGCCGACGGCGCCGAACCGGTCACGGTCGCCTCGCGTGCCGGGGTGCCGCACAACCCGATCGAGGCACCGGCGGTCCTCGAGCACGACGGCTGGTTCTACCTCTTCGTGTCGTGGGACTCGTGCTGCCGGGGGACGGACTCGACGTACCGCGTCGCCGTGGGGCGCTCGCGCGACGTCGCGGGGCCCTACCTCGACGCCGACGGCACGGACATGGCGCTCGGCGGAGGGACGGAGCTGCTCGCGTCGCACGGCTGGGCGATCGGCCCGGGCGGGCAGTCGGTGTCCAGGACCTCGGACGGTGCCGTCCTCGCGTTCCACTACTACGACGAGCGGGAGGGTGGCGACTTCCGTCTCGCCCTGCAGGAGCTCGGTTGGACCGCCGACGGCTGGCCGCGGGCGGCGCCGATCGGGTAGCCGGGCCGCGCCACCTGCGCCGACGCAGCGGCTCCGGGCCGCGACGCGTCCTGCCGCACGACCTCGACGTCCGCGCCTCCGGGCCCGGACGTCGAGGTCGTGATCCAACCGTGACCGAGAAGTCTTCCGCCCAGGTTGTGTGAGCGCTAACATCTCTCCTCAGAGGGTGTGAGCGCTCACATCTCAGGTTCTGGAGCCGTGCTCTCCCGGCCGTCGTCGGCTCGGGGTGGCTCGTCCGCCGGGCGGTGACCGAAGGGTTATCGAACGGTTATGCGACAGGCGGGTCCAGGGCTTGCGGTGAGGGTGTGACACCGCTAGACATTGACACAAGCAAACATGTACCAACAAGAGTCAACAGTCCAACGATGGGCTGGTTCGACCAGGGGCCCCGGTACGACACCGGGGTCGCATCTCAAGGAGGAGAGCATGTTCAGCACGACCAAGGCGCGTACGCGTCTGACGGGTGTCCTCGCCGGTGCCGCGGTCCTCGCGCTCGCGGCGTGCAGCAGCGGGGGCGACGGCGGTGGCGAGACCGCGGCGGGCGGCGACGGCGGGAACGGCGACACGATCGTCGTCGGCTTCTCGCAGGTCGGCGCCGAGTCCGGCTGGCGCGCGGCGAACACGAAGTCCATCCAGGACACGCTCACGGCCGAGAACGGCTTCGACCTGAAGTTCTCCGACGCG
>CAZFUQ010000123.1:10743-11058 GCA_964521905.1 uncultured Cellulosimicrobium sp.
CGAGTCCGGCTGGGACTCGGTGCTCGAGGAGGCCCGCGACGCCGGGATCCCCGTGATCCTCACCGACCGCGCCGTCGACTCCGAGGACGAGACGCTCTACGAGTCCTTCATCGGCTCCGACTTCGTCCTCGAGGGCGAGATGGCGGGCGAGTGGGTCTCCGAGAACCTCGGCACCGAGCCGATCAACGTCGTCGAGCTCCAGGGCACCACGGGTGCCGCCCCGGCGATCGACCGCAAGGCCGGCTTCGAGGACGCGACCGCCGACAACCCGAACATCACGATCGTCGACTCCCAGACGGGCAACTTCACGCGCGC
>CAZFUQ010000124.1:0-7576 GCA_964521905.1 uncultured Cellulosimicrobium sp.
GTCGTTATCCGTCGGATAACGACCCCCAGGTCGTGCTCGGCGGAGGTTGGGGGTGGGGGTGGGGGTGGGGTGGGGTGGGGGGATTTGACGGTCGGTGGGACGGGCCGCGTGGTGCGCGGTGACGAGCGACGGACCGGGTCAGGGCGCGTCGGTGAGGGACTCCAGCCCGGCGAGCAGCATCCGCACGTGGACGTCGAAGCTCTGGTCGAGGTCCACGGGGAGCCGGTAGCCCCCGCCGAGCTCGAGGGCGACGAACCCGTGCAGGCTCGCGCGCACGGACCGGATGGCGTCGGTCGTGCGACTCCCGGGCAGGTCGTACCCGCGGAGCACGGCCGCGACGACCTGGACGGAGCGACCGGCCGCGGCCGAGAGCTCCGCGTCCGCGGGGTCGTCGGGGTCCGGTGCGACCTGGACCGCGGCGTAGCGCCCCGGGTGGGCGTGCGCGAACCGGCGGGTCGCGTGCGCGAGGGCGGCGACGGCGTCGGGCCCGGCGAGGCCGACCGTCGCGTCCGTGAGCGTGCGCGTGAAGTCCTCGACGGACACGACCGAGACCTCGCGCCGCAGCGCGGCGAGCGACCCGACGTGCTTGTAGAGGCTCGGGGTCGCGACGCCCGCCTGCGCGGCGACCTTCGCGAGCGAGAGGTCGGCGAAGCCGGTCGGGCCGCCCGCGTCGACGAGCTCGAGCGCGATGGCGACGACGGCCGCGCGGGACAACCCCGCCCTAGCCACGGGTGTCCTCCGTCCGCGCGGGTCGCGCGCCGGCCCGGAGCGCGGCGTCGTCGGGCAGGTCGGCGAGGAAGGCGATCGTCGCGGCCACGACCTCCTCGGGTGCCTGGAGCTGCGGGTAGTGCCCGACCTCCGGCAGCACGAGCGTCGTGGCGCCGAGCGACTCCGCGGCCCACGCGGCCTCGGCGGCCGGGTCGGCGTAGTCGGGGTCGAGCGCGCCGAAGACGGCGAGCGCGGGCGCCCGGACCTGCGCGACGCGCGGCTCGACGACGCGGTGGTCGAGCTGGAGCGTCAGGTCCCGGAAGGAGCGCAGGCGCCCCGGCTCGGAGAGGTTGGCGCGGATCGCGGCCTGGTGGTCGGTGAGGCGCGCCGGCTGCCGGCCCTTGTTCAGCGAGCCGTAGAAGGACGCCCAGAACGCCGCCCCCCACGGCCGGACGAACGCCACGCGGTAGAGCGCGCGCAGGGCGCGCTGCTTCGCCGGGGACGAGGGCTCCCGGAGGAAGCCGTCGAGGAGTACGAGCCCGCGCACGAGCTCGGGCCGCTCCGCGGCGGCGACCACGGCGGCCGAGGCCGCCATCGAGCTCCCGAGAAGGACCGCAGGGCCGGTGCCGAGCTCCGCGTCGAGGTGCTCGACGAGCGCGACGTAGTCGGACGCCGTCGCCTCGTCGCCGTGCGTCGCGAACGTCGTGTCGCTGTCGCCGTGGCCGCGCAGGTCCATGACGGCGACGCGGTACCCGGCGGCGACGAGGTGCGGGACGACGTCGTCGTACGTGGCGCGCAGGTCGCCCATGCCGGGTGCGGCGACGACGAGCGGGCCGGCGCCCGTGACGGTGTAGGCAAGGCGTCCTTCGGCTCGGGCGAGGTGCTTGACAAGGTGGCTCGTGTTCATAGCCGCTAAGCTAATACTATTAGCCAGAATGTGCAAGAGCCTGCCGGTCGGGGCGCGGATCCGCGTAAGGTGAGGAAGACCCGCGTCCGCGCGGGCTTCCTGTTTCCGACGAGAGGCATCCTCGTGACCGACCAGTCCACCCTTCCCACCGCTTCGGGGACGTTCGGCGACAAGCCGACGCTCACGTTCCCGGAGGCGGACGCGCCCGCCGGTCTGCAGGTCGTCGTGCTCTCCGAGGGCGACGGTCCGGCCGTCACGTCGGGGCGGAACATCGTCGTGAACTACCTCGGGCAGACCTGGGGCGGCCACGTCTTCGACAACTCCTACGACCGTGGCGACACCATCGCCTTCCCGATCGGCGTCGGCGCCGTGATCGGCGGCTGGGACCAGGGCCTCGTCGGGCAGAACGTCGGCTCGCGCGTGCTGCTCTCGATCCCGCCGGAGCACGGCTACGGCCAGCGCGGCGTGCCGCAGGCCGGTATCGGTGGCACGGACACGCTCGTCTTCGTCGTGGACGTCGTCGACGTGCAGTGACCCGTCACGTGCCGGTGGCCGACGCGCGAGCGGCGGCCACCGGCACGACGTCGCGGTGCGTCACGCGCGGGTGCTGCGGGTCACGGTGTACCGCCGGTCGCGCGCCACCTGCACGGTGGGGCCGACCGCACGCTCGAGCGCCGGGCGGTAGCGCAGGTGCGAGTTCCACACGCACCACAGCTCCCCGCCGGGCCGCAGGACCCTCCCCGCCGCCACGAACATGCGGTGTGCTGCGTCGGTGCGCAGCGCCGCGCCGTCGTGGAACGGCGGGTTGAGCAGCACGACGTCGGTGCTCGCGTCGGCGAGCGTCGTGCCCGCGTCGTCGCGCACCGTGCGTACCCGGTCCCCGACGCCGTTCGCCCGCGCCGTGAGCACCGCCGATCGCACCGCCGCGTCGGAACGGTCCGTCGCGACCACCCGCGCCCGCGGCCAGCGCCGCGCCGCCCAGACGGAGAGCAGCCCCGTCCCGCAGCCGAGGTCGACCACGTCGCGCGGCCACCCGGGTCCCGGTCCGTCGTCCTCGGCCCCGGCAGCACCGAGCTGCTCCAGCAGGAACCGCGTGCCGAGGTCGAGGCCGGCCCCCGCGAACGCGGCCCCGGACGCCACGACCGTGAGGCCGACGTCGGGCAGCTCCGTCGTCACGGGGTAGGTGAGCCCGCCGCGTGCCTCCCGCGGCGCCCTCGCCACGAGCACGCGCGACTTCCCGCGCGCGAGGCTCGCGCGCACGTCGCCGAACGACTCGGCGAGCACGTCGTTCATCGCCCGGGTCATGTGCTTGACCCGCCCGCCCGCGAGCAGCACGACGTCGGGGTCGGCCTCGCGCGCGACGTGCTCCGCGACGTCGCGCAGCGCCGCGAGGCCGCGGGGGAGCCGGAGCAGCACGACGCGCGCCCCGGCCAGCAACCCGGGGCCGAGGGGGTGGTGCGTGCACGCGTCGCTCAGCCCCAGGGCGGCCGCGTTCGCGTCGAGCGCCGCCTCCGCGGTGCACGCGTCCTGGTGGACGCGCACCTGCCCGCCCGGTGCGGGCGGTCCGTCGGCCCCGGTGAGGAGCACCGTGCCCAGCGTGAGCGCCCCGTACCGGTCGTCCACGACGGCCACGTCGCCGGGCCGCGCGTGCGTGAGCCACGGTGCCGCCTCGTCGAGGAGGAGCCGGTCGGCCGCGTCGACGGCGACCGGTGCGTCCTCCCGGTCCGGGCCGTCGTCGTCGGTGCGCAGGCGCGCGAGCAGGGCGGCGAGGTCGGGCGGGGGAGTCGTCACCGCCCCAGTCTCCCCGACCCGGACGCCCGAGGGTGCGGTCCACCGTGCCGGCCGCGTGCGTCGGCGCTACTGTGCGATCCACGGCAGCGAGGAGGCACCGGTGGACGTCCCGCGAACCCTGGCCGAGTCTCGTGCCGCCGGTCGCGTCCTGCGCGACCGGACGCCGCGTCGCACGCACGAGGCGCTCGCGCTCCCCGACCGGGACCCGGTCGCGATCATCGAGGAGCAGAACCGCGACCGGCTGCAGGCCCTCGTGCCCCTGCGCGTGGGGCGGATGCTCGAGTCACCCTTCGCGTTCTACCGCGGCACCGCCGCGACCATGGCGCACGACCTCGGCCACGGACCGCGGTCCGGGGTGCACGTGGTCGCGTGCGGCGACGCGCACGTCTCCAACTTCGGCCTGTTCGCCTCGCCCGAGCGCCGGATCGTGTTCGACCTCAACGACTTCGACGAGGCCGCCGACGCCCCGTGGGAGTGGGACGTCAAGCGCCTCGCGACGAGCCTGTACGTCGGCGGTCGGGACAAGGGCATGTCGGAGGCCGAGTGCCTCGAGGCGGCGCGCCTCGCGGTCCGCGGGTACCGCGAGGGAATCGCCACGGCCGGCGCACGCAGCGCCCTCGACCGGTTCACGTACCAGGTCGACACGGAGACGATCGAACCGCTGCTGCGCAAGGAGGGCCGCGAGGAGCTGCGCCGCACGGTGCGCAGGGCGCGCCGGCGCACGTCGGAGCAGGTGGTCCGCAAGATCACCACGCGGACGGCCGACGGCAGGACGCGGATCGTCGACCAGCCGCCGGTCACGCAGCACGTGGACACGGTGAGCATCGAGGAGCTGACGGCCCTCTTCGAGGCCTACCGCGAGCCGCTGCGGGCCGACGTGCGCCTCCTGCTGAGCCAGTTCGCGCTCGTCGACCACGTGCTGCGCGTCGTGGGTGTGGGCAGCGTCGGCACGCGCTGCTACATCCTCCTGCTCGAGGGGCCCGCGGGGGAGCCGCTCGTCCTGCAGGTCAAGGAGGCCGTGCGGTCCGTCCTGGCGACCTACGGCGGCATGCCCGACGCGCTGCCCGCCGGCCTCGTGCCCGCCGGTCCCGTGTACGCGCAGGGGCGCCGCGTCGTCGCCGCGCAGCGGATCCTCCAGGCGCACTCCGACCCGTTCCTCGGCTGGGCCGAGGTCGAGATGCCCGAGCGCACGGGCCGACCGCGCGTCGACTTCTTCTGGCGCCAGTTCCGCGACATGAAGGGCTCGGTCGAGCTCGACCGCCTCACGACGGCACAGCTCTCGCGGTACGGCGAGCTGTGCGGGCGCGTCCTCGCCCGGGCGCACAGCCAGTCGCCGGGGTCGCGCGTGGTGCACGGCTACCTGGGGCGCTCCGAGGTGTTCGACGACGCGGTCGCGCGCTGGGCGCGGTCGTACGCCGACGTCGTCGAGCGCGACTACGCGGCGCTCGAGGCGGCGGTCGCGAGCGGGCGGCTCCCCGCCGAGCGCGGCACGTGAGGTCGTGCCCGACGGGACGCCGACCGGACCGGGCGGGCGCGCGCGGCCCTCGGGACGCCACGTCCCGCGCCGCGGTGGCGACCGTAGGCTGGCGTCATGACGGACGACGCCGCGCAGCCCGGTCCCGCCGAGGTCCTCGTTCCCACGACCGTGCCGGGCGGGACGGCGCGGGTGGCGATCGAGTACTGCACGCAGTGCCGCTGGCTCCTGCGCGCCGCCTGGGTCGCCCAGGAGCTGCTGCAGACGTTCCGCACCCGACTCGGCGAGGTCGCGCTCGTGCCCGGCACGGGCGGTGTCTTCCGCGTGACGCTCGACGCCGGTGACGGACCCGTGCTGCTGTGGGACCGCACGGTCGACGGCGGGTTCCCCGAGATCCCGGACCTCAAGCGGCGCGTGCGGGACGCGGTCGCACCCGACCTGTCGCTCGGCCACACCGACCGGGCGGCGTCGGCCGCGGCGCCGGCGGACCCTGCGACCGACTCCGCGACCGGAGCGGACCCGGTCCCGGATCCCGCAGCCGGAGACCCGGGGGACTGACCCCGCGGCCTGGCGCTCACGCCTTCTTGGCGCGTGCGGCGGCGAGCCGCTCCTCCTCCTCGCGGACCTTCTTCTGGATCTCGCGCTCGGTCGCCAGCCACGCGGGCGGGTCCTGGCGCAGCGCGTCGATCTCCTCGGTCGTCAGCGGCTCGGTGAGGCCGCCGCGCGTGAGGCCGGAGATGGAGACGCCCAGGCGGCCCGCGACGACGGGGCGCGGGTGGGGACCGTTGCGGCGCAGGTCGCTGAGCCACTCCGGGGGGTTCTTCTCGAGCTCCTCGAGCCGGGCCCGCGTGATGGTGCCCTCCTGGAACTCCTGCGGCGTGGCGGGCAGGTACACCCCGAGCTTCTTCGCCGCGGTGGCGGGCTTCATGGTCTGCGCGGACTGCTTGGGGGTCATGGGCTCCAGGGTAGTCGGCCGGTCGACGTCCGGTCGCGCGCCTAGGCTGGTCGGGTGGACGACGACGCGGGCACGACCCCCGAGGCAACGACCGGTGACGCCGGTGGCACCAGCGACGACGGTGGTGCCGGGCGACGCTTCCGGCTCGCGTACGTGCCGGGTGTGACCCCCGCGAAGTGGGTCCGCACGTGGCGCGAGCGCCTGGTGGACGTCCCGCTCGACCTCGTCGCGGTCGAGCCGGGCGACGCCGAGCGTGCGCTGCGCGACGACGAGGCCGACGCCGCGCTCCTGCGCCTGCCCGTGGACCGTGACGTGCTGAGCGCGATCCGCCTCTACGAGGAGGCTCCCGTCGTGATCGTCTCGCGCGACCACCTGCTCGCCGCGCTCGAGCCCGACGAGCCGGTGGCGCTCGCCGACCTCGCCGACGACGTGCTCCTGCGGCCGCTCGACGACGTGGTCCCCTGGGCGGGGGAGCCCGGCGCGCCCGACGACGCCCCCGGGCCGCCCGGGCAGGCGGCGCTCGAGCGTCCCGCGACGACCGCGGACGCCGTCGTGCTCGTCGCCGCGAACGTGGGGGTCGCCGTGGTGCCGCAGTCGCTCGCGCGCCTGCACCACCGCAAGGACGTCACGTACCGGCACGTGGACGGCGTGCCGACGGCGCCCGTCGCGCTCGCGTGGGTCGCCGAGCGCGACGACGACCTCATCGAGGAGATGGTCGGCATCGTGCGCGGGCGCACGGTCAACAGCTCGCGCGGCCGTCGCGCCGAGGCGGCCCCGAGCCCGACGCCGGCCGCCGACGCGGGCGGGCGCGGGGGCGCGGCGGGGCGCCAGGACGGACGAGGTGCGTCCCGCTCCGGGGGAGCGCGGACGGGGTCGGGGAAGACCGGCGGCGGCCGCAACCCCGGCAAGCAGGGCAGGAAGGGCGCGCCGAAGGGCCGTGACTCGCGTGGTCGCGGGGGCAAGCGTCGGTGAAGGGGATCGTGGCCACCGAGGTCGTGCGTGCGCGAGCGGAAGGCGTCGAGCTCGTCGTGCTCGACGCCGTGCCCGCGGCCGAGCGCGCCCGGCTCCTCGAGGCCGCGCTCGGCCTGCGCCTGGCGCCGGGGCAGGAGGCGTTCGTCGCGCCGCCCGCCCGCGTCGTGGAGGCGGCGCGGTCCGACCCGGACCGGCACCTCGTCGTCGCCCGGCCGCCGGGCGGCGGTCCCGTGGCGCTCGGGGTCCTGCACCCGGGAGGTGCGGCGCCCGAGGTGGTGGCGCTGCTCGACGGGATCGACGGCGCCGACGTCGTGCTCTTCCGCGGGTTCCTCGTCGACGTGGCGTGGCAGGGGGCCGGCGTCGGTTCGCGCGTGGTGAGCCTGCTCCCGGGTGCGACGGCGGCACTGGCGCGCGTGCGCCGTCGGGCCGCGCCGTACGCGGCGCTGGTGCTCACGGTGAACGACGCCAACGTCGCCGGGCGACGCGCCTACGCGCGTGCCGGCCTGAGCGACCGGGGCGCGTACCTCGGCGGGAGCGCCGGCCCCCAGCGCGTCATGGCGCGGGTGCTCGACCACGGGAGGTGAGCGCCTCCGGGCTGCGGTGGGCCCGGCCCGTGGTGAGGCCGTGGGCGGAGGCGAGGCGGCGGAGATCCACCGTGGGGCGGATGTTCACCCGGTGTTCACCGGGCATACCCTCGTGCGGTGACTTCGCCCGGTTCGTCCCCTGCCACGACGCTGCTCGACCCTCTCCCCGACCCTCTCCCCGACCC
>CAZFUQ010000124.1:7676-11057 GCA_964521905.1 uncultured Cellulosimicrobium sp.
CGACCCTCTCCCCGACCCTCTCCCCGACCCGTTCGACGTCCCTGCCGTCCAGGTCGCGGGCCCGGACCACCCGACCGACGGGTCCGGGCGGGTGTCCCAGGTCGTGACCGCCCTCTCGTGGGTCGTCGGGGCGGCGTGCGTCCTGCTGGTCGCGCGCCTGCTGCGCGGCCCGAGCCAGGAGCTCTACCTCGCGATCACCGCGCGGACCGCCGGGCTGCCGGGGATCGAGCTCGTGGCGGAGGGCGGCGTGCTCGTGCTCCTGGCCCTGTGCGGCCTGGTGGCGTGGCGGTCGCGCCGGGGTGGTCCGGCGGCCGTCGCGACGACGCTCGTGGCCGGGGTCGGCGCGGTCGTCGCCTACGGGGCCAGCGAGATCGTGAAGTCCCTCGTGCGCCAGCCGCGCGGGTGCTGGGAGCTCGTCGAGGTGGCGCACTGCCCGGCCGCGGGCGACTGGTCGTTCCCGAGCAACCACACGGCCATCGCGTTCGCCCTGGCGACCGCGGTCGTGCTCGCGGGCGCGCCCGCCGTCCGCGTGCCCGGCGCGGTGCCCGCCCGCCACGCGTACCGGGCACCGGTGCGCGACGTCGCGCTGTGGGTCGTCCTGCCCGCGGTGCTCGCCGTGCTCGTCGGGTCGGCGCGAGTCGCCCAGGGGGTGCACTTCCCGCACGACGTGGTCGCCGGGGCGTCGGTCGGGGTCGCCGTCGTCATCGCGACCGTGACTCTTCTCGACGGTCCGGCGACCCGCGCCGTCGCGGCGGCCTGCCGCGTCGACGGTGTCCGTCGCGTGCTCCTCGCGCGCACCGTCTGACCGCGCATCGGCCGGGTGCACGCCGGCATGCTGCCCTCCTCGTCCTCGACCCTGTCGTCCCGCGAGGGCCCGCTGGCAAGGGTTCTGGCATGGACGGTCTCAGCGAGGTGCTGTCACGAAGACGTCGAACAGCTCGGGGTGGTGGGCGTGGACGAGGACGGCGAACACCACGACGTCGAACAGCAGGTGCACCGCGACGACGTAGGTCAGCGACCTGCTCCACGAGAAGATCCAGCCCTGGACGAGGGCGAACGGGACCGTGATCAACGGTCCCCACTCGCGGTAGCCGAGCTCCCACAGGAACGACACGAACACCGTCGCCTGGAGCAGGTTCGCCGTCCACAGCCCGAAGTGCTCGCGGTACAGCGCGAACACCACGCACACGAAGAACAGCTCGTCCCAGATCCCCACGGCGTTCACACCGACGAACAGCCGCGCGACCTCCTGCCCGCCCGTGATCTCGGGCCAGTTGAGGTAAGCCCCGGACCCGATGAAGTAGAACGGCAGGATCAGGTAGCCGGCGACGACGACCACGACGAGGTACACGACCTGCCCGCGCGACCACCGTCTGCCCGTCGCGACCGGGAACCTGATCGACCGTGCCCGGAAGACGAACCGGGACAGCGCCCACGGCACGAGCACCGCGAGCGACAGCACCACCGCGAAGCGCGCGATGCCGGCGTCCGTCAGGTCGGCCTCGAGCGGGATCGTCGAGATGATGCCCATGCCGAGCCCGATCAGCGCGAGGTCGCGCCCCAGACGCCGGTCCACCGCGAGGCCGACCGCGATCCCCAGCACGAGCGGCACGTACCCGAGCGGGCGCACGTGCACCGCGAAGAGCAGGACGGCCGAGCCCGAGACGAGGACCGCGGCGAGCAGCCGCGACGGCGAGCCGACCGACCAGGGCGGGCGCGCGGCGTCGGGCACCGGAGCGAGGGCACGTGGCGTCACGTTCCCACGGTGCCACGACGTGTGGCGTGGAGCGACGGGTCGTCGGTCAGAACTCCTCGTACACCGCGGGGTCCTGGTCGTTCGTGCGGCCGTCGGGTCGGGCGAGGGTCGCGAGGTCGTCCATCTCGGCGGCCGTGAGCTCGAACGAGAACACCTCGAGGTTCTCACGCTGGCGGTCGGGAGACGACGCCTTGGGCAGCGGCACGACGCCGAGCTGCACGTGCCAGCGCAGGATCGCCTGGACCGGGGAGACGCCGTGGGCCTCGGCCACCTGCGTGACGACCGGGTCGGTCAGGAGGTCGCTCGCTCGGCCGATCGGGCTCCACGCCTCGGTGACGATCCCGCGCTCCGCGTCCGCGACCCGCTGCTCCGGCTGCGGGAAGTACGGGTGCAGCTCGACCTGGTTCACGACCGGCGTCACGCCCGTCGCGGCGATCACCGCGTCGAGGTGCTCGGGCAGGAAGTTCGAGACGCCCACATGACGGATCAGCCCGCGCTCGCGGCACTCGACGAGCGCCTCGTACGCCTCGACGTACCTCCCGACGCGCGGGTTCGGCCAGTGGATCAGGTAGAGGTCGATGCGGTCCAGGCCGGTGCGGAACAGCGACTCCTCGACCGTGCGGACGGCGTCGTCGTGGGCCTGGTGGCGGCCGGGGAGCTTGGACGTGACGATCACGTCGTCGCGCGGGACGTCCGCGCGGCGGACGGCGGCACCCACGGCGCCTTCGTTCTCGTAGCTGAACGCCGAGTCGATCAACCGGTAGCCGGTGTCGATCGCCCGGGCGATCGTGTCGGCACCCTCCTCGCCGTTGAGCTTGTAGGTGCCGAAGCCGATCGCGGGGAGCGTGGCGCCGTCCTGTGCGGTGAGCGTGGGGATCGAGGTCATGCCCTCCATCTACCCACGATCCGCCTCCGATCGCGCGCCCTGCCGAGGCGCCCTCGCCGAGATGTGAGAATCAGCCCCTGATCGAGCCGGATCCGGGGCGGATTCTCACGTCTCGGTGTGCTGCCGGCGGTATGCGAGCGGGGTTCTCGCGCTGTTGGGCCGAGCGGTAGTGGCGCTGCGGTGCTCCGGGCTCTGGGCGGACGACTCGCTGCGACGCGTCGACGCCGCGACCGTGCGCGCGCTCGACCTGGTGCTCTGAACCGCACGACCGACCCGTTCGGGGGCGCACGTGGGCGTGCACGTCGGGGACGACGCCGTCCCGCACCTGCGCGCGGAGGTCGGGGCTTGCTCATGTCCTGCGACACCGCGTCGAGGAGATCACCACGTTGTGAACGGCCCTCGATCCGGTGGATCGAGGGCCGTCGGGGTGTGACTCGTGCGGACTACGCGGCGTCCGGGAACGGGACGCCCGTGGTCGCGTGGCAGCGGTAGCCGTTCGGGTTCTTGTCGAGATACTGCTGGTGGTAGTCCTCGGCGTAGAAGAACGGACCGGCCTCGGCCGCGGGGCGCATCTCGGTCGTGACGGGGTCGTAGCCCTTGGCCTCGAGGACCTTGCCGTAGCGCTCGGCGGTCTCGCGGACCGCCTTCTCCTGCTCCGGCGTCGTCCAGTACACGGCGGACCGGTACTGCGTGCCGACGTCGTTGCCCTGACGGTAGCCCTGCGTCGGGTCGTGGCGCT
>CAZFUQ010000125.1:0-11014 GCA_964521905.1 uncultured Cellulosimicrobium sp.
GCCGGGGTCGGGTCACGACCCGGCGGGTTCTCCTCGGTCCTCGTGCTCCACGACGTAGGTGCGGCCGTCGGGGCCGGTCACCCGCTCGAAGCGGGTGCGCAGCTCGCGGTCGCGGTCGCGCTCGGCGTCCGACACGCCGCGCCCGTCGGCGTCCTGCGGGCTGACCTGCGCGGGACCGAAGATCGGCAGGAAGCTCTCGGTGATGCGCATGCCGAGCGTGCGGTGATCGTCCTTGCGCGCCACGGTGCATCCTCTCGTCGGTGTGCACCAGATGCTTGGTGCACCAATCATTGGCGTACCAAGAGTATCGCGATCCTCGCTACCATGGCGACGTGGTGGACGACGAGACGGGCAGCGGGACGACCGCGCGGGGCGCGGACCCCTTCGCCGACCCGCTCGCGCTCGAGGCGCAGGTCTGCTTCGCGCTCTCGGCGGGGGCGCGGGGGATGGTCGCGCTGTACCGGCCGCTGCTCGAGCCGCTCGGCATCACGCACCCCCAGTACCTCGTGCTGCTCGCGCTGTGGCAGGACGACGCGGCGGGCACGACCTCGACCGTCGGCGACCTGGCATCGCGCCTGCATCTCGACGCCGGGACCCTGTCGCCGCTGCTCAAGCGCCTCGAGACGCTCGGGTACGTGCGCCGCTCACGCTCGCCCGACGACGGTCGCCAGGTCCGCGTCACGCTCACCGCCGAGGGCCGCGCGCGCCGTCGGGACGCCGAACGCATCCCGCCCGCGATCGTCGCGGCCACGGGGCTCGGGCTCGACGAGCTCGCCGAGGTGCACGCCGCGGCGTCCCGGGTCGTCGCCGCCGCGCTGCGCGCCGGCGTCTACTGACGCTCAGGCGTCGGTCACGCGCACGCCGTCGGGCCCGACGACGAAGCGCACCGCGTGCAGTCCCGTCGCCAGGGCGTCGGGTGCGGGCGAGGCGGCGGCGAGCTCCGCCGCCGTGTGCGTGCCCGTGACGGCGAGCGTCGCGCACCCCGCCGCCCGCGCGGCGGCGATCCCCGCGGGCGCGTCCTCGACGACGAGGCACCGCGTCGGGTCGACGCCGAGGAGCTCTGCCCCGAGGAGGAACGGGTCCGGGTCGGGCTTGCCGCGCGCGACGTCGTCGGCCGTCACGAGGACGGACGGCGCCGCGAGGCCGGAGGCCGCCATGCGCGCCGCGGCCAGCGGGCCCGTGCACGACGTGACGATCGCCTGCCGCGAGGCCGGGAGGGCGGCGAGCACGTCGCGCGTGCCCGGCAGGATCGTCACGCCCTCGTTGTCCGCGAGCTCGAGCGCGTGGATGCGCTCGTACGCGGGCTCGACGAGGTCGGCGGGCAGGAGCTCGGCGATGAGCGTGCGGGCCGGGGTCCCGTGCTGGATCTGGAAGTCGTCGGGGTCCGGCAGACCGTGCTCGGCGGCCCACCTCCTCCAGTTCCGGTCGACGGCCGGGACGGAGTCGATGAGCGTGCCGTCCATGTCGAACAGCACCGCGTCGAACGTGCGGCCGGCGAACGCGGCGCCGGGGGAGGGCAGGGAGACGGCGGTGGCGGGGTCGGGCATGGACCGAGGCTAGCGCGGCGTGCGCCCCGCCCGGCCGCTCGTCGGCCTCTCCGACGCCCCGCCTCACAGCGACCCCACAGCGACCCCACGGGGTCGACCGATCGTGGCGCGGTGTCCTGGCACCCTCACCGCGACCCGAGGAGCCACCATGAGGACCACCGTCAGGCACCGCCGCGCACTCGCCGCACTGTCCGCCCTGTCCGCTCTCGTCGTGCTCGGAGGGTGCGCCACGTCGGGTGCCACCGCCACGGACGGGACGGCCGCGGACGGCGACGCGAGCGGGTCGACCTCCACGCAGCAGGAGAGCTCGGCCGACGTGTCGGCCGACGACGACGCGACCGACGACGACGGCGCGAGCACGGAGGACCCCGCCTCGGCCACGAGCACGTACGTCGACGGGACGTGGACGGCCGACGGGAGCTACGTCTCGCCCGGGGGCACCGAGTCGATCGAGGTCACGCTGACGATCGCCGACGACGTCGTCACCGACGTGCAGGTCTCCGCCGAGGCGGCGAGCAGCACGTCCGCGCAGTACCAGAGCCGCTTCGCCGACGGCATCGCGGCCGAGGTCGTCGGGGTCGCGCTCGACGACCTCGACGTCGACAAGGTCGCCGGGTCCTCGCTCACGTCGCAGGGCTTCGACGAGGCCGTCGCGCAGATCCAGGAGCAGGCCCGTGCGTGAGGTGCTGACCGCCCCGGGCACGCGGCTCGAGCTCGACGCGATCGGCACGCGATGGACCATCGACGTGGACCGACCGTGGGACCCCGCGCTGGAGGCGGCGGTCCGCCGGGAGATCGCGGTCTTCGACGCGACGTGGTCGCGCTTCCGCGCGGACTCGTTCGTCACCGACCTCGCGTCCGCCCCGCGCCGCCACCACGTGGACGCCGACGGCGTCGCGATGCTCGACCTGTACCGCACCCTCGCCGACGTCACGGGCGGCGCCGTCAACCCGCTCGTCGGGCACGCCCTGGAGGCCCGCGGGTACGACTCCGCGCCGACCCTGCGCCCGCGCCCGGACGGGCCCGACCCGGTGCCGCCGTGGGCCGCGCTCGGGTGGGAGCTGGCGAGCGCCACCGTCGACCCGACCCGGCCCGTGCTCCTCGACGTCGGCGCGGTGGGCAAGGGCCGCCTCGTCGACCTCGTCGCGGACGTGCTCACGGTCGCCGGCGTCGGGTCCGCCACCGTCGACGCGGGCGGGGACCTCCGGCACCGCGACCGCACGGGCCGGGCGCTGCGCGTCGCGCTGGAGCACCCGTGGGACCCGACCCGTGCCGTCGGGCTGGTGCGCGTGCCCGGAGAGGGCGCTGCGATCTGCGCGTCGGCCGTGAACCGGCGCGCATGGGGCGACGAGCAGCACCACGTGCTCGACGCACGCACGGGCGAGCCGGTGCGCGACGTCGTCGCGACGTGGGCCGTCGCGCCGACCGCGATGCTCGCCGACGCCGCCGCGACCGCCGCCTTCTTCCTCGCCCCCGGGGACGTCCTCGCCGCCCTGCCGGGAGCGACGGGCGTCGTGCGGATGCCTGCGACCGGGCCGCTGCAGGCCGTCGGGATCGACGGGCAGGTCTTCGCATGAGCGCCGCGCCCGTGACCGCCTCGGGGCGCCCGGGATCCGCGCACCGGCTCGCCGCCCGCCGTGCGCCCCGCCCCGGTCTCGCGCGCCTGGACGCCGCCCTCGGCCGGGTCCCCATGGGGACCCTCGTCCTCGGGGTCCTCGCCGCGATCGGTGCGACCGCCGTCGTGCTCGCCGGGACCGGCGCGCTCGCCACGGATCCCGTCGCGCTGCTCGCGAGCGCCGCCACGGCGCTCGCGGCGACCTGGCTCGGCACGACCGTGGGCGCCCGCGTGACCCGGAGCCGTCCGCACCCCACGTCGTGGGCGGTCACGGGGCTGATCCTCTTCCTCCTGCTGTGGCCGGGCACCACGGCGGCCGGGCTGCTCACGGTCGCCGCCGCGGGCCTCGTCGCGGGGCTGTCGAAGTACGTCGTGGCCGTGCGGGGCAGGCACCTGCTCAACCCCGCCGCGGCGGGCGCCGCGGCGCTCGGCCTGCTCGCGCTCGTCGTGCCGGGGATCGCGACGGCGTCCTGGTGGGTCGGCAGCGCGGCGCTCCTGCCCGTCGTGGCCGTGGGCGCGCTGCTCGTGCTGTGGCGCACGCGCCGGCTCGGCTACGCGGCCGCGTACGCCGTGCCGGCGTGGGCGCTGACGGTGCTCGGCTACGTGCTGCTCGGCACGTCCGTCGCCGACGCCGCGTGGTGGGCGCTCAGCGCGAGCCCGGTCGTCTTCCTCGCGGGCTTCATGCTCAGCGAGCCGCTCACGACCCCCGCGCGGCGGTGGCAGCGCACGGTCGTCGCGCTCGTCGTCGCCGTGCTGTCGGTCGCGCCGCTGTACGTCGACGCCCCGCTGACGCCCGAGCTCGCGCTCGTCGTGGGGAACGTCGTGGCGTGGGTGCTGTCCGGCCGTGGCCCCTCGACGCTGCTCGTCACCGCGAGCGAGCGCCGCGGCGATCTCCTCGACCTGCGCCTCGTCCCCACGAGCCCGCTGCGGGCCGTGGCGGGCCAGTACCTCGAGATCGACGTCCCGGGAGCCGCGGACGACGCGCGCGGGCGTCGACGTGCGCTGTCGATCGCGTCGGACCCGGCGTCGGGCGAGGTGCGCCTCCTGACCCGCGTCGACGGTGGTCCGGCGGGGCCGTCGGCGTTCAAGCGCGCGCTCGCGGACCTGCGCCCCGGTGACGAGGTGCGCTCGACGGGTGTGTGGGGCGACTTCGTCCTGCCCGCGGGGAACGGGCCGCTCGCGCTCGTCGCGTCGGGCGTCGGGGTGACGCCGTTCCTCGCGCACCTCGCGACGGCCCGGCCCCTGGGGCGCGACGTCGTCCTCGTCCACGCCGTGCGCGACGCGCGCGAGCTCGTGCTCCCGCCCGACGTGCCGGGGGTGTCGCGCGTGGTGGCGGTCGTGCGGGCCGGCGCGCCCGGCGTCGGGCCGGCCGGACCCGTCCTGCGCGACGGGCGGCCGCTGCCCGCCGGGTGGACGTGGGTCGACGCCGCCCTCGCCGACCCGGACGCCCTCGCCCGCGCGGTCCCCGACCTCGCGACGCGCGACGTCCTGGCGTCGGGTCCGCCCGGGGCGGTCGCCGCGGTGCGCGCCGCCGCGCGCCGCGCCGGTGTGCGCCACCTGCGCACGGACGTGTTCCTCGGTACCTGAGCCGCCGTGTCCGACGTCGCGGCTAGGGTGGTCGCCGTGAGCGCACCCGGGTACTTCATCTCCTTCGAGGGCGGCGACGGCGTCGGCAAGTCGACCCAGTCGCGCCTGCTCGGGCGGTGGCTGGGGGAGCTCACGGGCCGCGAGGTGGTGCTGACGCGCGAGCCGGGCGGCACCGAGCTCGGCAAGGAGCTGCGTGCCGCGGTCCTGCACGGGCAGGACATGGACGCGCGCACCGAGGCCCTCATCTATGCCGCGGACCGCGCGCACCACGTCGCGAGCCTCGTGCGCCCGGCGCTCGGGCGGGGTGCGATCGTCGTCACGGACCGCTACCTCGACTCGTCGGTCGCGTACCAGGCGGGGGGGCGCGAGCTCGGTGTGGACGAGGTCGAGCTCATCTCGCGCTGGGCCGTCCAGGACCTCATGCCCGACGTGACGATCCTGCTCGACCTCGACCCGGCGACCGCCGCGGCGCGGATCCGGCGCGAGCACGACCGCCTCGAGCGAGCGGGCGCGGAGTTCCACCGTCGCACGCGCGAGGCGTTCCTCGCGCGGGCCGGGGCGGACCCGGACCGCTGGGTCGTGCTCGACGCGTCGGCACCCGTGGACGACCTCCAGGCGCAGATCCGCGTCGACGTCGCGGCGCGGCTCGAGCTCACCCCCGTCGTCGAGGAGGCGGAGGACACGGTCGCCGCGGACCCCGACGACGGGTTCGACGACACGGACAGCGCGATCGGCTACGAACCGGGTGACGGGGCCGTGCCGGGGGCCGGGGCCGCGCACGCATGAGCGTCTGGGACGACGTCGTCGGGCAGGAGCAGGCCGTCGCGACGCTGAGCGCCGCGGCCACCGACCCTGCCGCGATGACGCACGCGTGGCTGGTCACCGGGCCGCCCGGGTCCGGCCGGTCGAACGCGGCGCGCGCGTTCGCGGCCGCGCTGCAGTGCGAGCAGGGCGGGTGCGGGCGCTGCCAGGCGTGCCGCACCGTGCTCGCCGGCACCCACCCCGACGTGAAGGTCGTCGCGACCGAGCTCGTGACGATCCGCATCGACGAGGTGCGCGACCTGGTGACCGTCGCGAGCCGCAGCCCGTCCCAGGGCCGGCGCCGCGTCATCGTCGTCGAGGACGCGGACCGCATGGCCGAGCGCACGACGAACGTCCTGCTCAAGGCCATCGAGGAGCCCGCGCCGCACACGGTGTGGATCCTGTGCGCCCCGAGCCCGCAGGACGTGCTCGTCACCATCCGCTCGCGGTGCCGCGGCGTCGTGCTGCGCGTGCCGCCCGTGGAGGCCGTGGCGCGGCTGCTCGTCCAGCGCGACGGCGTCGACGCCGACGTCGCGCTCGTGGCCGCCCGGGCGGCGCAGAGCCACATCGGGCTCGCCCGCCGTCTCGCGCGGGACGCGGGCGCCCGTGACCGCCGGACCTCCGTGCTCTCGCTCGCGCGCCGCGTCCGCGGGGTGGGCGACGCCGTGCTCGCGGCGGGCGAGCTCGTCGAGCTCGCGCAGGCCGAGGCGAAGGCGGCGACCGAGGAGCGCGACGCCGCGGAGAAGGCCGAGCTGTTGCGTGCGCTCGGCGTCGCGGACGGCGAGACGCTCCCGCCGCGCCTGCGCTCGCAGCTGCGCGACCTCGAGGGCGACCAGAAGCGGCGCGCGACCAGGCACCAGCGCGACGTGCTCGACCGCGCGATGGTCGACCTGCTCTCGCTCTACCGGGACGTGCTCGTCGTGCAGCTCGGCGCGGAGGTCGAGCTCGTGAACACGGAGCTCGCGCAGACGGTGCGGACCCTCGCGGGGGACTCCACGCCCGAGCAGACGGTGCGACGCATGGACGCGATCGGCGTCGCGCGCGAGCGGCTCGAGGGGAACGTCTCGCCGTTGCTCGCGGTCGAGGCGATGGTCATCGCGCTGCGCCCCCAGGGCTGAGCCCGCGCACGGCGACGGGTCGGGCGCACCGTGCGGTGCGCCCGACCCGTCGCCGGCGGTCCGTCAGGAGGTCGGCGCCGTCGTCAGGCGAGCGCCTTGGCCTTGAGCTGGGCGAACTCCTCCGGCGTGACGGCCCCGGAGTCGAGGAGCGCCTTGGCGTGCGTGATCTGCTCGGCCGGGGACGCGCCGGCGACCTCGCGGATGTAGCTGTCGGTGTCGTGCTTGGCCCGGGCGACGGCCTCGGCCTGCCGCTCCGCCATCCCGCGTCCGCGCGCGATGAGGTAGACGAGCGAGGTGAGGACCGGCAGGAAGATGAGGAAGATGATCCACAGCGCCTTCCACCAGCCGGAGAGCCCCCGGTCGCGGAACAGGTCGGCGATGATCTGGAAGAGGACCATCAGGTAGGCGATGAAGAAGAAGCTCCAGACGAGGAGCCAGAAGAAGTCCCAGAAATCCACGGGTCACGACCTTTCTCGACGGATGCCGCACACCGCGCACGACCGGACGTCGTGCGCCGTCAGGGCGAACCTAGCGATGTTGGTCGCCCTGCGCCCGGCGAACGGACACCGCGCCCGCCTGCCGGCGCGCGCGGAGCACGTCCCCGACGATCACGGCGAGCAGCACGGCGTCCGAGGACCAGTTGAGCGCGAGGGGCGTGAGCCACGCGTGGGCGGCGAGGAGCACGACGAGCGCGACGGCGCCGAGCAGGTGCGGGACCGACCAGCGCCCACCCGTGGCGCGCCGGAACAGCGCGTTGCCCACGAGGTACGTCGCGGCCGCGCCGCACACCAGGGCGGCCGTCCAGAGGTCGGCGTGCCGGGTGCCGTCGTGCCCGAGGGGGTGGAGCAGCACGAGCTCGTCCGCGACCGCGGTGAGCACGATGCCCGCGACGATGACGAACGGGACGTAGGTGTACGCCGTCTGCGCCACCATGCCGCGATCCGCGCG
Organism: uncultured Cellulosimicrobium sp.; assembly: GCA_964521905.1. Lineage (GTDB taxonomy): Bacteria > Actinomycetota > Actinomycetes > Actinomycetales > Cellulomonadaceae > Cellulosimicrobium. The sequence goes on from CAZFUQ010000125.1 coordinate 7,617, forward strand.
CGACGTGAAGTACGCCGTGGCGCGGCGTTCGGAGCGGTCGAAGAAGAGCAGCCACATGAGCACCGTGCTCGCGAACGCGGAGCCGAACGCCGAGACGGTCGTCGCGTCGAGCGGCAGCTCGGCGAACGCGGCACCCGTGACGATGATCGACTCGCCGAGGCAGATGATGACGAACAGGCTCACCCTCTCGGCCATGTGCTCCCCGCGCACCACCCACACGCTCGCGCGGGTCGCCCCGAGCCCGGGCAGCCAGAACATCGCGCGCGGGCCGGCGACGTCGACCGCGGCGGCGACCCCCCACAGCAGCAGGCGGTGCTCCTCGACGAGCGCCCCCGCGACCCACACGGACCCCGAGACGACGAGCCAGGTCGTGATGCGGGCGAAGCTCAGCGCGTTCTCCGGCCAGACGCGACCCAGCGCGACCGTCGTGAAGGCGCTGCGCCCGACCTGCATCGTCACGAGCATGACGGCGAACAGCAGCGCCTTGTCGCCGAACGCCTCCGGGATCGCGCTCGCGAGGACGAGGCCGAGGAGCATGAGCACGACGAGGAGCGTGCGCACCGGGAGACGCTCGGGGTCGAGCCAGTTCGTCACCCACATCGTGTCGACCCACACCCACCAGACCGCGACGCCCAGGACGAGCGTGTGCGCGAGCGCCTCCGCCCCGGGGTGCGCGACGAGGCCGTGGGAGAGCTGCGTGACCGCGAAGACGAAGACGAGGTCGAAGAAGAGCTCGACGTACCCGACGCGGCTCGAGTCGCCGCCGTCCCCGTGCCGCCGCAGGTCGGTGCGCAGGCCCCAGGGGAACGGGGCGGGCCCGGTGGACGGGGCCGAGGGAGGTGCGACCATCCCCGGATCGTCGCACCCGGGTGCCGTCGTCTCCAGGTCGCACCGGTCCTGGGTCACCGTCCGGTCACGATCGGTGACCCCGGCGCGCCCCGCCGGGCGGTGGTGGGGCGCTCGGGCCAGGATGGTCGCGCACCCGCCGTCGACCGAGGAGATCCCATGGTTCCCACCCGCCGTACGTCGCGCGCCGCGCGTGCGACCTCCGCCCTCGCGCTCGCCCTCGCGGTGACGCTGCTGGGCGCGTGCGCCTCCGAGACCGACGGGGGCGGTGACGACACGACCGAGTCCTCGCAGGCGACCGACGACGCGTCCGAGGAGCCGAGCGACGCCGCCACGGACGGCGACGACGAGGGCTGGCCCGACGCCGCGACCATGGCCGTCGAGGCCGGTGCACAGGGCCTGGGGCTGCCCCCGGGCATCGACGCGCCGACCGAGGGCGGCACGGGTGCCGCGTGGAGCGCCGAGCCCGGCCTGCTCCTCGTCGTCACGTACGGGTCGAGCACGTGCCCCGTGCTCGCCGAGGCGGATGCGGACGTCCGGGGGAGCGACGTCGTCGTGACGTTCGTCGACATCCCCGCGGACACCCCCTGCACGATGGACTACGTGCCCGCGACGTCCGTCGTCGCGGTGCCCGACGACGTCGACCCGAGCACCGAGGTGAGCGTCGTCCTCGGGGACCGCGGGACGGTCGTCGTCCCGCCGGCGACCGACGGAACCACCGGTGGGTCGGCCTGGGTCGAGGAGTAGACCGCCTGGTGACGCCACCGCGAGCCGCGGGAGTGAAGAGCGCGTGAAAGGACGGCCCCGGACCCTGGGGCCGTCCTGCGCACGCCGGACCAGCCGATACCGTGGTCGGGTGACGACCTCCTCCGCCCGCCGTGCCGTGGCGTGCGCCGTGACCCTCGTGCTCGCGCTCGTCCTGGCCGCGTGCTCGGTACCCCCCAAGATGCAGTCGCCCGCGGACGACGCGGCCTCCGCCCAGGGAACGGGGGAGAGCGGACCCGAGGGGTTCGAGGACTTCTACGGTCAGACCCTGGCGTGGGAGGACTGCGGCAGCGGCTGGGAGTGCGCGACGGCGCGTGCGCCCCTCTCGTGGCAGGACCCCGGCGCGGGCGAGATCGAGATCGCGCTCAAGCGCCTCCCGGCGACCGGCGATCGACTCGGCTCGCTCCTGACCAACCCGGGCGGGCCGGGGGCGTCGGGCGTCGACTTCGTCACGTCGCTCGCGCCGACCGTGGGCGAGCGCGTCACCCAGGCCTACGACCTCGTCGGGTTCGACCCGCGCGGCGTCGGGGCCTCGACCGCGGTCGTGTGCCTCGACGACGAGGCCAAGGACGAGTCGCTGTCGCGCGACTTCGGTACGGACGAGGCCGGGCTGCAGGACGTGGTCGAGGACCGTCGCGCCTGGGCCGAGGCGTGCGCGCAGAACACCGGGGAGCTGCTCGGCGAGGTGGACACGCAGAGCGCCGCGCGCGACATGGACATGCTGCGCGCCGTCCTCGGGGACGAGAGGCTCGCGTACCTCGGGTACTCCTACGGGACGCAGCTCGGCGCGACCTACGCGGGCCTGTTCCCGGACAAGGTGGGCCGCCTCGTGCTGGACGGCGCGATCGACACCACGCTCGACGCGGACGCGGTCGCGGAGCAGCAGGCCGTGGGTTTCGAGAACGCGCTGCGTGCGTACGTCGAGGACTGCCAGGCCGGAGCGGGCTGCCCGCTGAACGGCGACGCCGACGACGGCATGCGTCAGATCCGGTCGCTCCTGGACGCCGCGAAGGACAACCCGCTGCCCACGACGTCGGACCGCCGCGTCACGCAGACCCTCGCGTTCTACGGCGTCGCGCTCGCGCTCTACAACGACGTCAACTGGCCACTGCTCACCCAGGCCCTGACCGAGGCGTTCGAGGACGGGACCGGGACGATGCTGCTGTTCCTCGCGGACTACTACAACGACCGCAACCAGGACGGGACGTTCTCGTCGAACTCGTCCGAGGCGTTCCGCGCCGTCAACTGCCTCGACGCCCGCCAGGACGACGACCCCGACGCGATGCAGGCCCAGCTCGAGCGCCTCGAGGACGCCGCACCGACCATGGGCTCGTTCTTCGCGTTCGGCGGGCTCACGTGCGAGGGGTGGGAGTACCCCGTCGCCGAGCAGGAGTTCGACCTGCACGCCGAGGGTGCCGCGCCGATCCTCGTCATCGGGACGACCAACGACCCCGCGACGCCGTACGTGTGGGCCGAGGGCCTGGCCGAGACGCTCGACTCCGGCGTGCTGCTCACGTGGGAGGGCGAGGGGCACACCGCGTACGGCCGCTCGAACGACTGCGTGGCGGACGTCGTCGACGCCTACCTCGTCGACGGGACCGTCCCCGAGGACGGCCTGCGCTGCTGACGCAGGAGCTGCCCGACGGCGGCTCGCCGGGCCGCTTTGGAATCTGGCCCGGTCGTTGGGTACAGTAGGCGCTCGTTGCCACCGGCTCGCAGAGCGGTCCGGGATGCAGCACGCCGCCTTAGCTCAGTCGGTAGAGCGATTCACTCGTAATGAATAGGTC
>CAZFUQ010000126.1:0-10888 GCA_964521905.1 uncultured Cellulosimicrobium sp.
CCGGGTGGCGCGCGCGTGCGCTACTCCACCGGCGGCCAGGGCGCCGGCGGGTTCGAGGACATCCTCGGCTCGATGTTCGGCGGCGGCGGTGCCGGTCAGCAGTTCGGCGGCGCGCCGCGCCCGCGTGCCGGGGCGGACCTCTCCGCGGCCACGACCCTCCCGTTCCGCCAGGCGGTCGAGGGGTCGACCGTGACGTTCACCGTCGACGGCCGCAACGTCACCACGCGGATCCCGCCGGGCGTGCGCGACGGCCAGAAGATCCGGCTGCGCGGCAAGGGCCGCCCCGGCATGGCCGGCGGCCCCGACGGCGACCTCGTCGTCACCGTGCACGTGACGCCGCACCCCGTGTTCGCCCTCGACGGGAACAACCTGCGCGTCACCGTCCCGGTGACGTTCGCCGAGGCCGCGCTCGGGGCGACGATCTCCGTGCCGACCCTCGACGGGTCCTCGGTGAAGGTCAAGGTCCCCGCGGGGACCCCGTCCGGGCGCACCCTGCGCGTCCGGGGCCGGGGCGTGAAGACCGCCAAGGCGACCGGAGACCTGCTCGTCACCGTCCAGGTCGCGGTCCCGCAGAAGCTGTCGAAGGCCGCGCGCGAGGCCGTCGAGACGTTCGCCGCCGAGACGGACGGCGTGGACGTGCGCGCCGACCTCGCCCGGCAGGCGGTGGAGTGAGGAGGCGGTCGGCGTGACCGCGTACCGCACCGAGGGTGCCGGCCGCGAGCCGGGCGTCGACCAGGACGCCCCCGCCCTCGTCATCTCCCAGGCGGCGGCGCTCGCGGGCATGCACCCGCAGACGCTGCGCCAGTACGACCGTCTCGGCCTCGTGGTGCCCCGCCGTACCGCGGGCCGCGGGCGGCGCTACTCGCTGCGCGACGTCGCGAAGCTGCTCGAGGTGCAGCGTCTGAGCCACGACGAGGGCATCAACCTCGCGGGCATCCAGCGCATCCTCGCGCTCGAGTCCCAGGTCGAGCGCCTCGAGCGTCGTATCGAGGCGCTGTCCGCGCGGGTCGAGCCCGGGGGTCGCGTGTTCGCCGCGGCGGCGAGCGGCGACGTCGTCGTCGTGCCCCGCGGGCGCAGCGTGCGCCGTGGCGTCGAGGAGGCGCTGCGCGAGACGCTCGTCGAGCAGGGCGAGGCGCGCGCGCTCGTCATCTGGCGTCCTCGGCCCGACGACGCGGGCGACTGACGCCGAGCGGCTCAGCTGCGGCGGGCCTCGCGCGCGACGAGCGCCGCGGCGGCCGGGACGAGGGCGGACTCGGCCGGGTCCAGCCCGGGGTCGGCGGACCGTGTGCGCGCCGCGTCGTCGAGACGGTCGACGAGGGCCGGGTCCGCGAGCTGCAGGAACGCGTCGAGCAGGACGCGCGCCCCGGGCGCGAGCTCGTCGTCCTCGTCCACGGCGACCTCGGCGACGACGACCGCCGTCACCGCGAGGTCCAGCCGGGCGGGCCCGAGCCGGGCGGTCGTCCAGTCGACGAGCGCGGGGCCGGCGACGGTCAGCACGACGTTCGCCGGGTGCAGGCCGAGGTGCACGACGCACGGGGTGCCCGCGAGCCCGGAGGTGTCGAGCACCGCGTGCGAGGGCGCCGCGAGGGCGGCACGGGCCCGCGTCCCCGGCGCGGGGACCGGTACCGCGTGCAGGGCGTCGTGCAGCGCGACGAGGACGCGCGCCGCCTCGGCCAGCGGGGTACGCCCACCGATGATCGACTGCAGCAGGGTCGGTCCGCGCAGGAGCTCCATCGTGAGGTCGCCGTCCGTCGCGGCGTCGACCCGCGGGGCGGGGAAGCCCGCGGCGCGGACGTGGCGCATCACCTCGGCGACGGCGACGGCGTCGGCCCCCGAGCGCGAGCGCCGCAGCACGCGGTCGCCGCCGACCGCGTACAGGTCGGCGTGGGCGCCCGAGAACAACGGCGTGCCGAGCGAGGAGGCCATGGTCTCGACGCTACCCCCGCCCGGCGGCGCTGACGAGGGCCCGGCCGGGCCGCCGTCGGGCAGTTTTCGAAACAATGGTGTGCGCTAATTCGCATTCCTGTGCGCATTTCTGAGGAAGGCCTTCCTTGCTATACAGCACAGGAATTCGGGAATACCGTGGAACGTGGAAGCCCAGCCCCCGGGTCCGTGCACAGACAGGAGATACCGCGATGAGCAGCCTCATGGAGATGCCCCAGGTCGTCGAGTGTTCGATCGACGGGTGCGGTTACAACCACGACCACGGGTGCCACGCGGGCGCCGTGACGATCGCCGGTCACGCGGGTGACGCCGAGTGCGCGACGTTCATCCCGCTGGGCACCAAGGGCGGTCTCGAGAAGGTCCTCGCGCACGTCGGGGCCTGCCAGCGCACCGAGTGCGTCCACAACGCCTCGCTCGAGTGCTCGGCCCCGTCGATCCGCGTCGGCGCCGGCGCGTCCGGCGACGACCGCGCGGACTGCCTCACCTTCACGCCGCGCTGACGGCGGAACGGACCTGCCGAGGGCGGTCCGGCCGACCACCGGACCGCAGGACGCCCCACCCCCCTGACACGCCCCGGACCGCGCGCTCGCCCGCGCGGCCGGGGCGTCGTCGTGCGCGCCGGCGCTCAGCGCTGGAGCGTGTGCAGGACCTCGACGGCGGCCGCGTGGGAGTGCGGCAGCGGCTCGAGCCAGACGCGCGGGGGCCTGCGCAGGATCGCGGTGACCCCGAGCGCGAGCCCGGTCCGCTCGATGTTGTGCCGCAGCACGACGCGCAGGCTGTCGTCGTCCGTGCCGCGCTCGCCGAGCACGACGAAGAGCCCGTTGCCGAGCGACGCCATCGGGTGGCCGTCGCCGAAGGTGTGGGTGAGCGCGCGGCCCATCGCGGCGGACCGGGCGAAGCGTTGCCATCCGGTGAGCTCCTGGAGCGCGACGTCCACGACGAGCAGCCCGTGCGTGCTGGAGGCCGCCACGCCCGCGCGCTGGGCGGCTCCGTACGTCTCGCGCAGGCGCTGCACGAGGTAGGGCGTGGTCGCGAGCCCCGACTCGGGGTCCAGGACCTCGGGAGCGACGGGCGACGCCTCGTAGCCCTCCGCCCAGCCGACCGCGACGGCGCGGAGCGGCTCCAGCCCGGGGTCGCGGTCGAACGCGCGGTACAGGCAGGCGACGTCGTCGATCGACTCGCCGATGCCCACTCCCGTCTCGCCGCGCACGCGACCGAGCCGTTCCGCCGCGGGCGTCACGTCCCGCCCCTCGCACACCGCCTCGGTGAGCGCGTCGACGGCGGGGTGGTACCAGTCGCCCGGACGCCGCCAGACGGTCTCCGTGCTCGCCTGTCGCCAGCGCTCGCGCAGGGTCTCGGCGGCGGGCACGGCATACCCATGGAGGTGGTCCATGTAGAGGAGACGGTGGAGCGCCCGAGTCATGACGCGATTCCGACGGACGAGTTTCCGGAGCTCGTCGCCCGGGTGAAAAGGTGCGAACCGGGACGAGTCCGCCGGGTGTCGGTCCGCCGCTCGGCGAGACCTAGGCCGGAGTTGGACGGACGTCTACTATGGCGACCGTACGCCCCGGAGAAGGGGGCGGTCTTCGGGGCGGGTGGCATGACGCAGGCACAGGAACGGTTGTGGAGCGAGGCGTTCAGCGACGCCGAGCTCATCACGGCCGTACGCGAGGGCGACACGAGCGCCTACGGGGTGCTGTACGAGCGCCACGCCGCGGCGGCCCGCACGGTGGCCCGGCAGTACGTCCGCTCCGACGCCGACTCCGACGACGTCGTCTCCGACGCGTTCGCCCGCACGCTCTCCGTGCTGCAGGGCGGCGGCGGCCCCGACGTCACGTTCCGCGCCTACCTCTTCACGGTCGTCCGCCGGCTGTCCTACGACCTCGTCAACGGCGCGCGGCGCACGCAGCCCACCGACGACGAGCGCACCTTCGAGACCGCCTTCGGCCCGATGGCCTCGACCGAGGACCCCACGCTCGAGGGCTTCGAGCGCTCGACGGTCACGCGCGCCTACCTCGACCTTCCGGAGCGCTGGCGTGCCGTGCTCTGGTACACGGAGGTCGAGAACCTCTCGCCGGCAGACATCGCGCCGATCCTCGGTCTGACGGCCAACGGCGTCTCGGCGCTCGCCTACCGCGCGCGCGAGGGTCTGCGCCAGGCCTACCTGCAGCAGCACCTCACCGCGGTGCCCGCGGAGGAGTGCCGCACGGTCAACTCGCTCCTCGGCTCGTACGTGCGCGGCGGCCTCGCCAAGCGTGAGACCGCACGGGTCGAGTCGCACCTCGAGGGCTGCGACGACTGCCGCGCCCTCGTGCTCGAGCTCGGTGACGTCTCGCACGGCATGCGTGCGGTCATCGCCCCGCTGGTCTTCGGTGTCGGCGCGCTCGGCCTCGTCGGGACGGCGCTGCCCGTCGCGGGCGGTGCCGCCGTCGGGACGGGTGCGGCCGGGGCGCTGCAGGGGTCGTCGACCGGCGGTGGCGCGAGCGGTGGCGCGGCCGCGGGCGGCAGTGGTGCGAGCGGCGGAGCCGGCGCCGCGGCCGCGGGGGCGACGGAGGGCGCCGGGCTCACCGGTGCCGCCGCGGGCGCCGGCGGGGGAGCTGTCGTCGCGGGCGGCGCAGCCACCGGCAGCGGCGCGCTCGCCGCGGCGGGGGCCGGAGGGATCGTCGCCCTCGTCTCGTCGGCCCCGCTCGCCGCGGCGGCGGTCACGGTGGGCGTCCTGGCGGTGGCCGGCCTCGGTGTCGCGGGCGCGCTCGGCGTGTTCTCGTCCGACCCCGAGCCGGAGCCGACCGCGCTCACGTCGCCCTCGCCGAGCCCGTCCCCGACCTCCGGTGCGACGGACACGCCCACCGACCCGGCGACCGACCCCACCGACCCGGCGAACATCCCGGAGGACCCCGCCGGCGAGGACGCGACGGCCGCCGACGACACGGTGAGCGACGGGACCGTGCCGGGCACGGGCACGGGCACGGGCGCCACGTCCGACGGCACGACGCCGGGTGGCACGTCCGGCGGCTCCGGTCCCGGCGAGGGCACGACCGGGCCGACGGACCCGGGTACGGTCGCCCCCGCGCCGGGTCCGGCGGCGCTCGACCTGTCGCTCCAGTCCGTCGCGCTCGCCGCTCGCGAGCCCGCCGACCTGGTCATGACGGCGTCGAACACGGGCGGGAGCTCGGCGGAGGAGGTCTTCGTCGACCTGACCCTCCCGGCGGGCGTCTCGGCACCGAGCTCGGCGCTCGTCGCTCGGGGCGCCACGGTCGTCGGCCAGCTCCGCGCTGCCGCGCTCCCGTGCGGGAGCCCCGTCGGGCAGGCCGACGGGACGAGCCTGGTCTCGTGCTCGGTCGGCGTCCTCGCCCCCGGGGCGACCCAGGACCTCCTGGTCCGGGTCCAGGCCGAGTCGGGGGGAGAGTACGCGTTCGCCGGCTCGGTGCGCGCGAAGGGCGTCGAGCCCGTCCGTCGGTCGTTCGCCCCGACCCCGGTCCGCTACTACGGCCCGGAGATCCGCGTCTCGGCGCCGTCGACCCTCGCGTTCCACAACCCCGACGACGGCGTGCTGCGCCTGGCGGTGCGCAACAGCGGCGACCAGCCGGCCGTCGACCCGCGCGTCACGGTCACCCTCCCGAAGGGCCTGGGCCTCGTCACCGCCGTGCCCACGGGTGCCTGGACGTGCAGCCCGGGCGAGGCGCAGACCGTGACGTGCCAGCCGCCGGCGGGCACGACGCTCGCGCCCCGCGCCGGCGTCGACGTGCCGCTCACGCTCCTCGCGGACAGCACGGGCGCCCTGGACGACGCACCGCTCACCGTGCGCGGGACCGCGCAGGACGCGCACGCGGGCAGCACCGGCGTCGCGGTCGACGTCGACGAGCCGTGGGCCGGCGCCTGGGCGGGGATCGACGGTGAGGACCTCACGGCGCAGTGCTCCGCGGTCGGCGAGCGCGGCACGGCCACCGTCGCGACCGGCTACACGAACCGCACCGTGTACGCCGACCTGAAGGTCGGGGTCAAGGTGGCCGGTCAGGTGTACGGGGTCACGGCGGCCGACCCGGGTCAGCGGGTCGCGCTCCGGGGCGGCAGCCCGTGGATCCCCGCGGGGCAGGCGGCGGTCGTGCTCTCCACGGAGGCCGGCGGCAAGTCCTTCACGCGCGAGCTGCCGGTCGGCACGCACGAGGCGCTCGACTGCTTCGACTGGGCGCCGGCGGACGGGGCGGCGGGCGCGGCCTCGGCGTGGGTCGTGCGGGACGGCACGGGCTCGACGGTGCTCACCGGGACCTTCCACAACCCGTACGAGGAGACGACGCTCCGGGTCGCGATGTCGACGCCGCACGGGAACGCCGCCGCGGTCGAGATCGCCCCCGGTGCCGGCGCGACGTTCACCGTGGACACGCGGGCGCGCGACGTCGCGTCCGGGACCGCGACGTTCACGGTGGAGCGGGTGGAACCGGCCGGCCCCGCGCCCCGCACGGTCGAGGCCCGCTACGCCGCCGCGACCTACGCACCGCGGTGGGCGCGTTCGGCGAGCGTCGAGGCGCGCTGGCAGGACGGCTCCGTCAAGCTCGTCGGCACGCTGACGAACGACTCGCCGGAGACGATCGACGCGCGCATGCTCGGCGGTGCGTACGGGGACTCGGGGGCCGTGCAGAAGATCGCCCCCGGGCAGACCGCGACGTTCACGATCGACACGAGGTCGCGGTCCGTGAAGGCCGGCGCCGTGACGTTCCGGCAGTACCGCTGGGTGCTCGGCAAGGGGTTCGAGGACCTCACGCTGCGCGCCACGCACCAGGGCGCGGACTACGTGCCGGACTGGTCGGCGAGCCTCACGGCGGCGACGCAGTGCGCGGCCGGCGCGGACGGCGTCGTGCTCACCGCCGGGCTGCGCAACGACTCCGCCGAGGCGATGCACGTCGTCGCGCGCACGCCGTTCGGGGACCGCGACCTCGGCGACGTCGCCCCCGGGCAGAGCGTGAGCGCGGACCTCGCGACGGGAGCGCTCGCCGTCAAGGGCGGCAAGGTCACGTTCGAGCTGTCGCGCACGGTCCTCGGGAGCGCGGACGAGAAGAAGGTGACCGCGGAGTTCGCGGCGCGCGACTGCGCCGTCGTGCAGCCGGCCGCCGACCTGGCCCTCGGGGACCCGTACTACGACGACGGGCGGGACCACTCCTACCGCCCCGTCTCGGTCGTGCTCGACAACACGGCGTCGAACGTGCCCGTGACGTTCACGGTGAGCGGGTCCGCGAAGGGCTCGTACGAGGTCGCGGCGGGCCAGAAGCGGACCGAGGCGCTCGGCGAGGCGCCGTGGTCCGGCGCGAGCTACACCGTGCAGGCGGGGTCGTGGTCGCGGACGCTCACCGTGGACGCCTTCTCGGCCGCGCCGCAGTGCTACGCGGCGTGGAACGCCGGCACCTGGTACGACCACGACGCCGCGGTCTCCTACGGCGGCTGGAACTACGCGGCCCGGAACGGCAGCATCTGGGTCCGCCCGGACGACCCGGCGCTGGGCTGGATCTTCTGGGAGCGCGACGCCCGCTGCGGCCAGGGCTGACGCACCCCGCCCGAGGTCGGGCACGACGGACGGGTCCCGCCGGACGGCCGGTCAGGAGCTCAGGGCAGCAGGTCGGCGAGCGCCTCGTCGACGGGCCGCTCGCCGCCCACGACGTCGAGCACGAGCCCGGCCGACCGCGGCTCGTGCAGCAGCGCCGCGACGACGAGCGCGACGTCGTCGCGCGTCACGTCGTCCCGCTCGCCGACGGCGGACCCGGGCTTGCGCCGCTTGCCGCGCGGCTTGTCGTCGTCGCCGACGGGCGCGAGCGTGACCAGCCCGACGCCCGGCTCGTCCGTGAGGTGCCCGGGCCGGACGATCGTCCACCGCAGGTCGGTCCGGGCGCGCAGGTCGTCCTCGGCGGCGGCCTTCGCCCGGAGGTACGCCCAGAAGGTGTCGTCGACGCCGTCGGGCCGCTCGGCGGCCCGGGCCGCCTCGACGCCGCGGGAGGAGACGAGGACGTACCGCTCGACGCCCGCACGTTCGGCCGCGTCGGCGAGCAGCGCCGCCCCCGCGCGGTCCACGGTGTCCTTGCGCGGCGCGCCGCTGCCCGGACCGGCGCCCGCGGCGAACACCACGGCGTCGGCTCCCTCGAGCTCGAACGAGACGGAGACGACGTCGTCCTTCTCGAGGTCCACGAGGGCGACCTGCGCCCCGGCCTCGGTGACGTCCGTGATCTGCGCGGCCGAGCGGATGAGGGCGACGGCCTCGTCACCCTGCTCCACCAGCGTGCGCGCCAGGCGACGACCGACCTGGCCGTGCCCTCCCGCGATGACTGTGCGCATGCGCCGAACGTATCGCCGCCGGGGCATCGGCGCCTGGCGAGGAGGGAACGGCGGGGACTTCCGGGCCGAGCGGCCCGGAAGGTTGCGCTGCCGGGCACGCGGTCCCCCACGTACCCCCACGTCGACCGCGGCCCGGCAGCGCGAGTCCTCAGGCGGCGTCCCCCGTGCCACCGAGGACGACTGGGGTCTGCGGGTCGAACCGGTAGCCGAGCCCGCGGACGGTGGTGATGACGTGCTCGAGGCCCAGCTTCTCCCGCAGGCGGCGGACGTGGACGTCGATGGTGCGGCTGCCCGCGGCGACCGCGTGGTCGGCCCACACGGTGTCGAGCAGCTCGGCGCGCGTCACGACCCGGTGGGCCGTGCGTGCGAGGTAGGACAGGAGCTCGATCTCGCGGAACGTGAGCCGCGTGGAGCGGCCCTCGACCGTGACGGTGCGGCTCGCCGGGTCGATGACGACGCGCGGCACCGGCGAGAGCGTCGCGAGGCGCTCGCGGAACGCGGCGATGTCCTGGACGGGCGACGACGTCCCCGTGGTCGGCTCGGCGAGCGCGAGGGCCGTGTACGTCTCGGCGCTCGGCAGCCAGTCGCGGGCGAGCTCTCCGAGTGCCTCCGCGAGCTCGACGAGCTGGGCGTGCGGCTGCTCGCCGGGTGCGGCGTCGACGCCGACGTAGAGGACGAAGCCGGGGTTGTGCCGCGCTCCCGGCGGGCGGGTGGCCGGGGCCGTGGGGTGCACGGCAGGGGCGGGGACCCGCGGTGCCGGGACCGCGGGGTGCGCGGCCGAGGTGCGGCGGGCAGGACGGGTGGCGGTGAGCGTGGTCATGGGTGGCTCCGGGTGCGTCGGGCCGACGGCAGCACCGGAGGACCGGCGGGTCGGCAGGGGTCGAGGGCTGAACCGAGATGCGGGGAGAGGGTTCAGGCCTGACAACAGACGCACATGACCGCGCCCGAGCACGCGCCGGACGGCGCGGTGACGGGACGGGTCGAGGTGCTCACGGGAGCGAGCATGGCAGCGCAGCGTGCGACACGCCAAGGGGAGGCGGGGATCTTCTCAGGATGCGGACACCGGGGGTCTCGCGAGCTGGGAGCGGGCGGCCGTTCCGCGCGGGCTCGGCCCGCGGTCCGGCGGCGAGAGTGCAGGTCGGAGGGTCAGACCACGCCGTACAGCCGGTCGCCAGCGTCGCCGAGGCCAGGGACGATGTACGCCTTCTCGTTGAGCCGCTCGTCGACCGCGGCGACCACGAGCTGGACGTCCACCCGCTCGCCGACGGCCTTCTCCAGGACCTGGATGCCCTCCGGGGCAGCGAGCAGGCAGACCGCGGTGACGTCGCGCGCGCCGCGGGCGAACACGTAGTCGATCGCGGCGACGAGCGTGCCGCCCGTCGCGAGCATCGGGTCGAGCAGGAACACGTGGCGACCGGTCAGGTCGTCGGGGAGACGGTTCGCGTACGTGACCGCCTCGAGCGTCTCCTCGTCGCGCTGCATGCCGAGGAACCCGACCTCCGCCGTCGGCAGGAGGCGCGTCATCCCCTCGAGCATCCCGAGGCCCGCGCGCAGGATCGGCACGACGAGCGGGCGCGGCTCCGCGAGCCGCACGCCGACGGTCGTCGTCACCGGGGTCTCGATCTCGTGCGGCTCGACGCGCACGTCGCGCGTCGCCTCGTAGGCGAGCAGCGTGACCAGCTCGTCGACGAGGAGCCGGAACGTCGGTGACGTCGTCTCCTTGTTCCGCAGGACGGTGAGCTTGTGGGCCACGAGCGGGTGGTCGGCGACGTGCAGGCGCATGGCGACAACGGTATCCGACGCCGAGGGCTGTCGTACCGCCCGGTAACCCACCGACGCGCGCAGAGTTGTCAGCATCTCGTCGGTCTATAGCCTGGTGAGGCGCTGACTGCTCTCCGCAGCACCGAGCCGTCGGCACCTCGTCGCGGTGTGGCGCGACGTGTCGCCGACAACTCGGAGGTCCCGTGCCCGACGACGTCTCTCCCCCCGGTGACCCCGCCCGCCCGGGCGCGGGGCCGGCGTCGGGCCCGACGGCGGACGGCGTGCCCGCGCGGCCGCGCGGGCTCGACCTGCCCTGGGCGGACGGGACGTTCCCGCCGGGCACGGTCGAGGCGCGCCGCGAGGCCTGGGGCGCGCTCATGGGGCTCGCGCTGCACGAGGCGACCCATGCGCTCGCGAGCGACGACGTGCCGGTGGGGGCGCTCGTCGTCGGGCCGGACGGGCGGCTGCTGGGCGTGGGCCGCAACCGCCGTGAGGAGACGGGCGACCCGACCGCGCACGCCGAGGTGCTCGCGCTGCGCCAGGCCGCCGCGACGCTGGGGGAGTGGCGGCTCGAGGGCTGCACGCTCGTCGTGACGCTCGAGCCGTGCGTCATGTGCGCCGGGGCGCTGGTCCTCGCGCGCGTCGAGCGCCTCGTGCTCGGCGCATGGGACCCCAAGGCCGGCGCGACCGGCTCCGTCTGGGACCTCGTGCGCGACCAGCGCGCCAACCACGCCGTCGAGGTGATCGGCGGCATCCGCGAGGACCAGTGCGCCCACCTCCTGCGCGCCTTCTTCGCCACCCACCGCTAACCCCCCACCCCTCTACCCCCCCACCCCCCTACCCCCCGCCCCCCAAACCCCGCCCC
>CAZFUQ010000127.1:0-6322 GCA_964521905.1 uncultured Cellulosimicrobium sp.
TCGCCCGCGTCCGGGTCGCACACGCCCGCGCCGGCGACCAGCGTGTCCGCGAGGTGCGCCTCGGGCGAGTCCTCCGGGTCGAGGGCGGCCGCGATCCCGCCCTGCGCCCAGACCGTCGACCCGGACGACAGCTCGCCCTTGGTGACGAGCAGGACGCGCGGGACGCGCGTGCGCAGCTCGAGGGCCGCGGTGAGTCCCGCGATGCCGGAGCCGACGACGACGACGTCCGCCGTCGTCGTCCAGCCGGGGGCGGGAGCGGCGAGGGTGCGCGCGAGCCGCGGGGCCGACGTCGTGCCTGCCGCGCTCACCGGGGGTGCACCGCGGAGCCGGGCACCGCCGCGCCGTCGCGGAACGGCGCGAACGGCAGGCCGCTCGCCTCGAGGCCGTGGCCCGCGGGGACGAGGCCGGGCTCGTCCGACAGCTCGACGATCCGGTTCCGCTCGTCGACGAAGACGACGTGCGGCAGGTACGTGCGCGCGTCCGCGTCGGACAGCGTGCCGTAGGCGATGAGGATGACGACGTCGCCCGGGTTCACGAGGTGCGCCGCCGCGCCGTTGATGCAGACCTCGCCCGCGCCGCGCTCGCCCGGGATGACGTACGTCGTCAGCCGGGCGCCGTTGGTGACGTCCACGACGTCCACCTGCTGGCCCGGGTAGAGGTCCGCGGCGTCGAGCAGGTCGGCGTCGACGGTGATCGAGCCGACGTAGTGCAGGTCCGCCTGCGTCACGGTGGCGCGATGGATCTTGCCGATCATCATGGGTCGCTGCAGCGACGCCGGACGGCTCAGCGGGCCGTCCGGTGACGCCGGGCTCTGCGCGGTCACGCGGTACCTCCAGGTGCGGGGACGCTGCCGGCGGGGTCCACGGCCCGGCGCGCGGGCGCGATCTCGACGGCCGAGTTGTCGATCAGACGTGTGGCGCCCACGCGCGCCGCCACCAGGAGGAGCCCGGGACCGACGGCGCCGGGCGCCAGGTCCTCCACGGTAGCGGGATCGACGAGCGCCACGTAATCCAGGTCAACGCCGTCGGCGGCGTCGAGGATTCCCCGGGCCGCGGCGAGCACGCCGGGGGCGTCCGCCCCGGCCTCGGCCGCGGCGGTCCCGGCGCGCAGCGCGCGGCTCAGCGCGAGCGCCTGCTCGCGCTCGGCAGGAGTCAGGTAGGCGTTGCGCGACGAGCGCGCGAGGCCGTCCGTCTCGCGGACCGTCGGGACGCCGACGACCTCGACGTCCAGGTCGAGGTCCGCGACCATGCGCCGCACCGCGAGGAGCTGCTGGGCGTCCTTCGCGCCGAAGACGGCGACGTCGGGGCGGACCAGGTGCAGGAGCTTGAGCACGACCGTGAGGACGCCGTCGAAGTGGCCGGGGCGCGACGCACCCTCGAGCACCGTGCCGATGCGTCCGGAGGTCACGCGCACGATCGGGCCGCCGCTCGCCGGGTCGCGGCCGAGGTCCGGGTACATCTCGCTCAGCCCCGGCGCGAAGACGACGTCCGCCCTGGAGTCCGGCCCCGCGACGGCGAGCAGGGCGACGTCGCCCTCCACGTCGCGCGGGTAGCGCTCGAAGTCCTCGCCCGGCCCGAACTGCAGCGGGTTGACGAAGTCCGTGACGACGACGTGCCCGGCCGGACCGACCTCGGCGCGCGCCCGGCGAACGAGCTCGAGGTGCCCGGCGTGCAGCGCGCCCATCGTCATGACGACGGCGCGGCGCTCGCCGGGGTGCGCCTCGGTCCACGCGTCGAGGGCCGCTCGCAGGTCCGCGCGCGTCGTCACGACGCGCGGGGCGACGGGCGCGGGCTCGTTCAGGCCGTCGACCGGCGCCGAGGCGGCGTCCGGCGAGGCATCCGGCGAGGCATCCGGCGCGCCGTCCGGCGCGGCGTCCGGGCGGAAAGTGCTGGTCATGCTCGTCCTTCGTCGTGCTGTTCTTACTGGTCGGGCTGGTCGGGCTGGTCGGGCTGGTCGGGCGGGTCGGGCGCGTCGGACCGGCCACCGGCCGGGCCGGTGGCGGGCTCGCCGGCCCTCGGCCGTTCCTCGAGCGCCTCGAGGACCGCGCGTGCGGAGCGCTCGTCGAGGCGTCCGGTCGCGAGCGCGCGGTGCGCGGCCGCACGGCTCAGCACCCGGTACGACGGCGGCACGTCGGCCGCGTCGCTCGTCGCCGCCAGCGCGTCGAGCGCGTCGAGGTGCTCGCGGATCGTGCCGACGTCCCCGCGGGAGACGGGCCCGGTGAGGCCGAGCACCGCGCCGGCTCCGGCGCCGGCGCCCGACTCGGCCCCCGCGTCGGCGCCGCGGGTAGCCCCGTCGAGCGCCGCCGCGAGCAGAGGCGCGAGCGCGCGGCCGGGCTGCTCCACCCCGGCGGCCTCGAGCGCCTGCGCGGCCTGCGCGACGAGCACGACGAGGTGGTTCGCGCCGTGCGCGAGGGCCGCGTGGTAGAGCCCGCGCGACTCCTCCGCGACGACGACCGGCTCGCCGCCGAGCTCGACGACGAGCGCCTGGCCGATCGGCAGGACGGGCGCGGGCGCCGTGACGGCGAACGTCGTGCCCTCGAGCCGCGCGAGGTCGAGCGACGTGCCGGTGAACGTCATCGCGGGGTGGATCGCGAGCGGGATCGCGCCGGCCGCGCGTGCCGGGTCGAGGACCGCGACGCCGTACCGCCCGGACGTGTGCACGACGATCTGGCCCGGCTGCCAGGCCCCCACGTCGGCGAGGCCGCGGACGAGGCCACCGAGCGCGTCGTCGGGCACGGCGAGGAGCACGAGCTCGGCCCGCTCGACGACCTCCGGCACCTCGAGGACGGGCACGCCCGCCAGGAGGGTCTCGATGCGTTCGCGCGACGCCTCGGAGATGCCGCTCGCGCCGACCACGGCGTGCCCGGTCGCGCGCAGCGCGCTCCCGAGGACCGCGCCGACCCGTCCCGCGCCGACGACGCCCACGCCGAGGCGCCCCGGCCGCGTGCCCGCCGCGCTCATGGCCGCTCCCCGTCCCGGGGACCTTCCCCGCCCGCCGTCGAGCCGTCGGGGGCCTCCGACGTCGCGGAGTCGCCGAACGCCTCGGGCGCAGCCGTCGCCTCGGGAGCGGCGGGCGACGGCGCGGCGTGCGCCAGCGGCACGGCGTCGCGCCGCATCCACAGCTCGGGACCCGCGTGCGCGCGAGCCTCGCGCGCCCGCGCCGCCTGCGTGTCGAGGAGCCGCGCGGCGTCGCCGGAGTCGAGGTGGTAGACCTTCGGCGAGATCGGGCCGGGCGTCGAGTGCACGGCGAACGTCGCGACGTCGAACCGACGCTGCAGCGGCCCCTGCCCGAGGCCGAGCGACTGGGTGCGCTCGTGCGGCACCACGACGAGCTCGCGGAACACGCGGCCGGAGCGCAGCAGGAGCGCGCGGTCCGTGACCGCGAAGCCGTGCCGGCGCCACGACACCAGGTCGAGGAGGCGCGACCGGCGCGGGCTCGCCACGAAGTGCGCGCCCGCGTCGAGCCCGACGAGCCCCTCGTCGAGCAGGCCGCGCGGGTCGGGCGTCCCGAGGTCGGGCAGCACGAGCCAGAGCGCGGCGAGCGCCTCGTCACGCGTCCCGACGGGCAGCAGGACGCTCTTGGTGTCCGTCCCGTCGGAGCTCACGCCGTAGCCCGCGACGTTGACGTCGACCCGCCACCAGTCCGGCCCGCGCCAGAACGGTCCCTGCTTGAGCCGCACCGCCTGGACGCGCCCGGGCGGGATGGTCTGCGAGCGCGTCTCGAGCAGTCCGTGGCGCAGCCGGATGCCGTCGGGCGAGATCGCGGAGCGGAACCCGAACTCGCCGGTGAACCGCGAGAAGAGGTAGCCGCCGAAGCCGAGGACCGCGGGCAGCGCGCTGAACAGCACGCCGATCTCGCGCGTGCCGACCACGACGCCCACGATCGCGAGGATGCCGAGCACGAGACCGACCGTCGCGCCCGAGCGCAGGAGGGAGGCGACGAGCCGCCCGGGCTGCACCGCGGTGACGGGCTGCTCGGGCGCCTCCGGCGCACCGGTCTCGCCCGCGTCGCCGGTGGGACCGCCGCCCACGGCCGGGGAGTCGCCCGGCACGCCGACGGATCCCGCGGGACCGACCGCCGTCGGGACCGAGGCCGCGGTGCCGGCGGACGCGGTGCCTGCGGACGCGGTGCCGGCGGACGCGGTGCCGGCGGACGCCGCGTCCGCGCGGTGGCCGACCCGCAGCCCGGCGGCGCGCGCCAGGAGGTCGTTGCGCAGCCGGTTGGCCTCGACCTCCTTGAGGAAGCCCAGCTTCACGCCGGAGTCCGCGCCGCCCGCGACCTCCAGCTTGAGCTCGGCCAGGCCGAAGAAGCGCGCGAGCAGGGGCTGGACGACGTCGACCGCCTGGAGGCGGTCCAGCCGCGCCTTGCGCTGCTGCCGGAACAGCACCCCCGTGCGCAGGTGGACGGACTCGTCGTCGATCGCGTAGCTCGTCATGCGCCACGCGAGCGCGGAGTACCCGAGCCCCACGAGCCCGATGGCGAGGATGCCCAGCAGGATCATCCACCAGCGGTCGCCCTGGAGGAGGTTGTCCCCCTCCGGCAGCCCGTTGAGCGTCTGCTGCCCGACGACGACCAGCAGCACCGCGATGACCGTCCAGCCGCGCACGAGCGGGGTGACGGGGTGGACGCGGTGCCACTCGAGGTCGCCGACGGCGGTGTCGCCCGCGCCGTCGGGCGGGACGCTGCCCTCGTCGTGCACCGCGTCGACCGCCGCGGCGGGGCGCTCGTCGCTCACAGGCCTGCCAGCCTCGACTCGCCGCGGGACGCCAGGCGGTCGCGCAGGCGCTCCGCCTCGGCGGGCTCGAGGCCGTCGATGGTCGCGTCGGTGGACGCGGACGCCGTGTGGAGCTGCACCTGCGCGATACGGAGCTTGCGGGCGAGCGGACCGGCCTGCACGTCGACGTACTGCATGCGCCCGTACGGCACCACGACGAGCGTCCGGAACATGATGCCCGTGCGGATGAGGAGATCGTCGTCACGCTCGGCGTACCCGATCGCGCGGACCTGTCGCGGGACGAGCAGCGCGGCCCACAGGCCGACGAGCACGAGGGCGCCGACGACGACCCACGGCCACCAGTGCCCCAGCACGATCCCGAGCACGACGGCGACGACCGCGGGCACGGCGAGCGTGATCCCCACGGAGAGCAGGCGCGCGGTGACCAGGCGCGGCGACACGCTCGTCCACGTGATACCGGGCGGGGAGAAGGGGTCGCTGCCGTGGGGAGCCAGGTCCCGAGCGGGGTCGGTCATGTCTCGATTCTCCCATCGGTGCCGGGCGCGCGGGGGGCGGGCCCGCGAAGGTGCCGCACCGGCCTCCGGCGCAGGCTCAGGCCGGGGTGCCCGCGCCGGGCGTCTCGGGGTCCTGCCGCGACGTCGAGCCCTCGCGGCCCTCGCCGTGCTCGTCCGGCGGAAGCTGGCAGAACCGCTCCGCCACGAGCCCGACGACGGCCAGCACCACCGCGCTCGCGGTCGCCAGGCCCGCGGCCAGCGCGCGGTCCTGGTACGCGTCGATCGAGAGGTCCGGCAGCGCCGCGACCACCTGCGCGCCGTACCACCCGGCGAGCAGCGCGCCCGTGAGCGCGGCGGCCTTGGCGAGGACGAACGTGCGCGCGGCGCGGATCGCGTCGAGCGACGGCCGCTTCCCCTTCTGGTACGCGCGCACGGTCCAGCCGGCCCAGAAGACCGCCCCCGCGAGCACGAGGATCGCCACGTCGACGACCCACGGCACCGCGGGCAGCAGCGTGCCGCGAGACTGCAGCGCGCGCACGAGGAACCACCCGACGGCCGCCGTGACGACCGTGACGAGCAGCAGCGTGCGGATCGCCGTGCGGCGCATCAGCGCTGGGCGTCAGGAGCGGTCCCGGACACCGGCGGGAACGGCGGCCACTGGTCGGTGGCCGTGTGCAGCGCCGCGTCCGCGAGCGGGCCGGGCGCCGACGCCGGGGCACCTCCGGAGACCGGCGCGAACGGCACCGAGCGGATGATGCCCTCCTCGGGCGCGGCGTCACCCGCGCCGCGGGTCCCGGGCTGCTCGGCCGGCGCGTTCACCGGGCTGAACGCCGGGTCCGCCGCTGCGCTCACCGGGCTGAAGACCGGCGGGGCCGACGTCCCGGGAGCCGTGCCGTACGCGGGGCCCTCCGCGGACCCCGGGACCGGGAACGGCGGTACCGCGGGCGCCACCTGGTCCGCGTGCGGGGCGCTCGACGCCGGTGCGACGCCGTCGGAGACCGGGGCGAAGACGGGACGTGCCTCGGAGACCTGGGTCTGGGGCGGCGCGACCGGCAGCGCCGCGCTCGGCGCGGGCTGCTGGACCGGCGGGTGC
>CAZFUQ010000127.1:6422-10784 GCA_964521905.1 uncultured Cellulosimicrobium sp.
GCTGCTGGACCGGCGGGTGCTGCGGCACCGGCTGCTGCTGGACCGGCGGCGGCGCCGGCTGCTGGACCGGCGGCTGCTGCGGGGCGAGCTGCTGGGGTGCCGGGGGCTGGCGCGGCGGCTCCTGGGCCGGTGCGACGGTCTCGGGGACCGGTGCCTCGAACACGGGCCGGCGCGTCGGGGGCTCGTGCGCGGGCGGTGCCGCCGGCGCGGGCTCCGGCACGGGCGGCACGAAGGGGCGGGGGGTGACCGGGGAGGGGTCGGTCGGGACGTCGACCGGGACGGCGGCCGGCGCGGGCTGCTGCGCGGGTGCACCCTCGGCGGGCCCGGTCTGCTCGGCTCCGACGGAGTCGGGCGCGGCGTCCGTCAGCCAGTCGAGCGCGAGCCAGCGGATCCCGCCACGGTCGGGTGCCGTCGCGGCGAGCACGGCCACGGGGCCGCCGCCCAGCCCGGGCAGGACGGCGTCGGGGTCGATCTGCGACCACGGCTCGAGCACGAACGCCCGCTCGTGGGCGCGCGGGTGCGGCAGCTCGAGGTCGTCCGCGACGGCGGTGAGCGACCCGTAGACGATGAGGTCGACGTCGAGCGTGCGCGGCCCCCAGTGCTCGTCGCGCACCCGGCCGTGGGCCTGCTCGACCGCCTGGCAGGCGTGCAGCAGGTCGCGGGCCGACAGGCGCGTGCGCGCGAGGAGCACGGCGTTGAGGTAGTCGGGCTGGTCGGGGCCGCCCACCGCCGCCGTACGGGCCAGCGGGGAGACCTCGGTGATCTCGAGGCCGGAGATCCGGTCGAGGTCCTGGATGGCGTCGCGGAGCGTCTCCTGGGCGTCGCCGAGGTTCGCCCCGAGCGCGAGGACGACGTCGACGAACGCCGCCGGGACGTCGTCCATGCGGTCGTGCTCGACCGCGACCGGCTCGGGTGCCACGGGCTCGGGCACGACGGGCGCCGCGGCGGGCGCGGCCGCCACGTCGGCGGCCTCCGCGGCCGGCTCGACGGCCGGGACGACCGTCGGGACGTCCTGCTCCGCGCCGTACGCCGCGACGGCCTCGGGCACGCCCGGCTCCGGGTCGGACGGGACGTCGGGCGGCAGGTCGACGGGCAGCTCGGCCGACGGCACGGCCGGCGACGGGGCGACGGGCTCGAGGCCGACCTCGGGCGCCGCGAGGAGGGCGTCCGCAGGGTGCGGTGCGTAGGCGACCGGGGCGTCGACCGGCGGCGCCTCGCGCGTCGCGTCCAGGTCGTCGGGCTCGTGCCCGTCGAACGCCGGGGCGCCCGCGGTCTCGACCCGCTCCTCGGGCGCGACGGCCGGTGCCGGGTCGGCGACGGGAGCCTCGGGGGCGGGTGCCGCGACGGCGACGGCGCCCGTCGGCGGGATGCTCGGCGGCATGACGTCGGGCGCGGGCGCGACGGTCTCCCCGGCGCCCGGGTGGCTCTGGACGCCGTGGATCAGCGCGGGGGCGACGGAGCCGACGGGGATCGGCCCCACGGGCTGCGCCTCGGACCGCCGGACCAGCGGGGCGACGACCGGCACGACCACGCGGTCGCGGCGGATGACGACCTCGACGTCCTCGAACGGCACGGTGATCGGGGCCTGCGGCTTGTGCACGGCGACGTCGACCGCGACGACCTCCGGGTGCGTGAGGATGGTGGCCGCGATCCGCTCGGCCACCGTCTCGACGAGGTCGGCGGGCGACCCGGCGAGGACCGCGACGACGTCCTCGGCGACGCCGGCGTAGCTCACCGTCAGGGCGAGGTCGTCGCCGCTCGCCGCGGCGCGCGTGTCGAGGTGGAGCACGACGTCGGCCTGGAAGAGCTGGCCGTCGGCCTTCTCGTGCTCGAGCACCCCGTGGTGGCCCGTGGCGCTCAGGCCGGTGAGCCGGATGCGGTCGAACGGCCGTCCTTCCGCGTCGAGGACCGCTCCTGCGAACGCTGTGGTCACGTCGTGCTCCCGTCCGGCCGATGGATCGCGAGCCGTCCGCCTGGCCGGCGGGCGGTCGTCCCGGTTCCTTGTCGTGTGTGCCGTGTGTCGTTGCGTGTTCTCGTGCTGTGCCGGGCGCGCGTGCTGCGGTGCCCCGCCGCCCATCCTGCTAGGTGGTGGGGCGCGCCGTCGAGTCGCCGCCGGTCCGTGGACCGCCGTCCGCTCCCCGGTCGGGCCGCCGCGCGCGCGACCAGGCGGCCGCGACCCGGACGGCGTCGGCCGACGCGCGGGCGGAGTGGACGCGCACGCACCACGCACCCGATGCGGCGGCGAGCGTCGTGATCGCGGCCGTCGCGTCGTCGCGCAGCAGCGGCGGGACGGGGCGTCCGTCCGAGCGGGCGAGCAGGTGCCCCAGGAAGCGCTTGCGCGACGCTCCCACGAGCACGGGCAGCCCGAGCTCCTCGAGCTCGCCGAGGCGCGCGAGCAGCGGCCAGTTCGAGGCCCCCGCCTTGGAGAAGCCGAGACCCGGGTCGAGCACGACCTGGTCGCGGCGCACGCCCGCGGCGTACAGCGCCGCCACGCGCGCGGCGAGCTCGTCGCGCACGTCCGTCACGACGTCGTCGTAGTCCTCGAGGTCGTCCATGACGTCGGCGTGGCCGCGCCAGTGCATGCACACGTACGCGACGCCGGTGCGCGCGACCACCGCCGCCATGTCCGGGTCGGCGAGGCCGCCGGAGACGTCGTTGACGATCCGCGCGCCCGCCGCGACGGCCTGCTCGGCGACGACCGCGCGCGTCGTGTCGACGCTGACGACCGCGCCCCCGGCGGCGAGGGCGGACACGACGGGCAGCACGCGCGCGAGCTCGGCCTCGACCGGGACGCGCACGGCCCCGGGCCGGGTCGACTCGCCACCGACGTCCAGGACGTCCGCGCCCTCGCCGAGCAGCTCACGGCCGTGCGCGACGGCGTCGTCCGGCTCGTACCACGCACCGCCGTCGGAGAACGAGTCGGGCGTGACGTTGACGACGCCCATGACGAGCGTGCGCCCGAGGTCCGCGAGGTCCTCGAGCCCGGCCACCACGAACCGCCCGGGGACGGCGTCGTCCGGGTGGGGTGCGGCGCCGGGCACGGGCCCGGCCTCGGGGAGGGACACCGTCCTAGCGCCCCAGGATGAGGCTCATCGCCTCCGCGCGCGTCGCGCCGTCGCGCATCTGGCCCCGCACGGCGGAGGTGACCGTGCGCGACCCCGGCTTGCGCACGCCGCGCATCGACATGCACAGGTGCTCGCACTGGACGACGACGATCGCACCGCGCGGCTGCAGGTGCTCGACGAGCGCGTCGGCGATCTGCGACGTGAGCCGCTCCTGCACCTGGGGCCGGCGCGCGAACACGTCGACGAGGCGCGCGAGCTTGGACAGCCCCGTGATGCGGCCGTCGACGTTGGGGATGTAGCCGATGTGCGCGACGCCGTGGAACGGCACGAGGTGGTGCTCGCACGTCGAGTACACCTCGATGTCCTTGACCAGCACCATCTCCTCGTGGCCGAGGTCGAAGGTCGTCGTCAGGACGTCCGCCGCCTCCTGGCGCAGCCCGGCGAAGATCTCGCGGTAGGCGCGCGCGACCCGGGCCGGGGTGTCGCGCAGGCCCTCGCGGTCGGGGTCCTCGCCCACGGCGAGCAGGAGCTCGCGGACGGCGGCCTCGGCGCGGTCCTGGTCGTACGGCGGCACGTCCGCGGAAGCGCGCAGGTCCTCCGCGGAACGCGCGCGCGTGATCGCGCCCGGGTCCTCGCCCATCAGTCCTGCCCCGGCTCGCGCACGTCCGTGACGCCGTCGGCGCCCTCGCCACGACCGAGCGCGCGGTCGAGCGGGCTGTCGGCCGGGACCTCGCCGATGCGCTCGGGCGGGAGCTCGTCGCTCGCGGCGGCCGCCTCGTCCTGCGGGACGACCGGCGCGCCGTTCTGCGCCGCCTTCTCGGCGGCCGTGAGCACCGGGCCGCGCTGCGACACCGAGCGCTGCTCGCTCGAGAGCCACACGTCGCGCGGCTCGCGCTTGACGACGGGGGCGAAGACCCGCGCCAGCTCCGCCTGGTTGAGCGTCTCCTTCTCGAGCAGCTCCAGGACGAGCGCGTCGAGCACGTCGCGGTACTGGGTCAGCACCTCCCACGCCTCGTCGTGCGCGGCCTCGACGAGCTTGCGCACCTCGTGGTCCACGGTGCCCGCGACGGACTCGGAGTAGTCGCGCGTGTGGCCCATGTCGCGGCCCATGAAGGGCTCACCGGAGCCGGTCCCGAGCTTGATCGCGCCGACGCGCTCGCTCATGCCGTACTCGGTGACCATCTTCTTGGCGATCGCCGTGGCCTTCTCGATGTCGTTCGAGGCGCCGGTCGTCGGGTCGTGGAACACGATCTCCTCGGCCACGCGCCCGCCCATCGCGTAGGCGAGCTGGTCCTGC
>CAZFUQ010000128.1:0-10756 GCA_964521905.1 uncultured Cellulosimicrobium sp.
GGGTCCGAAGATCACGATCCTGCGGTACAAGAACAAGACCGGTTACCGCCGTCGTCAGGGTCACCGCCAGCAGCTGACCCGCCTCAAGGTCACCGGCATCAAGTGATCTCGCCCGGCGCGCGGTAGTCCTGCGGGACGGCCGGGCGCCGACCGGCACCCTCCCTCAGCACCAGCACGAAAGCAGGTTCGTCATGGCACACAAGAAGGGCGCGAGCTCCTCGCGCAACGGTCGCGACTCGAACGCCCAGCGCCTCGGCGTGAAGCGTTTCGGCGGGCAGGTCGTCAAGTCGGGCGAGATCATCGTCCGCCAGCGCGGCACCCACTTCCACCCCGGTGAGAACGTCGGCCGCGGCAAGGACGACACGCTGTTCGCCCTGACCGCCGGCGCGGTCCAGTTCGGCACCCGTCGTGGCCGCAAGGTCATCGACATCGTCGCCGTCGAGGTCTGAGCGACACACCCGAGTCTTCCCGCAGGAGGGGCGCACCAGGTGGTGCGCCCCTCCTGCTGTTCTCGTGCACGGGGCTCGTCGAGAGCCGTCGCGCGCACCCCTGCGAGAGGATCTACCCATGGCCACGTTCGTCGATCGCGTCGTCCTGCACGTCTCCGGCGGCAACGGGGGCAACGGCTGCGCGTCGGTGCGCCGGGAGAAGTTCAAGCCGCTCGCAGGCCCCGACGGCGGCAACGGTGGTGACGGCGGCAGCGTCCGCCTCGTCGTCGACCCGCAGACCACGACCCTGCTCGAGTACCACCACTCGCCGCACCGGCACGCGCCGTCGGGGACGCAGGGGATGGGCGACGACCGCGACGGGGCGAACGGCGGCGACCTCGTCCTGACCGTCCCGGACGGGACCGTCGTCAAGAGCCCCGAGGGCGAGATCCTCGCGGACCTCGTCGGGGCCGGCGCGGAGTACGTCGCCGCGGCGGGCGGTCGTGGCGGGCTCGGCAACGCCGCGCTCTCCTCCCCGCGCCGCAAGGCCCCGGGCTTCGCCCTGCTCGGCGAGCCGGGCGACGAGTGCGACGTCGTGCTCGAGCTGAAGACCATCGCCGACGTCGCGCTCGTGGGCTACCCGAGCGCGGGCAAGTCGTCGCTCGTCGCGGCGATCTCCGCCGCGCGCCCGAAGATCGCGGACTACCCGTTCACGACCCTCGTGCCGAACCTCGGCGTCGTCCAGGCCGGCTCCGCGCGCTACACGGTCGCCGACGTGCCGGGGCTCATCCCGGGCGCGAGCGAGGGCAAGGGCCTGGGCCTGGAGTTCCTGCGGCACATCGAGCGCACGGCCGTGATCGTGCACGTGCTCGACTGCGCGACGCTCGAACCGGGTCGCGACCCGATCAGCGACCTCGACACGCTCGAGGCGGAGCTCGCCTCGTACGCGGGCGACCTCGAGATCGAGGGCGGTCGCGTGCCGCTCATGGAACGCCCGCGCATCGTCGTGCTGAACAAGATCGACGTCCCCGACGCCCGCGAGCTCGCGGACCTCGTGAAGCCGGAGCTCGAGGCGCGCGGGCTGCGTGTCTTCGAGATCTCGACGGCGAGCCACGAGGGACTGCGCCCGCTCACCTACGCGCTCGCCGAGCTCGTCGAGAAGGCGCGGGCCGAGGCCCCGGCGCCGGAGCCCACGCGCGTCGTCCTGCGTCCGCGTGCCGTGGACGAGGCAGGCTTCACGGTCACGCGCAAGGGCGGCGAGACGGACTACTGGTTCGAGGTGCGCGGCACGAAGCCGGAGCGCTGGGTGCGCCAGACCGACTTCAGCAACGACGAGGCCGTCGGCTACCTCGCGGACCGCCTGGCGCGTCTCGGCGTCGAGGAGAGGCTCTACAAGGCCGGCGCCGTCGCGGGCGACGAGGTGCGCATCGGCAGCGACAAGAACGCCGTCGTCTTCGACTGGGAACCGACGCTCATGACGGGTGCCGAGCTCCTCGGCGGCCCGCGCGGGTCGGACAACCGTCTCGACGAGAGCCTGCGCCCCACGCGTACCGAGAAGCGCCGCGAGCACCACGAGCGCATGGACGCCAAGGCCGAGGCGCGCCGCGAGCTGTGGACCGAGCGCGAGGCCGGCACCTGGACCGACCCGAACGCCGACTGACCGGGCCGGTCGCAGCGGGGGCGGGCCCGGTCTCCTCACGGGGGCCGGGCCCGTCCTGTGCCCACGGACCACCGGCAGGCGTCCTGCCACGTGAAATCCTGCGCGCCGGACGGCCCGCGGCGGCGATGATGGGTCGCGTGAACGCGCTGTCCTCCCGCTCCGAGCTCGCCTCCGCCCACCGCGTCGTGGTGAAGATCGGCTCGTCGTCGCTCACGGGCGCCGACGGCCACCTCGACCTCGCGGCCCTGCGGTCGCTGGTCGACGTCCTCGCTGCCCGACGCTCGGCCGGGGGCCAGGTCGTCCTCGTCACCTCGGGGGCGATCGCCGCGGGCATCGGCCCGCTCGGCCTGTCCGGGCGGCCACGCGACCTCGCGACGGCCCAGGCCGCCGCGTCCGTCGGGCAGGGCATGCTCGTGGCGCGCTACGCCGAGGCCTTCGCGGGTCACGGCCTGCGCGTCGGTCAGGTGCTGCTCACGGCCGAGGACACCGTGCGCCGCGGGCACTACCGCAACGCCCAGCGCTCGCTCGAGCGCCTGCTGGACCTCGGCGTCGTGCCGGTCGTCAACGAGAACGACGCCGTGGCGACCGACGAGATCCGGTTCGGCGACAACGACCGGCTCGCCGCGCTCGTCTCCCACCTCGTGCGCGCCGACGCCATGGTCCTGCTCACCGACGTGGACGGGCTGTACGACGGACCGCCGTCGCGTCCCGGAACCCGGCAGATCCCGGAGGTGCGCTCGGCCGCCGACATCGAGGGCATCGAGGTCACGGGACGGGGGAGCGCGGTCGGGACGGGCGGCATGCTCACGAAGCTCGAGTCCGTGTCGATCGCGACCGGCACGGGGGTCCCCGTCGTGCTCACGAAGGCCGAGAACGCGGCCGCCGCGCTCGCGGGAGACGCGGTCGGCACGTGGTTCGCGGCCACCGGCCGGCGCACGACGCGGCGCCGCCTCTGGCTCGCGCACGCCGCGCGCACGCGTGGTCGCCTCGTCCTGGACGACGGCGCGGTCCGGGCCGTGCAGGGCGGGCGGGCGTCGCTGCTCCCGGCGGGGATCACGGCGGTCGAGGGCGAGTTCGACGCCGGCGACCCGGTCGAGCTCGTGGCCGCGGACGGGCGCGTGGTGGCCCGCGGGCTCGTCGCCTTCGAGTCTCGCGACGTCCCGGACCTCCTGGGACGGTCCACCAGGGAGCTGCGGGACGAGCTGGGCGAGGGGTACGACCGCGAGGTCGTGCACCGCGACGACCTCGTGCTGGTCCGCAGGCGCCCCCGCTGACCGGCCCGTGCGTGCCGGTCCCGGCGGGCGGACGAGGCTCCCGCCCGGGCCGGCACCGACGTAGGCTCGGGCCATGACCACCACGCAGGACGCGCCCGTCGTCACGGGCGCCGCCGAGCCCGGCACCGCCGACGTCGCGACCGCCGTCGAGGACGTCGCGCGGCGCGCGAAGGTCGCGTCGCGCACGCTCGCGACCGCGACGCGGGCGACCAAGGACGCCGCGCTCCACGCGCTCGCCGACGCGCTCGTCGCGGCGACGGACGAGATCGTCGCGGCGAACGGCGTCGACCTCGAGCGCGAGCGCGCGCACGGTATGAGCGAGGGGCTGCTCGACCGGCTCGCGCTCGACCCGGCGCGCGTCGCGTCGATCGCCGACGCGCTGCGCGCCCTCGCGGGCCTGCCCGACCCGGTCGGGGAGGTCGTGCGCGGCTCGACGCTGCCGAACGGGTTGCGGCTGCGCCAGCTGCGCGTGCCGATGGGCGTCGTCGGGATGATCTACGAGGCCCGGCCCAACGTGACCGTCGACGCCGCGGGGCTGGCCCTCAAGAGCGGCAACGCGGTGATCCTGCGCGGAGGGTCGGCCGCGGCGAGCTCGAACGAGGTGATCGTCGCGGTCCTCGCCCGTGCGCTCGAGGAGCAGGGCCTGCCCGGCGACCTCGTGCAGTCGATCGACCGGTACGGGCGCCCGGGCGCCGTCGCGCTCATGCACGCGCGCGGCCTGGTCGACGTGCTCGTCCCGCGCGGCGGCGCGGACCTGATCCGCACCGTCGTGCGCGAGTCCACGGTCCCCGTCATCGAGACGGGCGTCGGCAACGTCCACGTGTACGTGGACGCGAGCGCGGACCGCGCGATGGCGCTGGAGATCCTGCTCAACTCCAAGACCCAGCGCGTCGGTGTGTGCAACGCCGCCGAGACCCTGCTCGTGCACGCCGAGGCCGCGCCCGACTTCCTCCCCGGGGCGCTCGCCGCGCTCGCGGAGGCGGGCGTCGTCGTGCACGGCGACGATCGGACCGCGGGGCTCGCGCCGGCGGGGACCGAGGTGCTCGCCGCGACCGACGAGGACTGGGCGACCGAGTACCTCGCCCCGGAGATCGCCGTGCGTGTCGTCGACGACCTCGACGCCGCCATCGAGCACGTGCGGGCGTGGACGTCCGGCCACACGGAGGCCATCGTCACGCGCGACCTGGCCGCGTCGGAGCGCTTCGTCGCGGAGCTCGACTCGGCGGCGATCATGGTCAACGCGTCGACGCGGTTCACCGACGGCGGGCAGTTCGGGCTCGGTGCCGAGATCGGCATCTCGACCCAGAAGCTCCACGCCCGCGGCCCCATGGGCCTCGCGGAGCTGACGACGACGAAATGGGTCGTGCACGGTGACGGTCACGTTCGTCCGTGAACTAC
This sequence comes from uncultured Cellulosimicrobium sp., assembly GCA_964521905.1. Lineage (GTDB taxonomy): Bacteria > Actinomycetota > Actinomycetes > Actinomycetales > Cellulomonadaceae > Cellulosimicrobium. The sequence goes on from CAZFUQ010000128.1 coordinate 4,761, forward strand.
GCTTCGCCGGGTAGTTCCTGCTACCCGCGGGACCGGGCTCACGGGCTCCCGTGAGACACTGGTCGGCGACCGGCGCCCGCCCGGTCCGCCGTCGGGGTCGCCCCTGACGGTCGTCCGTACCACCGCATCATCCCGCTCCCGGCAGGACACCGGTCCGGTCGGGGAACGACCTTCGAGGAGGACGTCGTGATCTCTGCCGTCGTGCTGGCAGCCGAGGAAGGCGCCGAGACCGTGACCCACCTGCCCATCCCGGCGATCGCGTACGGGCTGATCGGGTTCGGCGCTCTCGTGGCCCTGCTGCTCGTGACCTACGCGTTCCGCAGCGTCGGCACGCGGCACTGAGACCGACGGAAGCGCCCCGCGACCCGATGACGCACCGATGAGCGCGCGCCGTCCCCGGCTGGGGGTGATGGGCGGCACGTTCGACCCCGTCCACCACGGCCACCTCGTCGCGGCGAGCGAGGCCGCCGCGCGGTTCGAGCTCGACGAGGTCGTGTTCGTGCCCACGGGGCAGCCGTCGTTCAAGCAGCACCAGCAGGTCAGCCCGGCTGAGCACCGGTACCTCATGACGGTGATCGCGACCGCCTCCAACCCCCGGTTCACGGTCAGCCGGGTCGACGTGGACCGTCCGGGTCTGACCTACACGGTCGACACCCTGCGCGACCTGCGCGAGGCGCGGCCCGACGCGGAGCTCTTCTTCATCTCCGGTGCGGACGCCATCGAGCAGATCCTGACCTGGAAGGATGCCGACGAGCTGTGGAAGATGGCACACTTCGTGGCTGTCTCGCGTCCGGGGCACAACCTGGACGTCGACGGTCTGCCGGCAGGGGTCGTCTCGACGCTCGAGGTCCCGGCGCTCGCCATCTCGTCGACCGACTGCCGTCGGCGGGCGGAGGCGGGCCAGCCGGTGTGGTACCTGGTCCCGGACGGTGTGGTCCAGTACATCGCCAAGCACGGTTTGTATCGAGGTCAGCACGATGAGTGACAACGGCAACATGCAGCCCGTCCGTCCCCTCACGCGGCGTGAGATCCGCGAGCGTGAGCAGGCGGCGGCGGTCGAGCGCGCGGTCCAGCCGGACCCGGCGCCACCGGCCCCGGCACCGGGCGGTGGAGGCTGGGCGCCCTCGGCACCCGCGCGTCCCGCCGCGCCGCCGACCCCGCCGCCGTCGCGGCGGACCCTGCGCGAGACCACGGGCCCGACGGACTACCCGTCGCAGCCGTCCGTCGTCCGCCCGCCCGCCGCCTCGGGCGGCATGCGCGGGCTGGACGAGACGGGCCGTCTCACCCCGGTCCAGGAGACCGCGGAGCGCGTCGCGATCCGGCCCCCGGCCCCGACGCCGGTCGTACCGACGCGCACGAGCTCGCGCCCCCCTGCGAGCACGCCGCGCCCGCCCGTCCCCGGCGCGTCGGGACCGGTCCGGCCGCCGGCGCCCGCGGCCCCCGTCGGCGGCTTCGGGGGCGCGACCCCCGTCCCCCGCGTCGCGGCACCGGAGGCTCCGTCCGCGCAGCCGCCCCGCCTGTCCGCCTTCGCGAACGCGGCGCCCGCGTCGTCGGCCCCGCCGGCTCCTGCTGCGCAGCCTGCCGCGAGCCCCTCGCCGTGGGGCGCGACGGCGGCACCGGCACCCGCCCCCGAGCGGGCCCCCGCTCCGCCCGCAGAGGCCCCCGCAGCCGCTCTGCCGTGGTCCGCGATCACGTCCGGTTCCGCCCCGGAGCCCGCGAGCGCGGGCCGCGAGGCGGCGCCGTTCGGCACCGTGCGCGACGCCGCCCCGGCACCCGCCGGGCCGTCGGACGACCTCTTCCCGCGCACCCGTTCGCACGCCGAGGAGCTCGACGAGCCGGACGAGGACTACGACGACGAGCCTCGCGGGCCGTCGTACACCTGGCTGCACTACCTCGTCCTCGTCGCTGTCGCGTTCGTGCTCGGCCTGCTCGTGTGGGAGCTCGTCTCCCGCGACGACCCGGGGATCGCCACCGACGAGGCGAGCGCCGCCGTCGCCGTCACGGGCACCGTGACCGCGTGGGGCGACCTCGGACACCTCGACAGCGGCCGCTGAGCGGCCGCACGACGAACGGAAGCACATGACTGCCACCGAACGGGCCGTTGAGCTCGCCATCATCGCGGCGCGCGCGGCGTCGGACCGCAAGGCCGAGGAGATCATCGCGCTCGACGTGAGCGAGCAGCTCGTCCTCACCGACGTGTTCCTCATCGCGTCGGGTTCGAACGAGCGCCAGGTCTCGGCGATCGTCGACGCCGTCGAGGAGGCGATGTACAAGGCGGGCTCCAAGCCGATCCGCCGTGAGGGCAAGCAGGAGGCGCGCTGGGTCCTCATCGACTTCGGCGACGTCGTCGTGCACGTCCAGCACGCCGAGGACCGCGTGTACTACGCGCTCGAGCGGTTGTGGGCGGACTGCCCGGTCGTCGAACTCCCCGAGGACGCTCGCGGCGGCGACGGGTCAGCGGACGCGACGGACGACACCGCCCGCGACGACGGCGCGATCCGTCTCTCGGGGGAGCCCCTGGCGTGAGCGCCGGCACGCTCGTCCTGCTGCGGCACGGCCGGACGGCGTACAACGCCGAGATGCGGCTGCAGGGGCAGGTCGACATCCCGCTCGACGCCGTCGGCCAGTGGCAGGCGGAGCAGGGCGCCAAGGCGCTGGCCGGCGCGCACCGGGCGACGCGGATCGTCGCCTCCGACCTCGTGCGTGCCGCGGACACGGCGCGCGCCTACGCCGCGGCGGTCGGCATGGAGGTCGAGCTCGACCCGCGCCTGCGCGAGCGCGGGTTCGGCGAGTGGGAGGGCCTGACCGGCCCGGAGATCACCGAGCGCTGGCCCGAGGAGTCCGCCGCGTGGCGTCGCGGCGAGGAGCCGACGCGCGCCGGCGCGGAGGCCAAGACCGACGTCGCGGCGCGCCTGGTCGAGGCCGTCACCGAGCACCTCGAGTCGCTGGACGAGAACGACACGCTCGTCGTCGTCTCGCACGGTGCTGCCATCACGCTCGCCGTCACCGCGCTGCTCGGGCTCGACCCTGCTCGGTGGCGTGGGATCTCCGGGCTGCACAACGTCCACTGGTCGCACCTGCACCGGTCGGCGCCGGCCGCGACCCCGGCGTGGCGACTCGTCGCGCACAACGTCGGGGCCGGTCTTCCGCTCGACGAGTGGAACACGGGACCGGATTGGAACTTGGAGCCGGTTTCTGCGTAGACTAGCGACGCTCCGCAGGACGGGAAACCGGCCGGAGGAGTGATCGACCAGTGTTTGACCTGGATCTTCATCGATCTACGGGGCTGTGGCGCAGCTGGTAGCGCACCTGCATGGCATGCAGGGGGTCAGGGGTTCGAGTCCCCTCAGCTCCACCGAAACACCAGGTCGCAGGCCATCTCGGAGTCCTTCTCGAAGGAGTCAGAGGTGGCCTTCCGACATTTTCTCGACAGTTCAGAGTCGTGGCTGGACCCGTTGGGGTCGAGTCTGGACGTGTCTGGAACCGTCGCGGCGCGCGCCGCGCACCTGAGTGTCATGGACACCCAGAACCCGGCCCTCGGCACCTTCGAGGTGCTCTCACTGGCGGAGCTGGCCGACCGCCTGCACGTGACCGCGCAGACGCTGTACGACCTGCGCAAGAAGGGCCGCGGACCGCGAGGGTTCCGCGTCGGCTCGCGGCTGAAGTTCCGTGTCAGTGAGATCGAGTCCTGGCTGGCCGGGCTCGAACAGGCCGACGCCGAGGCTCGACGGCGTCGGAGCCAACGATGAGCGGCGGGCGGCCACGGACCGCGATCGGCACCTACGGCGAGATCCTGGTGACGCCGACGGCACGAGGGTTCCGCGCGTTCGCCAGGTTCCGCGACCTGGATGGGCGGCTCCGGCCGGTGCAGGCGACCGCCAGGTCCCAACGCGCGGCGGTGAGCCTGCTCAAGGAGCGGATGATCTCCCGCCCGGGCTACGGCGGCGGCGGCCTCCTGCGGCTGTCCAGCTCCTTCGGCGAGCTGTGCGAGCTGTGGCTCCAGGACCTCGAAGGTCAGGACCTCTCCGAGGGGACCAAGGAGAACTACCGCGACGACCTTCGGCTGCATGTGCGCCCGGTGTTCGAGAACTACCAGCTCGGCGAGATCTCGACCGGCAGGGTGGAGTGGTTCCTCAAGACGGAGAGAGCCGTCTCCTACTCCCGGGCGAAGCACTCGCGCTCGATGCTCAACCTGCTGTTCAAGTTCGCCCTGCGGCACGACGCGATCCCACGCAATCCCGTCGAGGGAACCTCGGAACTGACCAAGCCCAAGCACACCGTACGGGCGATGACCCTGGATCAGGTGCAGGCGATCCGAGCCGCCGCGGCCTCGTGGCGCACCGGGCCAGGGGTCAAGGGCCCCAAGCCCGACGGCAAGGTCCGCGACATCTGCGAGGTGCTCCTCGGCACGTCCCTGCGTCCCGGCGAGGTGCTCGGTCTGCGGCCGTGCGACGTGTTCGATACGCGGAACGGCATGGTGGTCCACGTGCAGGGAACTGTCGTGGAGCGCAAGAAGGTCGGGTGCTTCCGCCAGGACCACCCGAAGACCGACAAGTCGGTGCGCAAGATCGCCGTCCCCGAGTTCGCGGCCCGCGTGATTCGGGAGCGGCTCGCGCAGATGAAGGCGGAGCAGCTCGAGGTGACGATCTTCCACAACCGGTACGGCAAGACCCTCACGCTGCACAACCTGCGACGCACGTTCAGGGAGTTCCTCAAGGACGCCGGGCTGGAGGGTTCCGGGATCACCCCGCGCTGGTACCGGCGTACCGGAGCAACGGTCCTTGCCCGAGGACTCGGGCTGGAAGTCGCTGCCGCGTTCCTTGGACACACGAACAGCGCCATCACCGAGGGCCACTACGTCGAGCCCGACCAGACGGTCGACCGGGAGCCAGCCAAGGTTCTCGAGCTCACGTTGCGGCCGGTGGACCCGGATGGCGCCCTGCTGGCTCAGGGCGAGACCGAGGAAGAGGAGACCCTGCTCGACGAGATCGACTCGGTAACCGAGGACGACGCCGCCTGAGCAGAAATGGTGAGCCGGGACAGCGAGGAGGCCACCGCACCGGCGGTGGCCTTGTCGTGTCGTGCGGGTCATCGCTCGAGCCCGGTGTGGCCGCGGGTTCGGCGCGGGTGTGGCCGCGGGGCTGGCGTGCTTGCTTGGCGGTCGCGTTCGCGGATCAGCTCAGCGATCGACGGCTCGGCCCGATGCTGGGGGTTGTCTGCCGACGTGTAGGTCAGGCCGAGGCGGCGGCCCTGGACGGTGACGTTGCCGAGTGCTTCGGCCAGGTCGCGGTCGAGACGATCGGGCGTGGACGACACGGTGACGGCGGCCGGCCCCCAAGCGAGGGGGTCGGCAGCGAGGCTGCCGAGGACCTGGTCGATGTTGTTGTCGAAGTAGACGTTCATCTCCACGTCGCGGCCGTCGATCCGGACGGTGGTCGTGCGCTCGAAGTCCACCGACCGCGAGGGCGCGTCCTGATCGCGGCGTTGGAGGACGAGCAGGTCGGTGGTCAGGTCCAGACCAGGGAGCTGGCGATGGGTGCCGGCCGGCAGGCGGACGGCGCCGAGCAGGTCGGCGCCCAGGTGGAGCTGCTGACGGGCTTCGGGGTACGGGTTGTCCATCAGGTCGTGCGAGGCGAGCAGGACGGTGTATCCGCCGGGGCGGGTCAGATGCTGCATGAGGATGGCGAGCTTGGCCTGGGCGGCTCGGCGTAGGACGACGTGGGCGGGGTCTTGTAGGCGGGCGTCGTTGTAGGGCAGGGAGGCGATGACGACGTCGTACCGGTCCCGCATCTTCGGGACGCGCTCGGTCACGGGGAACGCGACTCCGGGTGTGTGGCGGGGGGTGATGTCTGCGACCAGGGACCGGAACGTGTAGCCATCGGTGTGGGGCAGCCCGATCAACGTGGCGGCGTCTTCCCCGACGGCGAGCACCCGGGCGTCCTCGACGCCCAGGTCGCGGAGCATGGTCCACAGGTGAGTGGCGATGACCCGGTGCG
>CAZFUQ010000129.1:0-10733 GCA_964521905.1 uncultured Cellulosimicrobium sp.
CGGCCGGGAGCTCGCGGCGCGCGAGGCGCCCGAGGAGCTCCACGCCTGCCGGGTTCGCGGTCCGCCACGCCTCGTACGCGGTCTCCCACGCGGCGCGGGTCGCGCTCTGGCGCTCGCCGACGGCACGCGTGTACGCGAGCACGTCGTCGTCGATCGCGAAGGTCGCCTCGGGGTCGAGGCCGAGCTCGATCTTCAGGCCACGGATCTCGTCGGCGCCCATGGCCGAGCCGTGGATGCCACCGGTGTTCTGCTTGGTGGGCGAGGGGTAGCCGATGATCGTGCGCAGCGCGATGATCGAGGGCTTGCCGGTCTCGGCCCTGGCGGCGTCGACGGCCGCGCTCAGGGCGTGCACGTCCTCGGTGTACCCGGTGCCGCCGTCGGTCCAGTCGACCTTCTGGGTGTGCCAGCCGTACGCCGCGTAGCGCGCGAGGACGTCCTCGGTGAACGCGATGTCCGTGTCGTCCTCGATGGAGATCTTGTTGTCGTCCCAGATGACGATCAGGTTGCCGAGCTTCTGGTGGCCGGCGAGCGAGGAGGCCTCGCTCGTCACGCCCTCCTGGAGGTCGCCGTCGGAGGCGATGACGAAGACGTGGTGGTCGAACGGCGACTCGCCGGGGGCCGTCGACGGGTCGAGCAGGCCCCGCTCGCGGCGCGAGGCGAAGGCCATGCCGACGGACGAGGCCAGGCCCTGGCCGAGCGGGCCGGTCGTGATCTCGACACCCTCGGTGTGCTGGTACTCGGGGTGGCCCGGGGTCTTCGAGCCCCACGTGCGCAGCGCCTCGATGTCCTCCATCTCCAGGCCGTACCCGGCGAGGAAGAGCTGCAGGTAGATCGTCAGCGACGAGTGGCCGGCCGACAGGACGAACCGGTCGCGCCCGACCCAGCGGTCGTCCGACGGGTCGTGGCGCATGACCTTCTGGAACAGCAGGTAGGCGGCGGGGGCCAGCGAGATCGCTGTGCCGGGGTGGCCGTTGCCCACCTTCTCCACCGCGTCGGCGGCGAGCGCCTTGATCGTCTTGACGGCCCGGTCGTCCAGGTCCGTCCAGTCCAGGGGCGTGTGAGCAGGGGACAACGCGTTCACCGAACCTCATTCCCGTCCGGAGCGCGCGCCCCGGATCCTCGCGACATCTCGAAGCAACCGCTGAACATTTCCCGGCCTCGCGCCTCGAACGGCGGGGCTGCCCGGTGCCTGTCGCGTCGCCCGGAGGTCACGGGTCGTGACGGTCGGTGCGCCGCGGGACGGTTGCGACACCCAGCCTATACGCGCCCGGGGATCTTGCCCGGCGGTGCCCACGTGCTGGATCTCGGTCGGATGTCACACCGTCTCCCGTGCCGCTCGGTCGGCCCTCGTGCGGGTGGGGACGTACGATGAAGCAGGACGACCGGCGGTCCGTCCCAGCTCGCCCCCACCTCAGAACGGAACACCGAAGCGCGTGCACACCACGAGCCAGGCACCGATCGACGGGACCGGATTCTCGTCGCGCACCGTACCGTCCCCACGGCCGGTGGACGCGTCGACCCGCCCCGCGACGACGGACGAACCCGCGGTCCGCGGATGGCGTGACCACCTGGGCGCCTACGTCGCCCTGACCAAGCCCCGCATCATCGAGCTCCTGCTCTGGACGACGGCCCCGACGATGATCCTCGCGCAGGGCGGACTCCCGAACGTGTGGCTCGTCCTCGCCACGCTCGTCGGCGGGACGTTCGCGGCGGCGTCGGCGAACGTCTACAACTGCTACCTCGACCGTGACATCGACGAGCTGATGAACCGCACGAAGCGTCGCCCGCTCGTCACCGGTGAGGTCTCGCCGCGCGCCGCGCTCGTGTTCGCCACGGTCCTGGGCGTCGTCTCGCTCGTCTGGTTCGCGCTCCTGGTCAACCCGTTGAGCGCGTGGCTCGCGTTCGCCGCGATCGCCATCTACGTCGTCGGCTACACGATGATCCTCAAGCGCCGCACCCCGCAGAACATCGTGTGGGGCGGCATCGCCGGGTGCATCCCCGTGTTCATCGGGTGGGCGGCCGTGACGAACTCGTTGTCGTGGGCCGCGGTCGCGCTCTTCCTCGTCATCTTCTTCTGGACGCCGCCGCACTACTGGCCGCTGTCGATGAAGTTCAAGCGCGACTACGCGAACGCGGGCGTGCCGATGCTCCCCGTGGTCGCCGACGACCGCAGGGTCGCGCGCGAGATGATCCTCTACGGTCTCGCGATGGTGGCCTCCTCGCTCGCGCTGTGGCCGCTCGCCGGCATGTCGTGGGTGTACGGCCTCGTGGCGACGGTGCTCGGGGTGTGGTTCATGGCGTCGTGCGTGGCGATGCTGCGCCGGGCGAAGGACCCGTCGCGCGGCAAGATCGGCGCGATGAAGGTCTTCCACGCCTCGATCACCTACCTCACGCTCCTCTTCGTCGCCGTGGCGGTCGACGTCTTCCTGCCGCTGTGAGGCTCGGCGGGCCGAGGACGCGGTGAGTCGACGAGGGCGCGGTGAGTTCCGGTGAGGTCCGGCGAGGGCACGGTGGGCGGGCAGGGTCCCGCGCCGCACGTCCCTGACGCACTGGACCGCGCGGCGCGCGAGTACCTCGCCCACCTCGCCGTGGAGCGCGGACTGTCCACCAACACCGTCGCCGCCTACCGGCGCGACCTCGCCCGCTACGTCGCGTTCCTCGCGGCACGCGGCAACCACGCCGTCGCGGACGTGGAGCCGGACGACGTGTCGTCCTACGTCACGGCGCTGCGCACCGGGGCCGACGGCGGGGCGAACCTGTCCGCGTCGTCCACGGCCCGGTCGGTGGCCGCCGTGCGCGGCTGGCACCGGTTCTGCGCGGCCGAGGGCCTGTCCGCCGCCGACCCGTCGACCGACGTCCGCCCGCCCGCGCAGGGCAGGCGCCTGCCCAAGGCGATCTCGACCGACGAGGTCGAGCGCATCCTCGAGGCCGCAGGGGTCGGCGACGGCCCCGGGCCGCTGCGCGACCGCGCCCTCCTCGAGCTCGTGTACTCGACCGGGGCCCGCATCACGGAGGCCGTGAGCCTCGACGTCGACGACCTGGACCTCGGGACGGGGGCGGTCCGGCTGCTGGGCAAGGGCGGCAAGGAGCGCGTCGTGCCGGTCGGCTCGTTCGCGCGCCGGGCGCTCGACGCCTACCTCGTGCGCGGGCGCGCGGCCCTCGCGGCGCAGGGGACGGGGAATGGTGCGGTGTTCCTCAACACGCGCGGCGCGCGCCTGTCCCGGCAGAGCGCGTGGGCCGTGCTGCGCACGGCCGCCGAGCGGGCGGGGATCGACCGTCCGGAGCGCATCTCGCCCCACACCCTGCGGCACTCGTTCGCGACCCACCTCCTGGCCGGCGGCGCGGACGTGCGCGTCGTGCAGGAGCTCCTGGGGCACGCGTCGGTGACGACGACCCAGATCTACACGCTCGTCACACCCGACACCCTGCGCGAGGTGTACGCCGCGGCGCACCCGCGCGCGCTCGGCTGAGCCCGTCCGGCGGGCCGGGCGGCGGTCGACGGGAACGCGACCCGCGGGCGCGTGCGCACGGGCGGTGGCGGGGTCCTGCGATACCGTGGCGGACGTGAGCAGCCAGGCCGAGACCCAGCCCGAGACGCGCGGCGCGCAGAGCTCTCACGACGCCGTCCGTCCCGCCGCCCCTGCCACCCCGACGAACGGGGAGAGTCGGGAGGTGCCCGCGCAGGCGCGGGTCGACGTGGTGGGACGGCCGCTCCCGGACTTCCCGGAGCCGGCGCCCCTCGCCGGCCACGGCCCCGGACGCATCATCGCGATGTGCAACCAGAAGGGCGGCGTCGGCAAGACGACGACCACGATCAACCTGGGCGCGACGCTCGCGGAGTACGGCCGCAAGGTGCTGCTCGTCGACTTCGACCCGCAGGGTGCGGCGTCCGTCGGCCTCGGCGTCAACCCGCACGAGCTCGACCGCACGGTCTACAACCTGCTCATGGAGCGCGGCGCGGACATCCACGACGTGCTCGTGAGCACGGACGTGGAGAACCTCGACCTGCTGCCCGCGAACATCGACCTGTCCGCGGCGGAGGTCCAGCTCGTGGGCGAGGTCGCGCGCGAGTCCGTCCTGTCGCGCGTCCTGCGCCCCGTCGTCGACGACTACGACGTGATCCTGGTCGACTGCCAGCCGTCCCTGGGGCTCCTCACCGTGAACGCCCTCACCGCGGCGCACGGCGTCCTCATCCCGCTCGAGTGCGAGTTCTTCGCGCTGCGCGGCGTGGCGCTGCTCGTGGAGACCATCGAGAAGGTCCGCGACCGGCTCAACCCGCGCCTCGACGTCGACGGCATCCTCGCGACGATGTTCGACTCGCGCACGCTGCACTCGCGCGAGGTCGTGGCGCGCGTGCACGAGGCGTTCGGCGACAAGCTGCTGCACACGGTCATCGGGCGCACCGTGAAGTTCCCCGACGCGTCCGTCGCGGCCGAGCCCATCACCGTCTACGCGCCGACCCACCCCGGCGCCGTCGCCTACCGGCAGCTCGCCCGGGAGCTGGTCGCCCGTGGCGACGCCGCCTGATCCCACGGCGCAGGCCGACCCACCGGCGGGGGCCTCGGCGGGGACGGCGTTCGAGGTCCGCCTCGACAACTTCACGGGGCCGTTCGACCTGCTCCTGTCGCTCATCACCAAGCACAAGCTCGACATCACCGAGGTCGCGCTCGCGCGCGTGACCGACGACTTCATCGCGTACATCCGCACCGCCGAGCGCGCGGCGACCGACGCCCGCGCCGTGGGCGAGGACCACCCCGGGTGGGACCTCGGCACCGCGAGCGAGTTCCTCGTCGTGGCCGCCACGCTCCTGGACCTCAAGGCCGCGCGGCTGCTGCCGACCGGGAGCGTGGAGGACGACGAGGACCTGGCGCTGCTCGAGGCGCGCGACCTGCTCTTCGCCCGGCTCCTGCAGTACCGCGCCTACAAGGACGTCTCGGGCGTGCTCGCCGAGCGCTTCGAGAGCGCGGGGCGTCGCTTCCCGCGCGTCGTGCAGCTCGAGCCGCACCTGGCCGCGCTCCTGCCGGAGCTCGTGTGGACCATGGGGCCGGACCAGGTCGCGGCGCTCGCGGCCCGCGCGCTGGCCCCCGGGGCGCCGCCGCCCGGTGTGTCGCTCGACCACCTGCACGCGCCCGCGGTGAGCGTGCGCGAGCAGGCGGGGATCGTCGTCGACCGGGTACGCAGCCACGGCACGACGACGTTCCGCGCCCTGGTCGCGGACGCCGACGAGACGGCGGTGGTCGTCGCGCGGTTCCTCGCGCTGCTCGAGCTGTTCCGCCAGGCGCTCGTCACGTTCGACCAGGTGACGCCGCTCGGCGAGCTCACGGTGCGGTGGTCGGGCGACGACGTGCCGGAGCCCGCGTTCGACGCCGTGGGCAGCGAGTTCGACGAGCCGTCCGACGGCGTACCGACCGAGGTGCCCGCGGGCGCCCCCACCCAGGAGGTCCCCGCGTGACCGATGTCCGGCCCGAGGCCCCGCCCCTGCCCGAGGTGCACGACCTGCCGGGCGGGCTCCCCGCCGCGCTGGAGGCCGTGCTCATGGTCGCGGACGAGCCGCTCCCGGCGCTCGAGCTCGCCGCGGCGCTCGCGGTGCCCCTCGACGAGGTCCTCGGTGCGCTGCACGAGATCGCGGCCGACTACCGTGGCGAGGACGGCGGTCGCCCGCGCGGGTTCGAGCTGCGCGAGGCGGGCGGGGGGTGGCGGGTCTACTCCGCGCCCGCGCACGCCGAGGTCGTGGGGCGGTTCGTCCAGGGCGGTCAGACGGCGCGGCTCACGCAGGCGGCGTTGGAGACTCTCGCCGTGATCGCGTACCGTCAACCGGTCAGCCGCGGGCAGGTGTCGGCGGTACGAGGGGTCAACGTCGACGGCGTGGTGCGCACGCTCGTCGCACGGGGTCTCGTGGCCGAGGTCGGCCAGGACCCGCACACCGGTGCCGGGCTGTTCGGCACGACGGGATACTTCCTCGAGCGCATGGGCTTCACGTCGCTCGACGAGCTGCCCCCGCTCGCGCCGCACCTGCCGGAGATGGACGACCTCGAGGGACTCGACGGTCTCGCGGACCTCCGCGGGAACGCGTCCGCGCGGGCGGCCGCGGCGGTACCGCGAGACGGCACCGCCGGCACCGAGGACGCGGCTGACGACGAGGGCGACGCACCGGCGACGCCCGCAGCGACGGACGAAGGACACGCATGAGCTCGAAGGACGGACGCCAGGGCGACGGGGAGCGGGACCGCTCCCCGCGCGGTGCGTCGAGCGGCGCACGACGCGGTCGACCCCGCACGAAGAGCGCCGGCGCGGGCGCCCGCGCGCAGCAGGGCGGTCGCACCCAGGGCGCCGGCCGTCCCCAGGGTGCGGGCCGCTCGCGCCGCCCGCAGCCCACGGAGCCGCAGCGCGACGTGCACGTCGAGGACGGCGTCCGCCTGCAGAAGGTGCTCGCGTCGGCGGGGCTCGGCTCGCGCCGCGCGTGCGAGGACCTCATCACGCAGGGCCGGGTCGAGGTCGACGGCGTGCGCGTGCGCGAGCTGGGCGTGCGGGTCGACCCGACCAGCGCCGTCGTGCACGTGGACGGCATGCGCCTGCAGCTCGACTCGTCGCGCGTCACGCTGGCGCTGAACAAGCCGCGCGGTGTGGTCTCGACGATGCACGACCCCGAGGGCCGTGCGTCGCTCACGCAGTTCGTCGCCGACCGCTCGGAGCGCCTGTTCCACGTCGGGCGCCTCGACGCCGACAGCGAGGGGCTGATCCTCCTCACGAACGACGGCGAGCTCGCGAACCACCTCGCCCATCCGTCCCACGAGGTCGCCAAGACGTACCTCGTCACCGTGCGCGGCAAGGTGCCCGGCAACGTCGCCAACAAGTTCCTGCACGGTATCGAGCTGGAGGACGGCCCCGTGCGAGCCGACGCCTACCGGGTCGTGGACCAGGTCGCGGACCAGACGATGATCGAGGTCGTGCTGCACTCCGGGCGCAACCGCGTCGTGCGGCGCATGTTCGAGGAGGTCGGGTTCCCGGTGACGCGCCTGGTGCGCACCCGGATCGGGCCCATCGCCCTCGGCGACCTGCGCCCGGGGACCACGCGCGTGCTCGGGCGCACCGAGCTCGGCACCCTCATGGCCTCGGTCGGGCTGTAGCCCGTCCTGACCTCACCCCGACGGGTCGCGCCGCGGTCCGTCCCGCACGAAGGAGCACCATCCATGCCGGTCCGGGCGATCCGGGGCGCGACCCAGCTCGACGTCGACGAGCGCGAGCACCTGTTCGTGCGCACGCGCGAGCTCGTCCAGGCGGTCCTCGACGCGAACGCGGTCGACACGTCCGCGCTCATCTCGATCCTGTTCACGTGCACGCCCGACCTCGTCGCGGACTTCCCCGCGGCGGCGGCGCGCGAGATGGGGCTCGGTGACGTGCCGCTCATGTGCGCGACGGAGATCGCGGTGCCGGGTGCGCTCCCGCGCGTGGTGCGCCTCATGGCGCACGCCGAGCTGGGCGTGGAGCGCGCGGCCGTGCAGCACGTCTACCTCCACGGTGCCACCGCGCTGCGCAAGGACCTGGCCCAGTGAGCGCGGGGAACGGCGGGTACGCGCCCGTCCCGCTGACGGTCGCGATCGACGGGCCCTCGGGATCCGGCAAGTCGAGCGTGTCCCGGGGCGTCGCCCGCCGGCTGGGGCTCGCGTACCTCGACACCGGGGCGATGTACCGCGCGGCGACGTGGTGGTGCCTGCACCGGGGGGAGGACCTCGCCGACCAGGTCGCGGTCGCGCGCGCCGTGCGGGTCATGCCGCTCGTCATGGGGCTGGACCCGGCGCGCCCGACGGTGCACGTCGACGGGACCGACGTCGGCGAGGCGATCCGTTCGACGGAGATCTCCACGGCCGTGAGCGCGGTCGCGACGAACCTCGACGTGCGTCGCGAGCTGCGGCGCCTGCAGCGCGCCGTGATCGACGCCGAGCGCACGACCGAGGGGTTCGCGGGCGGTCGCGGCGTGGTCGCGGAGGGACGGGACATCACGACGGTCGTCGCTCCTGACGCCGACGCGCGCGTGCTCCTCACGGCGAGCGAGGAGGCGCGTCTGGCGCGGCGCTCGCTCGACGTGCACGGGACGGCCGACGCGGCCGCGGTCGAGGCGACGAAGGACCAGGTGCTGCGCCGGGACCGCGACGACGCGACGGTCTCGCAGTTCCAGGTCGCGGCCGACGGCGTCGCGACGGTCGACTCCTCGGACCTCGACCTCGAGCAGACGATCGACGCGGTGCTCGCCGTCGTCGCGCAGCTCACCGGGCGGGTGGTCGGCCCCCGCCAGGGCTCGTGAGCCGCCGGCGAGCGGGCGGTACCGGCGTGCGCGTGCCGTCGCCCGCAGGGCCCGCGTGGTCGCGCCGGGTCGGTCGCTTCCTGGCTCGCGTGGTGTGGGCCACGCGGGTGCTCGACGCCCGCAACGTGCCCGCGGACGGACCGGTCGTGCTCGCCGCGAACCATACGGGCGTGGTCGACGGGCCGGTCGTGCTCGGCGTCGCCCCGCGGCCGCTGCACGTCCTCGTCAAGGAGGAGGTGTTCGTCGGCCCGGTCGGCTGGGTCCTGCGCGCGGCCGGGCAGATCCCGGTGGACCGCAGCGGCGGGCGCCAGGCGTTGACGACCGCGCTCGCCGTCCTGCGCCGCGGGGGTGCGGTCGGCGTCTTCCCCGAGGGCAACCGGGGCCGCGGCGACGCGACCTCGGCCCGCGCAGGCGTGGCGTGGCTCGCCCTCAACGGCGGTGCGCGCGTCGTACCCGTCGCGGTGCTCGGCACGCGCCGCACCGGCGAGGGGGTCGGCCACGTGCCGGGGCTGCGTCGCAGGCTCGTCGTGCGCTTCGGCGAGCCGTTCGTCGTCGAGCGGGCGCCCGGCGTGAGCGGCAAGCAGGCGCTCGAGGACGCGAACGAGCGCATCCGCAGAGCGCTGGCCGAGCACGTCGCGGACACGGCCGCGCGGACGGGCGTCGCCCTGCCCGCGGACGACCCGCGTCACGGACGGCCGGCGCCGGCATGAGCGCTGCGGGCGGGACCGCGAGCCGCGTGCCGCACACGGTGGGGGACCGCCCCGGTACCGGCGTGCTCGTCGGTCTCGCCTCCGCGCTCGCGTTCGGCGCGAGCGGCCCGTTCGTCAAGCCGCTGCTGGAGGCGGGGTGGACGCCGGGTGCCGCGGTCTTCGCCCGTGCGCTGTGCTCGGCCCTCGTGCTCGCACCCGTCGCCGCGATCGCGCTCCGCGGCAGCCACGGGCTCCTGCGCGAGGAGTGGCGGCTCGTCCTCGGGTTCGGCCTCGTCGCCGTCGCCGGGACCCAGCTCGCCTACTTCGCGGCCGTCGCGCGCATGCCGGTCGGGATCGCGCTGCTCGTCGAGTACCTCGCGCCGGTCCTGCTCGTCGGGCTCGGGTGGCTGCGCACGCGCCACGTGCCGCCTCGCCTCACGCTCGCCGGCAGCGCCGTCGCGGTCGGGGGCCTCGTGCTCGTCGTGGACCCCGCGGGAGCGCGCCCCGACCTTCTGGGCGTGCTCTTCGCCCTCGGCGCGGCGGTGGGGCTCGGCGCGTACTTCGTGCTCTCCGCGCGGCCCACGCGCCTGCCGCCCGTCGTGCTCGCGGCGAGCGGGCTCGGCGTGGGCGCGCTGGCCCTCGGCCTCGCCGGGCTCGTCGGGGTACTGCCCTTCGCCGCACCGTTCGTCGACGTGGGTGTGCTCGGCGGGACGACGCCCTGGTAC
Organism: uncultured Cellulosimicrobium sp.; assembly: GCA_964521905.1. Lineage (GTDB taxonomy): Bacteria > Actinomycetota > Actinomycetes > Actinomycetales > Cellulomonadaceae > Cellulosimicrobium. Next base: position 9,717 of record CAZFUQ010000129.1, read on the forward strand.
GTGCCGCTCGCCGTCGTCGTGCTCGTCGCGACGGCGTTCGCCTACGTGTCGGGCGTCGTGGCGACCGTGCGCGCGGGCGAGCGGCTCGCCTCGTTCGTCGGGCTGTCCGAGGTGCTGTTCGCCGTCGTCATCGCCTGGCTCCTGCTCGGCGAGGTGCCGAGCCCCGTGCAGGGGCTCGGCGGCGTCCTCGTCGTCGCGGGGGTCGTGCTCGTGCGCCTCGCGGGCTCGCCCGTCGCGCGGTAGGTTCGCGCGTAGCCGCAGGACGGAGCCGTCCGACGGCCCGCGCGGGAGGTGAGGGACCGATGGCCGGCAAGCCCACGACCGTGGACGAGTACCTGGCGACGCTCTCCCCGGGCGCACGCGACGTCGTCGCGCACCTGCGGGCGGTGGTGCACGGCACGGTGCCGGGCCTCGACGAGCGCATCAGCTACGGCATCCCCACGTTCACGCGCGACGGCCGGTACGTCGTCTACCTGGCGGGCTGGGCCCACCACGTGTCGCTGTACCCCGTGCCGGACACCGACGACGACGAGCTCGCACGGCGGCTCGCCCGCTACCAGGACGGCAAGGGCACGTTGCGGTTCTCGCTCGCCGAGCCGGTGCCGGACGACGTCGTGCGCGCCGTCGTCACGCTCCTCGCCGACCGTCGTGGCGGCGCGCCGGACGCTGCGGGCGGCTGAGCCGCGGCAGGGGGCCCGGACGGATCCGCACGTGCCGCCGCGCCGCGTTCGAAGCCCGGCCCGCGGCCTGGGAGAATGGACCCCATGACCACACCCGACCACGCCCAGCCCGGCACGCCCGGAGAGACCGACGCCGTCGGGCAGCACGACGAGGCAGCGGACGACGCGGCGCGCGAGCGCGCGCTGCGCGCCGGCCTCGAGGACTACGAGCTCGACGACACCGACCTCGTCCTGCTCGACGCCGACGGCGAGGTCATCGAGGGGCACGAGCCCGAGGCGCCCCTGCCCGTCCTCGCCGTCGGCGTCGAGCAGGACGAGGTCGGTGTCGTCGAGCTCG
>CAZFUQ010000130.1:0-10714 GCA_964521905.1 uncultured Cellulosimicrobium sp.
GTCTGCCCCAACCCTAGCCCAGGACCCGGCCACGCCCGAAACCGGCACCCGGAGCACCGCCGTCGGGCACGGCCGGGAGCCCGGCCTGCGCGTGCCCGACCGGCCCGCGGGACGGCGATTCGGACCTCGGGCCGCGGTCCGGTATCCTCGTTGCGCTGCTGTCGGTACGTTCGCTCGCGCCTCGTACCGGACGCCGCACGCCAGGAGGATTCGCCTAGTGGCCTATGGCGCACGCTTGGAAAGCGTGTTGGGTTAACAGCCCTCGGGGGTTCGAATCCCCCATCCTCCGCAGACCGAAGGGCCCGTCGCACTCGCGACGGGCCCTTCGTCGTCCCGGCGCCGACCGTCCACGCCGAGTCGCCGTCACGCCGGGGTCGGTCCGCGGCACCGAAAAGGCCCGTCGCACAGGTGCGACGGGCCTCTCGACGTCCCGACGGTCCGACGCGCCGGGACGTGGCGCCGGCGGTGCCGCCGACGGCTGTCCCCCAGCCTACGGGTGTCTGGCCGCGAACGGCAGGGGTCTTCCGCCCTCAGAGACGGCGATCTTCACCGTTCGGCTCGTACCGTGCGTCACCGGGAGGGTCAGACGACGCGACACGGGCGACCGTCGAGCGTCACGAGCTGCGGGGCCGCCCCCGGTGCGCCCGACCCCACGAAGCCGAACGTCACCTCGCCGCCGCCCGGCACGTGCGCGTTCCACGGGAGGTCGCGCGCGGTGACGGCGGCGCCGTCGTCGCTCGCGCGAGCGCCCCACACGTCGACCAGGCCCCGGTCGCCGTCGGACGCCCAGCGCAGCGCCCACCCGTCGAGCGCCTGCGGGCCGTCGTTGCGCAGCCAGACCTGGGCGACGAACCCTCCGGGCCACGTCCCGTGGACGGTGTACCCGACCTCGCACGTCGGTCGCTCGACGGACGGCACGGCGAGCGCGAGGAGCTCCGCGGCCTGCTCGGGGAACCACTGCCCGGCGGGCGGGTTCTCGATCCCCCGCTCGGGGTCGAGCGGGCCTCCCGTGCCCCGGAAGCACTGCCCGTCGGACTCGCCGGGCACCTTGATCCACAGGTAGGCGTCGACGAACGGGTCGTCGACGTCGGTCGTCGGCCGCTCGCCGAGGCCGCGGTCGGGCGGGTTGCACCAGACCTCGGGGTCGGGGTAGGCACCGTCCGGAGCGGCCCACGGCCCCTGCCCGTTGCGGCTCGTGTCGATGACGACGCGCTTCTGCGCGGCAGGGTCGCGCAGAACCCCCGTGTCGGCGTACGCCTGCACGTACGCGGCGTCCGTCAGCCCCCAGGTCGTGAAGTCGTCGGGGTCCGCCGGGTGGTACTGGCTCCCGCACCACGCGGGCTCCCACCAGCTGTTGAGGGAGAGGTTCACGCAGTCGCTGATCCAGGTCCCGTACTTCACGAGCCGCTCGGTCTCGACGTAGTTCGACGCGTTGACGTACACCCCGTCGGCGCGCTCGATCCCGGCCTTGATCAGACGGTCGGTCACGTCGCCGACGCCGAGCCATCCGCTGTGCGTGCCGTCGAGGTAGACCGACGCCGAGGGCAGCGCGCCGAGGGCGTCGACGGCGTGGCCGAGCTGGGCGAAGCGGTCCGCCGCGGCGGTCGCCGGGTCGGCCTCCTCGGGCTGGCACCACTCGAGGTCGCCGTTCACGGTCGTGTACCACGGGATGATCCCGAGCCCGTCCGGCTCGAGGATCACGATCGCGGGGTCGTCCCCGATCGCGTCCGCGACGGCGTCGACCCAGGCGACGTACTCCGCGGTGCTCGTCGCGCCTCCCGCGGAGTACTGGGCGCAGTCGCGGAACGGCAGGTTGTACAGGACGACGGTCGGCACCGACCCGTCGGCCGCCGCCGCGCGCACGACGGACGCGACGTCGTCGCGCACCTCCTCGGGCGCGCCGCCCGTGAACCAGGACGCGGACGGGAACGAGCCGAGGAGCTGCGCGTCGGCGCGGGCCTCGCCCGTGAGCGACGCGGCGGCCCGGAGCGTCGTGGAGAAAGGGTCCACGTACAGGCGGGTCCCGGGCCCGACGGCGTCGCCCGCCGCGGGCGCCGTCGTCACCCGGGGCGCCGTGGCGGACGGGGCGCCTGCGGCGGCACCCCCGCCGGCCACGAGGATCGGGGCGGCGAGCGCCAGCCCCGCGAGAGCGGACAGGACGGCACGACGTCTCATGCGGATCTCCTTCGATCGACACGGGTGCTGACCGACGGATGGAAGCGCTCCCATCTCGTCGCGACCTCCACTCAACCGGTGGCGACGACAGGAGTCAAGGGACCCGCACGACAGAGCGCTCCCCTGTTGCCGCACCTCGCCGTGGACAACTCGTTGAACATTCGTTTAGCATACTGAACATGCGTTCAGACAATCCCGCGCCGACCGGCCGCACCCGTCCGACGTCGTCGGGCACCGACGACCTCACGACCCGAGCCCGCATCCGCGACGCCGCCATCTCCCGCTTCGCGCGCGACGGCTTCGGCGCCTCGCTCCGGACGATCGCTGCCGACGCAGGGGTGAGCGCGGCGCTCGTCGTGCACCACTTCGGGTCCAAGGACGGGCTGCGCGCCGCGTGCGACGAGTACGTCTTCGACGCCGTCCGGCACGCCAAGACGGACGCCATCTCTCCCCAGGACCCGGCCGCCGGGCCGATGGCGATGTTCGCCCAGCTCGCGGGGCTCGAGGACTACGCGCCGGTGTTCGAGTACACGCTGCGCAGCCTGCAGGCGGGCGGGGCCATGGCGAGCTCGTTCGTGGAGCACCTCACGCAGGTCACGCTCGAGTACATGGAGGCCGGCGTCGCCGCCGGGGTGATCCGCCCGAGCCGCGACGAGGCCGCGCGCGCGAGCTACCTCGTCTCCCTCTCGGTCGGCTCCCTGCTCGTCGACGGCGCGCTGCGCGACCGCAGCGAGCCGCGCGACCCCGAGGACGACCTGCGCGACTACGTCGAGCGCGTGATGCTCCCCGCGCTCGAGATCTTCACCGAAGGACTCTTCGTCGAGCCGACGCTGCTCGACGCCTACGTCCAGCACACCACCCACCAGGAGGAGACGCGATGACGAGCACGACCCCCGCCGTCGAGGTGCACGACCTGCACAAGGCCTTCGGCCACGTGCAGGCGCTCGACGGCCTCGACCTCACCGTCCGGTCCGGGGAGGTCGCGGGCTTCCTCGGGCCGAACGGCGCCGGGAAGTCCACGACCATCCGGGTGCTGCTCGGGCTGCTGCGCGCGGACTCCGGGTCCGCCCGGCTGCTGGGCGGCGACCCGTGGCACGACGCGGTCGACCTGCACCGGCGCCTCGCCTACGTGCCCGGCGACGTGAACCTGTGGCCCAACCTCACCGGCGGCGAGGCGATCGACCTGCTCACGCGCCTGCGCGGGCGCGTCGACCCCGCGCGCAGGAAGCTGCTGCTCGAACGGTTCGAGCTCGACCCGTCGAAGAAGGCGCGCACGTACTCGAAGGGGAACCGGCAGAAGGTCGCGCTCGTCGCGGCGCTCGCGTCCGACGTCGAGCTGCTGGTGCTCGACGAGCCGACGTCCGGTCTCGACCCCCTCATGGAGTCCGTCTTCACGCAGTGCGTGCGCGAGGTCACCGCCGAGGGGCGCTCGGTCCTGCTGTCGAGCCACATCCTGGCGGAGGTCGAGAAGCTGTGCGACACGGTGACGATCATCCGCTCGGGCCGCACCGTGCAGTCCGGGACGCTCGCCGAGCTGCGGCACCTCACGCGGTCGTCCGTCACGGCCGTGACCTCGCGGGACCCTGCGGCGCTGGGTGAGCAGGCCGGCGTGCACGACCTCGTGGTCGAGCCGACGGGCGACGGGCCGCGCGCCCGGTTCGACGTCGACAACGACGACGTCGAGGCCGTGCTGCGCGCGCTCACCGACCTCGGCCTGCGCTCGGTCGCGGTCACGCCGCCGTCGCTCGAGGAGCTGTTCCTGCGCCACTACGGCGACGAGCTCGCCGCGCTCGACGGGGCGGGCGCGCTGTGAGCACGACGACGGACACCCGCCCGGGACGGCACGCGGACCCGGGCGTCTCGGCACCCGGGCGACGCAGCCGCGCCACCACCGGCTGGACCACCCTGCTGCGCTTCGTGCTGCGCCGCGACCGCGTGCGCATCCCGGTATGGACCGCGTCCGTCGCGCTCCTGTTCGCCTACGCGGCCGTCGCGCTCGACGGCCTCTACCCGACCGCCGCGGACCGCGAGGCACGCGCGGCCCTCGTCTCGAGCCCCGCCGGGATCATGCTGTCCGGACCGCAGTACGGGATCGAGGACTACACGCTCGGCGCGATGATCGCGAACGAGATGGTGCTCACCGTCCTGGTGGCGGTCGCGATCATGAGCATCTTCCTCGTGGTGCGGCACACGCGCGCCGAGGAGGAGGCCGGGCGCGCGGAGCTCGTCCGGGCCGGCGTCGTCGGACGCCACGCGCCCGCGACCGCGGCCTTCGTCGCGGCCGTCGTGGCGAACGTCGCGATCGCGGTGGCCTCGGCGCTCGTGCTCGCCGCGACCGGGCTCGACGCCGTCGACTCGTTCGCGCTCGGTGCGGCGGTCGGCGTCACGGGGCTGGTGTTCGCGGCGGTCGCCGTCGTGACGAGCCAGGTCACCGAGCACGCGCGTGCCGCGAGCGGCCTCGCGCTCGCCACGCTCGGCATCGCCTTCCTCCTGCGGGCGGTCGGCGACGTGCAGGAGATGCACGGGAGCTGGGTCTCGTGGCTCTCCCCCGTCGGCTGGGCGCAGCAGATCCGCGCGTACGTCGACCTGCGCTGGTGGCCGCTCGGGCTGTCGGTCGTGCTCGTCGTGCTGCTCCTCGCGCTCGGCGCAGCCCTCGCCGCGCGGCGTGACCTCGGTGCCGGCCTCGTCCCGCCCCGCGCCGGCCGGCCCGACGCCGCCCCCTCGCTCGCGGGCCCGCTCGCCCTCGCGTGGCGCCAGCAGCGCGCGTCGGTGCTCGCGTGGGGCGTCGGGGTGGGCGCCACGGCGCTCGCGTGCGGGACGTTCGTCGACTCCGTGGGCAGCATGGTCGCCGACAACCCCGACGTGGCCGCCGTGCTCGGCGACCCGACCGACCTCGTGGGCGGCTTCGTCGCGGTCATGGCGCAGTTCCTCGCGCTGGGCGTGAGCGGGTTCGCCGTCGCGTCGGTGCAGCGGGCGCGCGGGGAGGAGACCGCCGGACGGCTCGAGCCGGTGCTCGCGACGGGCGTCGGGCGCGCGCGGTGGCTGGGCGCGCAGCTCGTCGTGACCCTGATCGGCACGACGGTGCTCCTCGCGGTCAGCGCGCTCGGGCTCTGGCTCGGCGCCCTGAGCGTCGGCGAGGACGCGTTCGGGATCGGCGACCACCTCGCCGCGTCCTTCGCCTACCTGCCGGCGGTCGCGGTCGTCGCGGGCCTGGGGGTCGCCGCGTTCGGGTGGCGACCCGGGCTCGCGGCGCTCTCGTGGGCGCTGCTCGCGTACTCGCTCGTCGTGACGATGTTCGGGGCGCTGCTGGACCTGCCGTCGTGGGCCGGTGACATCTCGCCCTTCCGGCACGTCCCGCTGCTGCCCGGGACCGACGTCGAGCCGTGGCCGCTCGTGTGGCTCACCCTCGCCGCCGTCGCGCTCGTGGCGCTGGGCCTGGCCGGCTTCCGCCGTCGGGACGTCCCGCGCCCCTGACGCCGAGAGAGAGCCCTGGTCGGCCGAGGTAGAGGTCTGGTCGCCACGCGGCCGGACCACGCCGCCACCTCGGCCGACCACGGCTCTCTCTCGCGTGACCGCGGGGGCCTGCGGCTAGGCTCGGGCCACGATCTCGACACGGAGGTGACGGTCATGACCACCCGCGACCTGAGCGACACCACGCGCTCGGCCAGGGTGACCCTGCACGCGTGGGTCGCGGGCATCCCCGCCCAGGACCACCCGGGCGACGCCGAGGTACCCGACCCGCGCACGTGGGTCGCCGCGCTCGCCCTCGAGGGCACGTGGCTCGGCCTCTACCAGGACGCGTACGACTTCACCGACGCCGAGTGGGAGGGACTGATCGGCGATCTCTCCCGCTACGCCGACGTGCGCCCGCCCGCGAGCGCCGTCGTGTTCCGCGACGTCGACCTCGACGAGGACCCGTTCCGCGACGACGAGCGCCCGCTCGTCGACGCCGTCCTGCGCGTCGTGCTCGAGGAGGGCGTGGAGAACGTCACGCTCGCCGCCGTCGCGCGGCGCTGCGAACGCAGCGAGTCCACGCTGCGGTCGATGTTCGGCGACGCGGAGACGCTGGTCGACGACGTCGCGATCGAGGTCGTGCAGGCAGGCTTCGACGATCTGTCCCCGCTGCGTCTGGACCCCTCGCGCGCCTCGGTCTCGGCGTCGGTCGCGGCGCTCGACGACTCGCGCAAGGCCGCGGCGCTCCTGCGCCTGTACGCGCTGGGCGGGGTCGCCCGCGACGACGTCCCGGAGGGCCAGCGCGAGACCCACGAGCTCGTGCTGCGCGCCTACCGCGAGGAGGGGGCGCCGTCGTCGCTCGTCCTCGCGGCGCTGGCGTGCGACGGCTGGCGCGCGGGCGAGCTGCAGCGCGCGCTGCTGTTCCCGCCGGCGCTGCCCCGGGCCGTGATCACCGAGCTCGACCGGCTCGTCGACGCCGGCTGACCCCGGCCGACCCCGGCCGCGACCTCGTGCGCACCCGCGGCGGGGTCGCCGAGCGCGCGCCTGACGCCCACCGGGTGGCAGGTCCTCGAACGGCTCGTGCGCGACCCTCGGCGGAGAGCATGGGCGGCTCGCGTGGGGAGATCGTGACGAATCCGTGACCGGCACCCGGGCGAGCACGGCGGGGGACGCCGTCGTTGACCTAGGATGGCCCGCATGATCTTCAAGGCTGTCGGCGACGGGCGCCCCTACCCGGACCACGGCCGGGTGACCGCCAAGGACTGGGCCGAGGTGCCCCCGCGGCAGGTGCGCCTCGACGAGCTCGTGACCACGAAGCGCACGCTCGACCTCGACGCGCTCCTGGCCGAGGACTCCACGTTCTACGGCGACCTGTTCGCTCACGTCGTCGAGTTCGGGGGCGTCCTCTACCTCGAGGACGGGCTGCACCGAGCCGTCCGTGCCGCGCTCCAGCAGCGCGCGATCCTGCACGCCCGCGTCCTGACGGTGCGATGACCACGCCGTCGGGTAGGTTTCTGGCGTGACCACCCGACCCGACACCGCGCGCACCGAGCGCCGCAGGCGCATGCACGAGCGTCAGGCCGTCGTGTTCGGTCTTCTCATCGCCGCGCTCGCGGTGCTCGGGCTCGGCGCGCTGGCCATCTTCACGGGCGCGATCGACGCGCCGTTCGAGCGGCCCCTGTCCTCCCCCGAGGTCACGGACGACCTCGAGGACGTCGCGTTCCCGTGCCTCGCCGACGGCACGCTCCCCGTCGCGTCGGGCGACGTGCAGGTCCGGGTCTACAACGCCTCCGGCTCGGACGAGCCGCTCGGCCGGCTCAACCGGGAGGTCCTCGTGGCGCGCGGCTTCACCGTGGTCGAGACCGGGAACGCCCCGGACTCCGACGGCGACGGGAAGCCCGACACGGTGACCCGGACCCAGATCCACTTCGGCACGGCCGGCCTCGCCCAGGCCTACACGCTCGCGGCGCACTACCCGAAGCCGGGTCTCGTGCTCGACGCCCGCGAGGACGCGACGATCGACCTGTACGTCGGGGCGGACTTCGAGGACGTCGTCGACACCGAGCTCGTCGGGCTGTCCGGCGAGATCCCGATGGAGAGCCGCGCGGGCTGCGTCCCGATCGAGCAGATCACCCCCCGGGCCCTGCCCGTGCCGCCCGCCGAGAGCTGAGCCGCGCTCCCTCGGCCTCGCCGACCCGGCGACGCCCCAGCGACGACCGAACGGTACCGATGACCACGCTGCCCCTGCGCCCCGCCCGGACCACCGACCCCGCCGAGGTCGACCGGCTCTACGACATCTGCCTGCGTACCGGCGCGTCCGGTGGCGACGCGACGTCGCTCTACACGGACCCGCGCCTGCTCGGCGAGGTGTACCTCGGCGCGTACCTCGCGCTGGAGCCCGGCCTGGCGTTCGTGGTCGAGTCCGACGGCGCGGCGGCGGGCTACGTGCTCGGCGCACGCGACACCGCGGCGTTCGAGGCGCGGTGCGAGCGCGAGTGGTGGCCGCCGCTGCGCGCGCGCCACCCGCTCGGGAGCTTTCCCGACGGGTCGCCCGACGAGGGGCTCGTGCGCCAGATCCACGACCCCCGCGCGACCGACCCCGCGGTGCTCGACGACTTCCCTGCGCACCTGCACGTGGACCTGCTCCCGGCCGCGCAGGGCGGCGGCAACGGCCGCCGTCTGCTCGCGACGCTGTTCGACGCCCTGCGCGCCGAGGGCGTGCCCGGCGTCCACCTCGGCGTCGCGGAGGACAACACCTCGGCGATCGGCTTCTACGAGCACCTCGGGTTCACGCGCCTCGACGTCGACTCCGGCCTCGTCCTGGGCCTGCACCTCTAGCGGCCTGCCGCACGCCGCGGCCCGCCCCCGCGCTCAGGTCAGCGGGTGTCCTCGACCGCGTCGGGGACGCCCGGCTCGTCGCCGCCCGGGGCCGACGCCGGGCTGGCCGGCTCCTGGGTGGTACCGCGCCACCGCGCGATCGTGCGCATGAGGTGGTAGATCACGAGCGCCGCCGCGGTACCGAGGGCGATGCCCTCGAAGGTCAGGTCACCGAACGCCCAGGTGAAGTTCGCGATGCCGACGACGAGCGGAACGGCGGCGGTCGTGAGGTTGACCGGGTCGGAGAAGTCGACCTTGTTCTGCACCCAGATGCGCGCGCCGAGGATGCCGATCATGCCGTAGAGCATCGTGGCCGCGCCGCCCAGCACGCCGACCGGGATCGTCGCGATGAGGGCCCCGAACTTCGGCGAGAGCGACAGGACGAGGGCCGTGGCCGCCGCGACCCAGTAGGCCGCGGTCGAGTAGACGCGCGTCGCGGCCATGACGCCGATGTTCTCGGCGTACGTCGTGGTGCCGGACCCGCCGCCGATGCCCGCGAACGTCGTCGCGAGCCCGTCCGCGAGGAGCGCGCGGCCCGTGAGGTCGTCGAGGTTCTTGCCCGTCATGGCCGCGACCGACTTCACGTGGCCGACGTTCTCCGCGATGAGCACGAGCACCACAGGGACGAACAGGCCCAGGACCGCGACGTCGAACGTCGGGGTGACGAAGTGCGGGAGCCCGATCCAGTCGGCCTCGCGCACCTCGGTGAAGTCGACCTCGCCCTGGAGCAGCGCCACGACGTACCCGACGACGACCCCCACGAGGATCGACAGCCGGCCGAGGATGCCCTTGAACAGGACGCTCACGAGGATGATCGACGCGAGCGTGACGACCGCGGTCACGGGTGCCTGCTGGACGTTGCCCCACGCCGCGGGCGCGAGGTTGAGGCCGATGAGCGCGACGATCGTGCCGGTGACGATCGGCGGCATGACGACGTCGATCCAGCGGGCGCCCGCGAGGTGCACGACCAGACCCACCGCCGCGAGCACCAGGCCCGTGACGAGGATGCCGCCGACCGCGACGGACTGGCCCTGCGACGCCGTCGCGGCGCCGATGGGGGCGATGAACGCGAAGCTCGACCCGAGGTAGCTGGGGAGCCTGTTGCGCGTGATGAGCAGGAACCCGACGGTCCCGATCGCGGAGAAGAAGAGCGTCGTCGCGGGCGAGAAGCCCGTGAGCAGCGGCACGAGGAACGTCGCACCGAACATGGCGACGACGTGCTGCATGCCGATCCCGACGGTCCGTGGCCAGGTCAGCCGCTCGTCCGGGTCGACGACGTCCCCCGGCGCGACCGTCTTCCCGTTGCCGTGCAACCGCCACCCGATGGCGCTCATGACTCTCCTGTCCGTGAAGTTCGTGCGAAACCCCCGGAGCAGGGTAGTGCCACGACGTCACGGAGCCGCCCCCGGACCGGCCCGGGGTGACGCGCGACCGGGTGCGCCCGCGTCGTGACGAGCACGGCGCTCGTCACGACGCGGGCGCGGGTCCGGTCAGGGCAGCTGCGGCACGACCTCGCTCGCGATGAGCTCGAGGTGGTCGAGGTCGTGGAGGTCGAGCACCTGGAGGTAGAAGCGCGTCGCGCCCTGCTCGGCGGCCTCGGCGATCTTGTCGGCGACCTCGCCGACGGTGCCGGCGAGGCCGTTGCGGCGCACCTCGTCGGGCTCTCGACCGATCGCGTCGGCCCGACGGCGGAACTCCGCCTCGTCCTTGCCGACCGCCACGACGTACGCGGCCGAGTAGACGAGCGAGTCGGGGTCGCGGTCGGCGTCGAGGCACGCGGCGCGCACGTTCTCGAACCGCTCGGGCAGCACGCCCGGGTCGGGGAACGCCGCGTTGAACTCGTTCGCGTAGCGCGCCGCGAGCGCCGGGGTACGCCGCGGGCCGTGCCCGCCGACGACGACGGGGATCCGGTCCTGCGCCGGCTTGGGCAGCGCCGGGGAGTCGGTGAGCGTGTAGTGCTCGCCGCCGAACGAGAAGGTCTCGCCGACCGGTGTCTCCCACAGCCCGGTGATCACCGCGAGCTGCTCCTCGAGGATCCCGAACCGCTTCTCCGGGAACGGGATGCCGTACGCCTCGTGCTCGCGCGCGAACCACCCGGCACCGAGGCCGAGCTCGACGCGACCGCCCGACATCTGGTCGACCTGCGCGACCTGGATCGCGAGCACACCGGGGCGGCGGAACGTCGCCGAGGTCACGAGCGTACCGAGGC
>CAZFUQ010000131.1:0-5650 GCA_964521905.1 uncultured Cellulosimicrobium sp.
TCTCGACGACGCGATCGACATCCAGGTCGGTGCCGTGCGCCGGCTCGGGATGCGCGCGACCCTCACGCGGGGGTCCATGACGCTCGGCCAGGACGACGGCGGCCTGCCGCCCCAGTCGGTCGTGCAGACGCTCGACGTGATCCTCGAGGACTCACGACGTCTCGTGGACGCGTACCACGAGCGTGGCGCGGGCGCGCAGGTCCAGATCGCGCTCGCGCCGTGCTCGCCGTTCTCCGTGACGACCGACGCGATGCGCGAGAGCGCGGCGCTCGCGCAGGACCTCGACGTCCGCCTGCACACCCACCTCGCCGAGACGATCGACGAGGAGGACTTCTGCCGCGAGCGCTTCGGCCTGCGCACGGTCGACTACCTCGAGTCCGTCGGCTGGCTCACCGACCGCGCGTGGCTCGGCCACGCCATCCACCTCGACGACGACGAGGTGCGCCGCCTCGGGGCGGCGGGGACCGGCGTCGCGCACTGCCCGACGTCGAACATGCGCCTCGCGTCCGGCATCGCCCGGGCCGTCGAGCTCGAGGACGCGGGCGCGCCCGTCGGGCTCGGGGTCGACGGCTCGGCGTCGAACGACGCCTCGACGATGATCCTCGAGGCCCGCCAGGCGCTCTACCTCCAGCGGCTCAGGTACGGCGCCGACATCCCCGTGACGCGCGCGCTCGGCTGGGGCACGCGCGGGTCCGCGCGTGCCCTGGGCCGGGACGACGTCGGCGTGCTCGCCGCCGGCAAGCAGGCCGACCTCGCGCTGTGGCGCCTCGACGAGCTGCGCTTCTCCGGCGCGCACGACCCGGTCGCCGCGCTCCTGCTGTGCGGGGCGGACCGTGCGGACCGTGTCATGGTCGGAGGGGAGTGGCGCGTCGTCGACGGCGCGATCCCCGACCTCGACCTCGGCGCACTGATCGCCGAGCACTCCGCGGCGGCCCGGCGCCTCGTCGCGGGCTGACGCGCGCGAGCCGGGGTGCGGCGCTACTGCCCTCCCATGCCCGTCGTCGCGACGCCCTGGACGATGCGGCGCTGGAACAGCATGAACACGACGAGCAGCGGGACCGCGGCGACGACCGCGGCGGCCATGGTCTGCGCGTACTGGACGCCGTAGGCGCTCTTCACGGTCGACAGGCCGACGGGGAGCGTCATGAGCGCCGGGTCGTTCGTGACGATGAACGGCCACAGGAAGTTGTTCCACGCGCCGATGAACACGAAGATCGCGACGGCCACGAGGATCGAGCGCGACAGCGGGATCACGATCGTCCAGAACAGCCGCCACGGCCCCGCGCCGTCGATGCGCGCGGCGTCGAGCAGCTCCTCGGGGATGGCGTCGAAGAAGCCCTTGAGGATGAAGACCATGACGGGCGCGACGACCTGCGGCAGGATCACCGCCGCGAGCGTGTCGACGAGCCCGAACAGCTGCATCTGCTGGAAGAGCGGCACGATGAGGATCTGCGGCGGCACGAGGATCGCCGCGACGGTGAGCGCGAGGAGGGCCTTGCGCCCGCGGAACAGCGTCCGGGAGAACGCGTAGGCGGCCATCGCGGAGATGAGCACCGTGATCGCGGTGACGAGCACCGCGACGACGGTCGTGTTCCACGTCCAGCGCAGGACGTCGCCGCGCGAGAGGACCTCGACGTAGGCGTCGAGCGTGAAGCCCGACGGCGGGAGCCAGGTCGCGCTCGTCGCGGCGTCGGTCTCGGTCTTGAACGACGTGTCGATGCCCCACAGGAACGGGATCAGCCACGCGGCGGCGAGCACGACGAGCACCGCGAGCGCGAGCCCGCGTGCCCACCGGCTCGTGCCGAGGGTCAGGCGCGTCATCGCGCGGTTCTCGGCGGCGCGGGCCCGACGGCGGTCGCGCAGGCCGGTCCGGACGGTGCCGGTCGGGCCGGTCCCGGCGTCGGGGCGGGCGAGCTCGGTGGCGGTCAGGTGAGCCATGTCAGCGCTCCTTCCGGTTCGGCAGGAGCCGGACGAGGGTGAAGATGAGGATGATCGCGAAGAACACGTACGAGATCGCCGACGCGTAACCGAGGCGGTAGTTCGTGAACCCGGTGTCGTAGATGTACTCGAGGATCGGCCGCGTGCTGCCGTTCGGGCCGCCCGCGGTGAGCAGGTAGACCTGGTCGAAGACCTTGAGCGACGCGAGGAGCTGGAGCACGAGGATGATGCCGGTCACGCGCTTGAGCTGCGGCAGCGTGATGGAGAAGAGCCGCCGCCAGCCGCCCGCGCCGTCGATCGTCGCGGCCTCGTAGAGAGTGCCGGGGATGCCCTGGAGCGCGGCGAGGTAGAGCAGGAAGTTGAAGCCCACGGTCCACCACACGGTGACGAGCGCGATGGAGAGCATCGCGACCCCCTCCTCGGTGAGCCAGCCGACGGGCGCGATGCCGAGGTTGCCGAGCCACGTGTTGAACAGGCCGATGTCCGGCTGGAAGGCCCACGCGAAGATCGCGGTGACGACGGCGACGGGCAGCAGGTACGACGCGAAGAACGACGTGCGCCACAGCCACTGGCCCGGCAGGCCCGTGTGCACGAGCAGCGCCATGACGAGCCCGACCACGACGAGCGGGACCGTCGACAGGACGGTGAACAGGACGGTGTGCCACAGCGTCTGCCAGACCTGCGGGTCGGAGAACGCCTCGGCGTAGTTGGCGAACCCGATGAACTCGTTGCCGGAGCCCGTGAGGCTGCGGTTGGTGAGGCTCGTCCACAGGCCGGAGACGATCGGCCAGCCGAGGAAGAGCGCCGCGGCGAGCGCGAACGGCGCGACGAACAGGTAGCCCGAGCGGTCGCGGGACCGCAGGGTCCCCTTGGCGCGTCCGGGGGTGGTGACGGTGGATCCGCGGCCCGCGGAGGCGGCCCGGGTCGTGGCGTGCGCGGCCTGCTGCGAGGTCCCGACGCCGGGGGTGCTGGAGACGGTCATCGTCGTCCTCTCTCGTCTCAGGCCGGGTTCGGGGTCTCGAGGAAACGGTTCATCTCGCGCAGCATCCCGTCCACCGCGCTCGCCGCCTTCGCCCGGCCCTGCAGCGCGTTCGACATGGCGTCGCACATGCGGGCCTGGAAGTCGCTCCCGGCGCCCGCGAACCACACGGGCGGGTCGAGCACGACGATGTCGCCGGCCGGGGCGTAGTCGCGCTGCGGGGTGAGCTCGGCGTACGCGGGCTCGGAGAGCACCGGCTGGTACGCGGGGATGTGCCCGGCGCCCGCCCACGTGAGGCTGCCCTCGGCGAGCAGGTTCGCGAGGACCCGGTACGTCGCGTCGCGGCGTGCGGGGTCGGGCGTGCCCTGGCGGGGCAGGACGAACGCGTGCGAGTCGGCGTAGTTCGCCGGCGTGCCGAACAGCGTGGGGAAGGGCGCACCGCCCACGTCCGGGATCGCCGCCTGGTAGGCGGGCAGCTCCCACTCGCCGGAGACGATGAGGCCCGACCGCCCGGTGACGAAGCTCGCGATCGCGCCCGGGTAGTCCTGGTTCGGCGGGGCGACGGTGCCGTCGAGCATGGCCTGCATGAGCTCCACGACCTCGGTCGCCGCACCCTCGTCGAGCTCGGCGGTGCGGCCGGGCGTGAGGTCGTAGCCCGCGCCCGTCTGCGCGTACAGGCCCCAGAACAGTCGCCACGACTGCGCGGTGTCGAGCAGGTAGCCGAACGCCATGCCCGTGTCGCCCGTGACCTCGGCCATCGCGCGCCCGGCGTCGAGGAACGCGTCGGGCGAGGAGATCTCCGTGAGGAGCCCGTCGGCACCGGTCAGGCCCGCCTGGCCCGCGATCTCGGGGTCGTAGAACGTGATGAACGGGTGGGTGTCGAGCGGGAGCGCGTAGAGCTGACCCTCGTACGACGCGCGCTCCCACACGGCGGGCGCGAAGTTCTCCTCGCGGATCCCGAGGTCCGCGAGCGCGTCGAGGTCGAACGGCTCGAGCAGCCCGCCGGGCGCGTAGCCCGCGAGACGCGACATGTGCATGATCGCCGACTCCGGCGGTCGTCCGCCCGACGACGCCATGGCGAGCTTCGTGTAGTAGGCGGAGCCCCACGCGAGGGTCACGGACTCGACCGCGACGTCGGGGTTCGCGCGCATCGCGTCGGCCTGCATGGACTGCATGCGCTCGCCGTCGGCGCCGGAGAACAGGTCCCAGATGCGCACCGTCGTGCGGTCACCGGCGCTCGCGGTCGGCGCGCAGCCCGACAGCGCGCCGCCCAGGGCGACCGCTCCCGCGCCGACGAGCGCTGCCTGCAGGAATCCTCGCCGGGAGAACCCGCCGGGTTCTCTGGCGGCGACCGGCGCCGGGGCACCCGGTGGTGGGGGACCGAACGGGTGTCGTCCCGGTCCTCGTCGCGCGGTCATCCTCGACCTCCTCGATGGTGGTGCAACGTTGCGTTCTAACGTTGCACCAAGATGGACTACCCGCACGCCGACGTCAAGTGCCCGACGTCGGGGCGGTGGGACGGCGACGTCGGGACGAGAGGACGCACGTGGACGGGCGACGAGGTGACGACGCGGTGGAGGACGAGGTGCCGGCGACGGTGACGGGCGAGGTGCCGGACGCGGTGGCGGGCGACGTCGGGCGGGTGGCGCCGGACGCCCTCGCGCGCGCGGGGGAAGGCGTGCGGGGTGCCGCGGCCCGGGTGCGTGCACCGGGGATCAAGGACGTCGCGGCGGCGGCCGGGGTGTCGTGGAAGACCGTGTCGAACGTCGTCAACGGGACCGGGCGCGTGGGCGCCACGACCCGCGAGCGGGTCGAGCGGGTCATCGCCGAGCTCGGGTACCGGCCCAGCCTCGCCGGTCGCCAGCTGCGCCAGGGCCGGACGAACATCCTCGCGCTCGCCGTGCCGGAGATCGACGCGCCGTACTTCTCCGGTCTCGCCCACGCGGTCATCGTGGCCGCCGCCGCGCGCGGCTACCGCGTGTTCATCGACGAGACGCGCGGCGACCGGGACGCGGAGGAGGCCGTGGCGCGCGGGTTCGACGTGCGCCTCATCGACGGGATCGTGTTCTCCCCGCTCGAGCTGAGCCTGTCCGACGTCGACCGGCTGCGCGGCGCCACGCCCATGGTGCTCCTGGGCGAGCGGCCCGCGGACCCGAGGGCCGGCGTCGTGCACACCGACCACGTGAGCATCGACAACGTCCTCGCGTCGCGCGAGGCCACGCGCCACCTGCTCGAGAGCGGCCGCACGCGCCTCGCGTTCCTCGGCGCCGAGCCGGGCGTCCCGGAGCGGTCCAGCGCGCCGCGCGTGCGGGGGTTCCGCGAGGAGCTCGCCGCGGCCGGGATGCCCGTGCGCGAGGAGTGGGTGCTGCCCGTGCACGAGTACGACCGCGCGTCCGGGGCGCGGGCCGTCGAGGACGTCCTGGCGCGCATCGACGAGGTCGACGGCCTGCTCTGCGGCAACGACCTGCTCGCGCTCGGCGCGCTGCACGTGCTGCGCACCAACGGCGTGCGGGTCCCGCAGGACGTCGCGGTCGTCGGGTGGGACAACGTCGAGGACGGGCGGTTCGCCAACCCGACGCTGACGACCGTCGCGCCGGACGTCCGCGCGATCGCCGAGCACGCCGTCGAGCGCGTGGTCGCGCAGGTGGAGGGTCGGCCCGGCGAGCCGACGGACGCCGTCGTGCCGCACCGCCTGCTCGTGCGCGAGAGCTCCCGCCCCGACGCCTGACACGC
>CAZFUQ010000131.1:5750-10682 GCA_964521905.1 uncultured Cellulosimicrobium sp.
GCACCGCGCCTACGCGTGGGCTCCACGCGGACGTTCGAACCTCCGCGCGGAGACCACGCGTAGGCGCGGTCGTGCGGCGCGTAGGCGCGCGCGCGCCCCGGCAGGGTGGGTGGTGGGGTGGGGACCTGGCGCTGGTACAACGTTGCATTTTCGAAGGGGGCGGGGTTGAATCTCCCTGACCAACCGATCATCGGCGACCGCGATGGAGACGTCATGACCCAGCCGCTGCCCCTCGACCTGCTCGACCCACCGAGCGCACCGACGACCGGCTCGTCCACCGAGACGACGCCGCGCCCCGAGTACCCGCGGCCCCAGGCCGTCCGCGAGCGCTGGCTCAACCTCAACGGGACCTGGGAGTTCGAGATCGACCAGGGGGACTCCGGGCTCGAGCGCGGGCTGCGCGAGCGCCCGCTCACCGGGGCCATCACCGTCCCGTTCGCGCCGGAGTCCGAGCTCTCCGGCGTCGAGAACACCGACTTCCTCGAGGCCGTCTGGTACCGCCGCGAGGTGACGATCCCCGCCGAGTGGGCGGCCGTCGGCGACGACCATCACGTGCTGCTGCACTTCGGGGCCGTCGACCACGACACGACGGTGTGGGTCGACGGCGTCGAGGTCGTGCGCCACCGCGGCGGGTTCACGCCGTTCACGGCCGACCTGCACGGCGTCGCCCGCGCCGGGGACACCGTGACCGTCGTCGTGCGGGCGCGCGACCCGCGCGACGCCGTGCAGGCGCGCGGCAAGCAGGCGACCTGGTACGCGAACACGCACTGCAACTACACGCGCACCACCGGGATCTGGCAGACGGTCTGGATGGAGCCCGTCCCCGCGGTGCACGCACGCCGCCCGCGCATCACGCCCGACGTCGCGAGCTCGGCCTTCGACGTCGTCGTGCCGCTGTCCGCCAACCGTCGAGGCCACACCGTGAGCGTCACGGTGACCGACGCCGACGGCGAGGTCGGGAGCGCGACCGCCCGCGCCGACCTCGACCTCGCGCCCGCGCTGCGCGTCGTCGTGCCGGCCGAGCGTGTGCGCCTGTGGGGGCCCGGCGAGCCGAACCTCTACGGCGTCCTCGTCGAGATCCACGACGCCACGGGCTCCCTCGTCGACTCCGTGCGGTCGTACGCGGGTCTGCGGTCGGTGTCGATCGACGGCCAGGCGCTGCGCATCAACGGCGAGGCCGTGTTCCAGCGCCTCGTGCTCGACCAGGGCTACTGGCCCGAGTCGCTCATGACCGCCCCGACCGACGCGGCGCTCGTGCGCGACATCGAGCTCGGGCTGGCGGCCGGCTTCAACGGCGCGCGCCTGCACCAGAAGGTGTTCGAGGAGCGCTACCTCTTCCACGCCGACCGGCTCGGCTACCTCGTGTGGGGCGAGTTCGGCGACTGGGGCGTGTCCGGCCAGGGCACCAAGGGCGACTACCAGAAGCCCACGGCGTCGTTCGTCGCGCAGTGGCTCGAAGCGCTCGAGCGGGACCACTCGCACCCGTCGATCGTCGGGTGGTGCCCGCTCAACGAGACGTTCCAGGACCTGCACGACCGCATGACCGTGCTCGACGACGTCACGCGCGCCATGTTCCTCGCGACCAAGCTCGCGGACCCGTCGCGGCCCGTGATCGACGCGAGCGGCTACTCGCACCGCGTCCTGGAGACTGACGTGTGGGACTCCCACCTCTACGAGCAGGACGTCGAGCGGTTCGCGGAGCTCGTGGGCGGCCTCGCCGACGGCGAGCCGTGGGAGAACCGGCGCGAGGACGGCTCGGTCTGGTCGCTCCCGTACCGGGGGCAGCCGTACTTCGTCAGCGAGTACGGCGGCATCTGGTGGAACCCGGAGGCCGCAGCCGCGGCCGCGGGGAACGCGATCGGCGAGTCGTGGGGATACGGCCAGCGCGTCGCGGACGAGGAGGCGTTCCACGCGCGCTTCGCCGGCCTGACGTACACGCTCCTGCGCGACCCCCTGATGTTCGGCTACTGCTACACGCAGCTCACCGACGTGTTCCAGGAGCAGAACGGCATCTACCGCTTCGACCGCAGCGAGAAGCTCGACGTCCGGCGCGTGCGCGTGGTCCAGGAGCAGGTCGCGGCGGTCGAGGCCGCCGACCGCCGGGAGGGTGCCTCCGCCACCGCGTGACCCGGTGGCTCCTGCCCGACGTCGTCCGTGCCCTGGTGAGGTCCCTCACCAGGGCGCGGACCGCCGTCGGGCGCCGCTCAGCGCTCCGTCCGTCCGCCCGGCGGGGTGCGCTGCCCGTCGCCGTCGTCCGTCGTGCCCGCCGCCACCGTCACCTCCGCCGCGCCCGGATCCACCGGTTCGCGCCCGGGGAGGTACACCGACGTCTCGGGCTCGGGGTGCTGGCGGCCGCGGACCACGATGATCGCGACGCCCAGCACGACGGCACCCAGCGCACCCCAGACGTTGGCCGGGAGACCGAACGGGGTGACGCTCGTCGGGTCGATCCGCAGGATCTCGAGCCAGATGCGGGCGAACCCGTACCAGACGAGGTAGACCCCGAAGGCTCGACCCCACCGCAGCGAGAACCGCTTCTCGAGGAGGAGGATCACCGCGATCCCGAGGGCGTTCCACAGCATCTCGTAGAGGAAGAGCGGGTGGAACAGCGTGCCCTCGGCCAGGCCCTCGGGGAAGGCGCGGTTGCTCGCCGGGATCTCGAGGCCCCACGGCAGCGTGGTGGGCGCGCCGAAGAGCTCGTGGTTGAACCAGTTGCCGAGCCGCCCGATCGCCTGCGCGAGCAGCATCGCGGGCGCGAGCGCGTCCGCGAACGACCAGAAGCGGATGCCCGCACGCCGGCACCCGATGTAGGCGCCCACCGCCCCGCCCAGGAGCGAGCCCAGGATCGCGATGCCGCCCTCCCAGACGAAGAGCACGCGCACGGGGTCCTGGCCCGCACCGAAGTAGTCGCCCCAGTGGGTGACCACGTGGTAGATCCGCGCGCCGACGATCCCGAACGGCACGGCCCACAGCGCGACGTCGACGACCGCGCCCGGGTGACCGCCGCGCGCGGTGAGGCGTCGCGACGTGAGCCAGACGGCGGCGGCGATGCCGGCGAGCAGGCACAGCGCGTACGTGTGGAGGGTCAGCGGGCCCAGGCTGAGGGACGCCCAGGACAGGTCGGGGCTCGGGATTCCGAGGCGCATGCGGGCTCCTGGCGGTCGGGTGCCCGCGACCCTATCCCACGGTCCTGCGTGGTCCTCCTCCCGCGACGAGCGGAGGGCGGGAGCGGCCGGGCGACCGGTGGCCGGTCGCCGTCGTGCACGGGCGTGCGCCGCGGAGCGTGCACAATGAACGGATGACCTACCGCGTCCTGAGGCTCCTCCTGTCGCTGCTCGCCTACGTGCTGCTGCGACCTCAGGTGACGGGACGCAACAACATCCCGCGCAACGGCGCGGTCATCCTCGCGAGCAACCACCTGTCGTTCATCGACTCGCTCCTCATCCCGATCGTCGCGCCGCGGCACGTGACGTTCCTCGCGAAGGCCGAGTACTTCACGGGTCGCGGGCTCAAGGGACGGCTGTCGCGCTGGTTCTTCACGACGCTCGGCATGATCCCCGTCCAGCGCGACGACCCGCGCGCGGGCCAGCGCTCCCTCGAGGACGCGCTCGCGGTGCTGCAGCGCGGCGGCGCGTTCGGCATCTACCCGGAGGGCACGCGCTCGCGCGACGGCAAGCTCCACAAGGGCCGGACGGGCGTGGCGTGGCTCGCGCTCGCCGGGCACGCGCCCGTCGTCCCCGTCGCGGTGCGCGGCACGGACAAGGTGCAGCCTGTCGGCAAGCGGATCCCGCGCCTGCACCGAGTGCAGGTCCACTTCGGTGCGCCGATCGACCCGCAGCGCCAGATCACGGACGGCACCAAGCCCGCGCAGGCGCGGCGCGAGCTCACGGACCAGGTCATGGCGTCCATCCACCGCATGAGCGGGCAGGACCTCGCGGCCTGACCGTCCCGCTCCCACCGCGCGCGACCCCGCCCCGCGAGCCGCCGAGCCGGCCCTCGTGCTCGGCGGCGCACCAGGTCGCCCCCGCCGCACGTCCCCCGGCAGGGGGAGGCGCCCGTCGCGGGTCCCGGCAAGACTGGTGGTCATGACGCCCGACGACGCCCGCGCGCCCCGAGCGGTCGGCGCCCCCGGGTCGGTACCGGCGGACGCCGTGGCGCGCGACCCGGCCTGGCGCCGGGCGACCCTGCCGCTGCGCAGCGCGTCGACCGTCCGGGCGGGGGTGTACCTCGTCATCGGCGGGGTGGTCGCGGGGGCGTACCTGGCGCTGGGCGCGGGGTTCGTGCAGATGTTCGAGTCGCTGCAGACCCCACGCGTCGCGACGACGGTCCTCGCGCTCGTCTCGGCGGTCATCGTCTGCACGCCCCCGTTCCTCGTGCCGGTGCGCGCGCTCGAGATCGCGGCGGCGCGCACGTTCCTCGACGCGGACGTGCCGCTCCCGGGCCCCGGCGCCGACGCGCCCGCCCCCGCGACGCGCTGGCGCGCCGCCGCCTGGTACGCGCTGCACCTCACGCTCGGTGCCGCGGTCCTCGTCGCGGTGCTGTTCGGCGTGCCCGTCGCGACCCAGCTCCTGCTGTCGGCGACCGGGGTCGAGCCCGTGCTCCTGACGAGCTGGCGGCCCTGGGAGGCGCTGCCCGCATGGACGTGGATCGTGACGGCGGTGGTCGTGCTGCTCGTCCTGCCCTACGTCGTCGCGCTCGCGGCCACCGTGCTGCGCCAGGCCGCGACGCCCCTGCTCGGCCCCGACCAGTCCGAGCGCATCGCCGAGCTCGAGGCCGCCGCCGAGCGCGCCGCGGAGCGCGGCCGGCTCGCGCGCGAGCTGCACGACTCCGTGGGCCACGCGCTGACGATCACGACGCTCCAGGCCGCCGCCGCGGCCCGCCTCCTCGACGTCGACCCGCCGGCCGCGCACCGGGCGCTCGCCGCGATCGAGG
>CAZFUQ010000132.1:0-10639 GCA_964521905.1 uncultured Cellulosimicrobium sp.
GGTTCCAACGGCGGGTCTGGTGCCCGAAGTGGACACCGCTCTCGAGGAGCTGGCGCATGGTCACGACGGCCATGACACGTCCTTTCACCGTGCGGCCCGGGATCCACCCGGTGCGCGCACGCTTCTGGCGACCCGTCCCGGAGGAGGGGCCGCGGTGCGGTTGTCGGTGCCGACCCTGGTGGTCGCACCCCTGGCGCCACCCGTGCCGACGCCCACCCGCACACCGTTCGACCAGGTGCGAGCAGGACCGACGCCGGACGCGGCCCCACCCGCGGGCCCGGCGGACCGGGAGACGGGCGAGGACGTGACGCGCGATGTCGACCGGCTCCGCCCTCGACCGAGGTCGGGACCTCGGGCGGGCACGGCGAACGCGCCGGTCGCAGCGGCAAGTCTACCCGACCGCGGGGCCGTCCACAGCCGCCGGTCCCCGCCGCGCCACGGCCCCGTCGTCCACAGCCCGGCCCGTGCCACCGCGCGC
This sequence comes from uncultured Cellulosimicrobium sp., assembly GCA_964521905.1. Classification (GTDB taxonomy): domain Bacteria; phylum Actinomycetota; class Actinomycetes; order Actinomycetales; family Cellulomonadaceae; genus Cellulosimicrobium. The sequence goes on from CAZFUQ010000132.1 coordinate 479, forward strand.
ACCGAGGAGGTTGCGGCACCCTGGCGCGATGACGACCGATCGCACCCCCACGCACTCCCGGAGCCCCGCCCTCGCGCTCGCCCTCGTCGCCGTGGTCCTCGGGACGGGCCCCGCGTCCGCGGCCCTGCCGGTGGGCGGGGGCGCCGCCGCCGCGTCGGGCACGACGACGCCCCGGGCGGTGGCCGCGGCGAGCACCGGGTGGGTCGCCCCGCTCGACCGGGCGCCGGACGCGCTCGGCGTGCTGGCGCCGTTCGACCCGCCCGAGCACGACTGGCTGCCGGGGCACCGCGGCGTCGACCTCGCCGCGAGCCCCGGCGAGCCCGTCCGCTCGCCCGCCCCCGGCGTCGTGACGTTCGCCGGTCCCGTCGCGGGGCGCGACGTGCTCGTCGTCACGCACGACGACGGCCTGCGCACCTCCCTCGAGCCGGTGACCGGCTCCGTCGAGCGCGGCACGCACGTGGCGGCGGGCGCGATCGTGGGCGCGGTGCAGGACCCGGGCGCGGACGGGGTGCACGGCGGGCACTGCGCCACCACGTGCGTGCACTGGGGCGTGCGGCGCGGCGAGCGGTACGTGGACCCGCTGGCGCTGCTCGGCGAGCGCGCTCCGATCGTGCTGCTGCCGCTGCGCTGAGGCCGTCAGGCGCGCGGGAAGGCCTGCTCGAACGAGCTGCGCAGCCGCTCGGCCGTCACGTGCGTGTACCGCTGGGTCGTCGCGAGCGACGAGTGCCCGAGGATCTCCTGCACGCTGCGCAGGTCGGAGCCCCCCGCGAGGAGGTGCGTGGCAGCGCTGTGCCGCAGGTCGTGCGGTGCGACGTCGTCGACGCCCGCGGCCCGGGCGAGGCGGTGCACGGCATCGCGGACCTGGCGCTGACCCCAGCGACCGCCGCGGTCCCCGACGAGCAGCGCGGGCCCGGTCCGTGCGGTCACGAGCGCCGGGCGTCCCCCGTCGAGCCAGCACCGCACCGCCCGTGCGGCCGGCAGGCCGAACGGGACGACGCGCTCCTTGGACCCCTTGCCGAGCACGCGCACGACGCGCTGCTCCAGGTCCACGTCGTCGACGTCGACGCCGACCAGCTCGCCGACCCGGATGCCTGCCCCGTAGAGCAGCTCGGCGGCCGCCCACTCGCGCAGGCGCGCCGGCTCGCCGTCGGACGCCGCGTCGCGGGCCGCGTCCACCAGCCGGGCCGCGGCGTCGACCGCGAGCACGGTGGGCAGCGTGCGCGGCACGCGCGGGCTCGCGAGGCGCCCCGCGGGGTCCGTCTCGCCGAGGCGGGTGCGCCGGGCCCAGTCGAAGAACGCGCGCGCGGCGGCGCCGCGGCGTGCGAGCGTCGCGCGCGCGAGGCCGCGCTCGGACTGCACGGTGAGCCACGAGCGCAGCATCGCCAGGTCGACGTCCCCCGGCGTCGCCGCCCCGTGCCGGACGGCGTGCCGCAGCAGCGCCTCGACGTCGCCGGTGTAGGCCCGCACGGTGTGCTCCGACGTGCCCTGCGCGACCTCGAGGTGCGTCGCGAAGTCCGCGAGCGCAGCACCCAGGGGGTCGGGCAGCGCGGGCTGCCCGGCCCGCACGTCGGCCGACGCGGCGGGCGCGGACGGAGCAGTCGTCGAGACTTCGGGCACCGACCCGGCGCGCGCCGACCCGCTCCGGGCCTGCGGGGAGTCGTCCATGTCCCCAGTCTGCCGGGACCTCCCGTCGCGGACGAGGAGGCGCTCCGTCCACGACCGCCGCCGGTCCCACCGGGGAGTCACCGGGCCGCCGGGTCGTCCCCTCCGCCGTCCGGACCGGCGCGTCCAGGAGCGGTGCGCCCCGGAGCGCGTGCTCAGGACCGCGTGCTCAGGACCGGCGCACGCGCCGCCACCCGCCGGCGACGCGCTCGGCGAGCGCCCTGATCTCCAGCCGGCCGAGCGCCGCGACCGCGTCCGGCACCGCGAGCCCCGCCGAGCGGGCGACGGACTCCGTCGAGGCCCCGGACCGCAGCGGGAGCGCGTCCCAGGTGCGCGTCTCGACCGCGTCGAGGTCGTCGTAGGCCGCCGACGGCGCGCTCGCGGCGGCCGGTCCGACGGGCGCGAGGTCGCGGGCGAGGGCACCTGCGAGCTCCGCCACCTCGGCGGCGTCCGTGACGCACACCGCCGCGCCGTCGCGCAAGAGGCGGTGGCACCCCGTCGAGGCCATCGACGTCACGGGTCCGGGGACCGCGCCGACCGGGCGGGAGAGCTCGCTGGCGCGGGTGGCCGTGCTGAGCGACCCCGAGCGCCACGCCGCCTCGACCACGACGGTCGCGCTCGCGAACGCCGCGATGAGGCGGTTGCGCAGCAGGAACCGGACCCGGCTCGGCACCGAGCCGGGCGGGACCTCGGAGACGACCGCACCACCCGACCCGACCACCGCGCGCAGCAGGTCCGTGTTGCCGGCGGGGTAGAACCGGTCGACGCCGCCCGCGAGGAACGCGACCGTCGGCCCACCCGTGACGAGCGCCGCGCGGTGCGCCGCCGCGTCGATGCCGTACGCGCCGCCGGACACGACGACGAAGCCGCGCTCGGTGAGCCCGGACGCGATCTCCCCGGTCACGTGCCGCCCGTAGTCGGTGCACGCGCGCGCACCGACCACCGCGACCGAGCGCGCGCCGAGCCGGGACAGGTCCGCCGTCCCGCGCGCCCAGAGGGCGAGCGGGCGCACGGTGTCGAGGTCGTCGAGCCCGGGCGGCCATCCTGGGTCGCCCGGCACGACGAGGCTCCCGCCGAGTCGCTCGAGCACGCGGAGCTCTCGCCGCGGGTCGAGCCCGCCGAGCCGTGGTGCCCAGCGCGCGACGCCACGCAGGAGCCTCGACACGGACCTGCTCCGCGCGTCCCGTCCGCCGTCGTCCGTCGCGTCGTGCGCGGTGTCGGCGCGCACCTCGCCGCGCGCGGTGCCCCTACCCGTGCGGGTGCTCCCGAGCGCGCCCGTGCGGCGTGCCGAGGACGCAGGCACGAGGCGCGCGAGACCGGCGACGCGCAGCGGGTCCTCCCCCGCGGCCGGCCCACCGACGTCGCCGCGGGCGTCCCCGGCCCCGCCGCCGCCGGCGGCGAGCGCGACGAGCGCGCGCCGCGCCTCGGCGGGGTCGTTCGCCGCCTCGTGGAGCCAGGCGAGCGCCGGTCCGGCGCCGAGCTGCTCGACGAGGGCGACCGCCACGTCGTCCCCCGGCTCGGCCAGCCGCGACCACGCCGCCCGGGCGAGCCGCTCGTCCGTGACGTCGAACACGGGCCGCACGGGCGCGGTCGACCCCGCGCCCCGCTCAGCCACGGTAGCCCCGCGTCCGCAGCGCGAGCCCGGCCCCGACGTCCGCGCGGGTCGGCGCGACGCGGCCCGCGAGGTCCGCCACCGTCCACGCGAGGCGCAGCACGCGATCGGCGCCACGCAGGCTCAGCGTGCCGCGGTCGAGCGCCGTGTCCACGTCGCGCAGGAGGCCCGGGTCGGGTCCGAGCCGCTCCCGGAGCCACGTACCGGGCACCTCGGCGTTCGTGCGCCACGGCGTCGACGCCAGACGCCGGGCCGCTGCCTCGCGCGCGGCCGCGACCCGGCGCGCGACGGCCGCGCTCGTCTCGGGCGCCGACCCGCTCGCCCGCTCGACGCGCGTGACCGGCCGGACCTCGACCTGGACGTCGACACGGTCGAGCAGCGGCCCGGACAGCCTGCCGAAGTAGCGGCGCTGCGCGACCGGCGAGCACGTGCAGTCGAGCCCCTTGCCCACCCCCTGGCCGCAGGGGCACGGGTTCGCGGCGAGGACGAGCTGGAACCGTGCCGGGTAGCGCGCGGTCCCGCCCGCGCGGTGGATGACGAGCTCGCCGTGCTCGAGCGGCTGGCGCAGGGTCTGCAGCACGCGCGCGCCGAACTCCGGGGCCTCGTCGAGGAAGAGCACGCCACGGTGGGCACGCGACGCCGCGCCGGGCCGCGGCATGCCCGTACCGCCGCCGACGATCGCCGCCGGCGTCGCGGTGTGGTGCGGGTCCTCGTAGGGCGGGCGCCGCACGAGGCCGCCGCCCGGGTCGAAGACGCCGGCGACCGAGTGCACCGCCGTGACCTCCACCGCCTCGCTCTCGGTGAGGTCGGGCAGGATCCCCGGCAGCCGCGACGCGAGCATCGTCTTGCCGGCGCCGGGCGCGCCGACGAGCAGCAGGTGGTGCCCGCCGGCCGCGGCGACCTCGAGGGCGTGCCGCGCCTCCTCCTGCCCGACGACGTCCGCCAGGTCGCCCGGATCCGTGCGCATCGACACGGTCCGCGCGACGCCCACCGGAGCCACGGGCTCGTCGGGCTCGTCGAGCGACGCCCCGTGCAGCCGGGCGACGTCCGCGAGGGTCGCCGCCCCGACCACGCGTCCGCCGGGCACGAGACGCGCCTCGGCGAGGTCCGCGGCGGGCACGACGACGTCCCGGAACCCGGCGGCGACCGCCGTCGCGACGGCGGGCAGGACGCCGCGCACGGGCTGGAGGCGGCCGTCGAGGCCGAGCTCGCCCAGGTGCACGACGCCCTCCACGGCGCTCGCCGGGACGACGCGCGCGCCCGCGAGCGTCGCCACGGCGATCGCCAGGTCGAACCCGGTCCCCGACTTGGGGAGCGCGGCGGGCGAGAGGTTGACGGTGATCTTGCGCTGCGGCCACGGGATGCCCGACGACGTGACCGCAGCGCGCACGCGGTCGCGCGACTCGCTCAGCGCGGTGTCCGGCAGCCCCACGAGCACGAACCCCGGCACGGACGCGGCGAGGTGCGCCTGCACCTCGACCACGTGGCCAGTGAGCCCGACGAGCGCGACGGCGCGCGTGGTCCCGAGCCCCATCAGGCGCTCACCCCGACGAGGTGCTCGACCTGCGCGGCGCCGGCACGGGCCACGAGGACCGCGACGACGTCGATGCGCACGGACCGTGCCCGCACGTCGTGCGTGGCGAGCCACTCCCCCGTCAGCCGGCGCAGGCGGCCCAGCTTCTCGGCCGTGATCGCCTGGGCGGGATGCCCGAACCCGGTGCCGCGCCGCGTCTTGACCTCGACGGCGACGAGGACGTCGCCGTCGAGCGCGACGACGTCGAGCTCTCCGCGGGTCCCCCGCCAGTTGCGGTCGAGCACGGTCCAGCCCGCCTCGACCAGGTGGGCCGTGGCCACCCTCTCCCCGTACCGCCCGACGGCGCCGTTCGCTCCCATGGGACCACCTCCGCGGCCCACCCTCGGGCACACGCGCAGGTCAGCGCGACGACCTGACGACGAGCTGGGGACGGGACCCTCGGAACTCGGGCCTGTGGACGGCCAGGGGCGTTGTCAGAGCTGGAGCTCCGCCTTCGCGAGCTCCTCGACGTTCACGTCCTTGAAGGTGACGACCCGGACCGACTTCACGAAGCGCGCCGAGCGGTACACGTCCCAGACCCACGCGTCCGCGAGCCGCAGCTCGAAGTACACCTCGCCGGCGGCGGACCGCACCTGCAGGTCCACCTGGTTGGCCAGGTAGAAGCGGCGTTCGGTCTCCACCACGTACGAGAACAGGCCCACCACGTCGCGGTACTCGCGGTACAGCGCGAGCTCCATCTCGGTCTCGTAGTTCTCGAGGTCTTCGGCGCTCACGTGTCCATCATGGACCATCCCGGCGCCCGATCCGCCCTCAGCTCGTGGGCACGCCCGCCTCGGGGTCGAGCTCGAGCACGTCGACCGGCTCCCCGTAGGCGGGGCCGTCGCCCGCCGGGTCCCCGCGCTCGGGCAGCCGCCAGGACCGCCGGTGCTGCGGCGTCGGGCCGTGCTCGCGCAGCGCCTCGACGTGCGACGCCGCGCCGTAGCCCTTGTTCTGGTCCCAGCCGAAGGCGGGGTACTGGCGCGCGAGACTCGTCATGAGTCCGTCGCGCTCGACCTTGGCCAGGACGCTCGCGGCCGCGACCGAGGCGCACTGCAGGTCGGCCTTGACCAGCGTGCGCACGCGCGGCTCGACGACGTGCCCGTCCTCGACCGGGTCGAGGTCGAACGCCTCGAAGAGGTCGACGGCGGACGGTCGGCTGAGCCAGTCGTGCTTGCCGTCGAGCAGGACCGCGTCGACGTCGCCGACGTCGCGCCGCGCCTGGGCGAGCGCTCGCCGGCCCGCGAGCCGCAGCGCCCCGATGATCCCGTGCGCGTCGATCTCCGCCGGGCCCGCGTGGCCCACGGCCCACGCGAGGCTCCACGAGCGGGCGAGCGGGACGAGTGCCTCGCGCGCGGCCGCCGTGAGGAGCTTGGAGTCCGTCAGCCCCTGCGGGCACGGCTTCGTCGCGAGGTCGACGACCACGACCCCCACCGAGACCGGCCCGGCGAGCGCGCCCCGACCGACCTCGTCCATGCCGGCGACGAGCCGCGCGCCGTCGCGCAGCATCCCGCGCTCCTGGCGCAGGTCCGGGCGCCGCCGGGCAGGGGTCCGCCGGGCGGGCGTCACGCCCGCGGCGCTGCGGGCCGGCCGGGTGACCGCGTCCAGGGTCACGGCTCCACCTCGGGGACACGGGCGAAGACGTCGCCGGGGTTGCGCAGCAGGCCGATGCTCGACAGCGGCCAGACCTTGACGAACGCGGTGCCGACCACGTTGCTCATCGGCACGAACCCGCCGCCGGGCTTGCCCGTGTTGTAGCGCGAGTCCGCCGAGTTCTGCCGGTTGTCCCCCATGACGAACAGCATGTCGTCGGGCACGGTGCGGTCGAACTCGTCCTGGCTGGGGATCGAGCCCGGCTTGAGGTACGTCTCGTCGATCGGCTCGCCGTTGACGCTCACGCGCCCCTCGGCGTCGCAGCACACCACATGGTCGCCGGGCAGCCCGATGACGCGCTTGATGAGGTGCTCGCCCGTGTCCTGGGGCAGGAGCCCGATGAAGGTCAGCGCCGCGCGGACGGCCTCGGAGACCGGGCTCTCGTCCTCCGTCTCGGCCGGAGGCAACCAGCCGCCCGGGTCCTTGAACACGACGACGTCACCGCGGTGCACGTCGAACGCCCCGGGCACGAGCCGGGACACCATGACCCGGTCCCCGATCTCGAGCGTGTCCTCCATCGACGCGCTCGGGATGAAGAAGGCCTGCACGAGGAAGGTCTTGATGAGCAGCGAGAGGATCAGCGCGCTCACCACGATGATCGCCGTCTCGCGCAGGAGCGAGGACTTCTTGGCCGGACGCTCGGAAGCCGTCGGCACGTCGTCGCCCCCGTCGCCCTCGTCGCGGAGGTCGAGCGCGGCGGGCTCGGTACCGGAGTCGGGCTGCGGGCCGCGGGGCGGGGCGCTGTCGGTCACGCGTTCACAATGCCACCTCCCGGCGCGTTCCGGGAAACGGACCGGTCCGCGGGACCCCGCGTGTCGGCCGCCGGAGCCCTCCGGGCACGACGACGGCGGCCGCCCCGGGAGGGACGACCGCCGTCGTGGCGTGCGATGCGGCAGGGCCGATCAGCGAGCGGGGACGTTGTCCCGCTTCTCCTTGATCTTCGCCTTCTTGCCGCGCAGCGCGCGCAGGTAGTAGAGCTTGGCGCGGCGCACGTCACCGCGCGTCACGACCTCGACCGACTCGATCGTCGGCGAGTGCACGGGGAACGTGCGCTCGACGCCGACGCCGAAGCTGATCTTGCGGACCGTGAACGTCTCGCGGACGCCGCTGCCCTGCCGCGCGATGACGACGCCCTGGAACGCCTGGACGCGGGAGCGGTTGCCCTCGACGACCTTGACGTTGACCTTGAGCGTGTCGCCGGGGCGGAACTCCGGGACGTCGCTGCGCAGCGATGCTGCGTCGATGCTGTCCAGCGTGTGCATGGTGCTTCTCCTCGCCCGCCACAGGTCGGACGCGTGCTCGTGGTCCCGGCATGCCGGGACCGCTCGTCTTCTCGTCGAGACGGGTGTGCCGTGCTGGACGACGACGCACGGTCGCCGTGCCAGTCCGCCCGGTGATCCGGGCGCGGGCTCCCCTGTGGCAGAGGTCCCGGGGCGGCACACACCGATCGACCATTCTGCCACACCGACGCGGCGGACCGTCAGCCGGCCGCCGGCCCCTCGCGTCCGGCAGCCCCGGTCGCGGCGCGCTCCTGGACGAGGACGTCGTCGACGACGGCCCATCCCGCTTCCGCGAGGACCTCCAGGTCGCGGCGGTCGAGGTCCGCGGCGTCGAGCGCGCGCACCATGTCGGGCCGGCGCGCGGCCGTGCGCCGCAGCGCCTCGTCGCGCCGCCACCGGTGGATGCGCGCGTGGTGGCCCGAGAGCAGGACGTCCGGCACCTCGAGGTCTCCCCACGCGGGCGGCTTCGTGTACACGGGGTACTCGAGCAGCCCGGCAGCACCGTGCGACTCCTCGACGAGAGAGTCCGGGTTGCCCACGACGCCCGGCAGCAGGCGTGCGACGGCCTCGACCATCACGAGCGCCGCGACCTCGCCGCCGTTGAGGACGTAGTCGCCGATGGAGAGCTCGCTCACCCGCAGCCCCGCGGCACGGTAGTGCTCGGCGACGCGCGCGTCGATGCCCTCGTAGCGCCCGCACGCGACCACGAGGTGCTCCTCGGTCGCGAGCTCCTCCGCGGTGCGCTGGGTGAACGTCTCGCCCGACGGCGTCGGCAGCACCAGGTGCACCGGAGCGCCCGGGCGCCCGGCGTCGTCGGGCAGGCAGGACGCCGTGGGCGCGTCCGTGAGCCCCGACACGTCGTCGATCGCGCGGCCCCACACGTCGGGCCGCATGACCATGCCCGCGCCCCCGCCGAACGGCGTGTCGTCGACGGTGCGGTGCCGGTCGGTCGTCCAGTCGCGCAGGTCGTGCACGCGCAGGTCGAGGATCCCGGCGGTGCGCGCCTTGCCCACGAGGGACAGGTCGAGCGCGGCGAGGTAGTCGGGGAAGATCGTGACGACGTCGACCCGCACGTCAGCCCTCCTCGTCGGCGACGTCGTCGGGGCGGGGCGCGTGGCCCGGCCCGGGAGCCGCGACCTCGAGGTGCTCGGCGTCCGCGGCGAGCAGACCGCCCGGCGGGTCGAGCACCACGAAGCCGCCCGCGACGTCGACGACCGGCACGATCTGGCGGACGAACGGCACGAGGGTGCGCGAGCCGTCCGGCTCGCGCAGCACGAGCGCGTCGTGGGCGGGCAGGTGCTCGAGGCCCTCGACCCGGCCGAGCTCGCGCCCGTCCGCGTCCTGCGCGCGCAGCCCGGCGAGCTCGTGCGGGTACCAGGCGTCCTCCTCGTCGGAGGCCTCGGCCTCGACGACGAGCTCGACGCCGCGCAGCGCCTCGGCGCCCGTGCGGTCGTGCACGCCCTCGAACCCGACGAGCCAGCGCCCCTGGTGGACGCGGACCGTCACGACGGCGAGCGGTCCGGCGGAGGCCGGGACGGTCGCCAGGCGCGAGCCGACGGCCAGGCGCTCCTCGGGGTCGTCGGTGCGCAGGTCGAGGGCGACCTCGCCCCGCAGCCCGTGCGCCTTGCCCACGCGAGCGACGGTCAGCTCCATCGTCGTGACTCCTCCGGTCCTTCGTCTGTTCGGCGTGCCGGCCGCCGCGAGGGCGGCCGGGTGCAGGAAGGCCCGGCCCGCCGGTCGGCGAGCCGGGCCTTGCCCGTCGCCCCACGAGGGGGCGGGGTACGTGCGGGTCTCAGCGGCGGTCGACGTCCACGACGTCGACACGCACGGGCCCGTCGGTCGCGAGAGCGCCGATCACCGTGCGCAGCGCACGAGCGGTGCGCCCACCACGGCCGATCACGCGGCCGAGGTCGTCCGGGTGCACCCGGACCTCGAGCAGATCACCGCGACGCAGCGTCTTCGCGTTGACCCGGACGTCGTCCGGGTTGTCCACGATGCCGCGCACGAGGTGCTCGAGGGCCTCGGCGATCATCAGGCCTGCTCGTCGGCCGTGTCGGCGGGCGCCTCGGCCGGAGCCTCGGTCTTCTTCTCGGCGGCCTTGGCCTTGAGCTTCTCGGCGTCGGCGGCAGCGGCCTCGATGGCGACGGTCGGGTCGACCTTCTCGCCCTTGACCCTCAGCGTGCCCTCGGCACCCGGGAGGCCCTTGAACTTCTGCCAGTCGCCCGTGATCTTGAGGAGCGCGAGCACCTGCTCGCTCGGCTGCGCGCCGACGCCGAGCCAGTACTGCGCGCGGTCCGAGGTGATCTCGATGAACGAGGGCTCCTCGGTGGGGTGGTACTTGCCGATCTCCTCGATCACGCGACCGTCACGCTTGGTGCGCGAGT
>CAZFUQ010000133.1:0-6933 GCA_964521905.1 uncultured Cellulosimicrobium sp.
AGAGCGCGGAATCCTCGAGATGCGATACGGCATCCACGACCACCGGCCGCGCACGCTCGAGGAGATCGGACAGGTGCCGGTCGCGAGCGCGACGACCTGCGCGTCGTCCATGCGGGGAGCGGCCTCGACATCAGCATCCCGGTCGGCGCGGCCGAGGACGTCGGGCTGCGCCCGGTGGCCTCCCCCGAACGTGTCGCAGAGCCTCGCGGAGGACCTGAGCCTCGCCCGGGGCATCAGCGCCGAGGACGCGCACGAGGTCATCTCCGCGAGCAGCGCGTCCGGAGGACGACGCGCCGCGCCACGCCGTGGGAACGCTTCCACACCGAGGCCTCCACGGGTTAGCGTGGGGGCTCGGGCGCCGCCCGTCACCGCCGACCGGCCATCCTCCCCACGGAGCTCCCGATGCCACTCACCACGCTCGACGACGTCGCCTCCGCCGCAGGCGTCTCCCGGTCCACCGCCTCGCGCGTGGTCCGGGGGACGGGCCCCGCGTCGGACGAGGCGCGCCGGGCCGTCCACGCCGCGGTCGAGCGCCTCGGCTACGTCCCCCACCCGGGCGCGCGCTCGCTCGCGAGCGGCCAGGGCGAGCGCGTCGTCGTCGCGGTGGGGTCGCCGTCGTCCGACCTGCTCGTGGACCCGTACGTGGCGCGCGTCGTCGCGGCGGCGAGCCGCACGGCGGACACGCAGGGCGTCGGCGTCGCCCTGCGCTGGCTCGGCCGCGACCCGAAGGGTGAGCTGGAGCGCCTCGCGCGGGACCCCGGCGTCGGCGGCGTGCTGCTCGTCGACTACTCGGCCGACGTCCTCGCGCTCGTCCCGCGCTCGCTCGTCCACCGCGTGGCCGCGATCGGTCCCGCCGACGGGCGCGTGCCCTCCTACGACGTCGACGCCGCGGCGGGGATCACCGCGCTCGTGGAGCACGTGCTCGACCAGGGGCGCCGCGACGTCGTCATGCTCGCGGGCCCGCACTGGCTGCCCGGTGCCGGCCGCGCCGTCGACGCGTACGACGCCGTGGTCCGCGCGGCCGGGATCCCCCGGCGCGTCCTCGCCACGGACCTCACGGCGGCGGCGGGTGCGGAGGCGGCGCGCGAGGCCCGGCGGCTGTGGCCGCACGCGGACGCGCTCGTCGCGCTCACCGACACCCTGGCCGTGGGCGCGATGCGCGCGCTCGCGCAGGACGGCGTCCGCGTGCCCGACGACGTCGCCGTCACCGGGTTCGACGACCAGCCCTTCGCGGAGCAGGCCGGGCCCGGCCTGCCGACGGCGACCCACCCCGTCGAGCGCATCGCCGCGGCCGCGACGGCCGCGCTCCTCGGGCGCCGGCGGGACGGGGACCAGAGGTTCCCGTCCGTCGTCGTGCGGCGCGCGAGCACCTGAGCGGCACCGTCCCCGTCCCCGTCCCCGTCCGCGCTCGGCACGAGGCCGGGGTGCGGACCCCGGCCGGTCACGCGGTCCGGTGGCGGGGCGGCGCGGCGGTCGACCGCCGCGTGACGAGGCCGACCTCGATCCGCTCGACGGGCCCGGGCTCGGGACCGGCGCCCCGGTCGTCGGCGGTCGCGGGACGGGTCCGGCTCCGCCGGGTCCCGGGCGGGCCGTCGATCGCGCGCAGCAGCAGGTCGGCCGCGGTGCGGCCCTTGAGGGTGGTGTCCTGCGCGACGGTCGTGAGCGGCGGCTCGACGTAGCGGGCGATCTCGGCGTCGTCGAAGCCGACCACGGACACGTCGTCGGGCACGCGGAGCCCCGCGTGCGCCAGGCCCCGGGCGAGGCCCGCGGCGAGCACGTCGGCGGTCGCGAACACCGCCGTCGCCCCGGGGTGCTCGGCGGCCACGCGGGCCGCGGCCTGCAGGCCGTCGTCGTACGTGGTGTTCGCCCCGACGACGTGCAGCACGACGTCGTCGCCCCCCGGGGCGCCGCCGTCGCCCGCCTCCTCCGCGAGCGCCGCGAGACCCAGCCCGGCGCGGAACCCGGCGAGGCGCTCGCGGACGACCTGGCTCGTGGTCCCGACGGGCCCGCACAGCACGACCTCGCGGTGGCCGAGGGCGCGCAGGTGCTCGCCCGAGAGGCGTCCGCCCTCGAAGTCGTCGGCGCGCACGGTCGCGGCGCCGGGCGCGTCCACGTACGTGTCGACGACGACGGCCGGGACGCCGCGCGGCAGGTCGAGGGTGGCGAGCTCGTCGTCGGTGAACCCCATGACGACGACGCCGTCGAGGTTCCAGCGCTGCACGGAGTCGAGCACGTCCCGGTGGCCCGCGACGCCGCGCAGCATGAGGTGGTGGTCGCGCTCGCGCAGCCGGGCCTCGACGGCGCCCGCGACGGCGACGTCGTGCGGGCTGCCGAGCAGGCTGCCGCCGTCGGCGCGGTCGGGCAGCAGCAGGCCGACGAGCCGCGTGCGGCGTGCGGCGAGGCTCTGCGCGGGGCCGTTCGGGACGTAGCCGCGTGCGGCGACGATGCGCTCGACCTCGCGTGCGGTCGTGGGGGAGACGCGCCCGAGGTTGCCGTTCACCACGTTGGAGACGGTCATGACGGACACGCCCGCCTCGTGGGCGATGTCCTTGAGCGTGACGCGGGCCATCGTCGGCGCGGCTCCCTCGGTCGTGTGGCGGGCGCGGACCGGCCCGGGGGACGACGGTAGTCGCCGCGACGACCGCGCGCCGTGACCAACTCGTGACCGGCCGGCTCCTTGACGACCGATCGTAAGGGCGTTTAGCGTTAAACGTGTAGCGCTAAACTCTCGCCGTTCGCGACGGAGACGGCCGACGTCGGGACGGACCGGCGGGGTCGAGGGGGCAGCGCGGTCACCATCCCGGCAGACGGCGGGTCACCATGGCCCGGAGTCCTCAGCGAGGAGAGACGATGAAGTCAGCAACCACGGCGAGCGCGTTCGCGCTCACCGGTGCCCTGGTCCTCACCCTGACCGCGTGCAGCGGCGACGGGGGAGACGACCCCGCAGCGAGCGACGGTCAGGTCGAGATCGAGGTCTCGATCGACGCCGGCCTGGACGACGACGCGCGCGCCAAGTTCGACGAGCGCGTCGCGCAGTTCGAGGACGAGCACCCCGACATCACCGTCACGGCGCGCGAGTACACGTGGGAGGGCACGACGTTCGCGACCGAGCTCGCCGGTGGCACGCTGCCCGACGTCTTCACCATCCCGTTCACCGACGGGCGCGGGCTCATCGAGCGCCAGCAGGTCGCCGACATCAGCGACCTCGTCGCCGAGCTCCCGTACGCCGAGGACTTCAACCCGAACGTCGCGCAGGCCGGGCAGGACGCCGACGGCAGCATGTGGGCCGTGCCGATCGCCGCCTACAGCCAGGGCCTGCACTACAACCGCACCCTCTTCGAGCAGGCCGGGCTCGACCCCGACGACCCGCCGACCACCTGGGACGAGGTCCGCGAGGACGCGAAGACCATCGCCGACGCCACGGGTGTCGCGGGCTACGCGACCATGACGTCGGGCAACACCGGAGGCTGGATCCTCACGACGCTCACCAACGCGTTCGGCGGGTACGTCCAGGAGTTCGACGGCGAGACCGCGACCTCGACGATCGACACCCCCGAGCTCACGGAGGCGCTCGAGTACCTCCACGCGCTGCGGTGGGAGGACGACTCCATGGGCGCGAACTTCCTCTACGACTGGGGGAGCATCAACCAGGACTTCGCCGCGGGCCAGATCGGCATGTACGTCTCGGGCGGTGGCAACTACGGCAACCTCTTCACGCAGAACGCGATGAACCCGGACGACTACGGCCTCACGGTGATCCCGCTCGTCGACGACGGAGGCGTCCTCGGCGGCGGCACGCTCGCCGCGGTGAGCGCCAAGGCGTCGCCCGAGGAGGCCGCGGCCGGCGTCGAGTGGATCGACTTCTACTACATGCAGAAGCTCGTCGACGAGGACGCCGCCCGGCTCGACGCCGAGACGGCGGCCGCGAACGACCAGCCCGTCGGCGCCCCGGAGCTCCCCGTCTTCGACGAGCAGACGTACCTCGAGTCGCGCACCTGGATCGCGGAGTTCGTCAACGTGCCGGTGGACCAGATGAGCTCGTACACCGAGAACATCTTCGACCAGCCCGTGGTCCCCGAGCCCGCGCGCTCGACGCAGGAGATCTACGCGCTGCTCGACCCGGTGGTCCAGGCCGTGCTCACCGACGAGAACGCGGACGTCCCCGCGCTCGTCGCGCAGGTCCAGCAGCAGGCGCAGGCGCTCCTCGACGCCTCCCAGGGCTGACGCCCGGCGCCTCGGACCAGCACCTCGAACCCAGCACCGACAGGAACTGCCGCACATGACCTTCCCGCCCCGCACCCCGACCAGCCCCGTCGCCCGACCCGAGGCGACGGTCCGGGGTGACCGGTACCGCATCACGGTGCTCGCCGACGGGCTCGTGCGCCTCGAGCGTGCGGAGGACGGGGTGTTCGAGGACCGCGCGTCGGCGTTCGCGCTGCACCGGGACCTGCCGGTGCCGGACTTCCGCGTGACCGAGTCCGCCGAGGGCGTCGAGGTCGTCACGGACCGTCTGCGGCTGCGGTACGACCGCGGCCCGTTCACGGCGAACGGCCTGAGCGTCGAGGTGCGCGGCGCGCACTCGGCGTACCACGGGGTGTGGCGGTACGGGCAGCGCGGGCCGGGCGTCCCGGCGGCGGCCGTGCCCGTGGAGCCGGACGCCGTCGGGAACGGTCCGGGCAACCTCGGCGGGACGGCGCGCACGCTCGACGAGGCCGACGGCCCGGTCCCGCTGGGACCGGGCGTCGTCTCGCGCGACGGCTGGGCCGTGGTCGACGACTCGGCGAGCCTCGTCCTGGACGACGACGGCTGGGTCGCCCCGCGCGACGGGTCGCGCCAGGACCTGTACGTCTTCGCGTACGGGCACGACCACCGCGCGGCGCTCCGGGCGTTCTACGCGGTGTCGGGGCCGCAGCCGGTGCTCCCGCGCGCCGCGCTCGGGAACTGGTGGAGCCGCTTCCACCGCTACTCCGCCGACTCGTACGCCGAGCTCCTGCACCGGTTCCGGCGCGAGGGCGTGCCGTTCTCCGTCGCGGTGCTCGACATGGACTGGCACGTGACCGACGTCGACCCGCGCCACGGCAGCGGCTGGACGGGCTACTCGTGGAACCGCGACCTCTTCCCCGACCCGGCGGCGTTCCTGCGGTCCCTGCACGACGACGGCCTGCGCGTCACGCTCAACGTGCACCCCGCGGACGGGGTCCGGGCGTTCGAGGACGCCTACCCGGCCATGGCTGCGGCGCTCGGCCGCGACCCCGAGGCGGGCGACCCGATCGCCTTCGACGCGACCGACCGCGACTTCCTGCGCGCGTACGTCGAGGTGCTGCACCGCGGCCTCGAGCGCGACGGCGTCGACTTCTGGTGGGTCGACTGGCAGCAGGGCGGCGTCTCGCGCGTCCCCGGCGTCGACCCGCTGTGGATGCTCAACCACGTCCACTACCTCGACAACGACGGCGCGGCGTCGCGCGCGGCCGCCGGCCGCACGACGCGCGCGCTGACCTTCTCCCGGTACGCAGGCCCGGGGAGCCACCGCTACCCGGTCGGGTTCTCGGGCGACTCGGTGATCTCGTGGGAGTCGCTCGACTTCCAGCCGTACTTCACCGCGACCGCGAGCAACATCGGCTACGGCTGGTGGAGCCACGACGTCGGCGGCCACATGCACGGCGTCAAGGACGACGAGCTCGCGACGCGCTGGGTGCAGTACGGCGTCTTCTCGCCGGTCCTGCGCCTGCACTCCGCCGGCAACCCGTTCACGCGCAAGGAGCCGTGGAGCTTCGGCCCCGGGGCGCGCGACGTGCAGACCGCGTTCCTGCGCCTGCGCCACCGCCTCGTGCCCTACCTCCACACCATGAACGTCCGCGCCGCGCGCGAGGGCGTACCCCTCGTCCAGCCGCTGTACCACGAGTGGCCCGAGCAGCCGGAGGCGTACGAGGCGCACAACCAGTACCTCTTCGGCTCGCAGCTCCTCGTCGCGCCGATCACCGCGCCGGCCGACCGCGAGGCGGGCGTCGCCGGCGTGCGCGCGTGGCTGCCCGAGGGGACGTGGGTCGACGTGCTCGACGGCCTCGTCTACGACGGAGGCCGCGAGACCTGGATGCACCGCGACCTCTCGACGATCCCGGTCCTCGCACGGACCGGCGCCGTCGTACCGCTCGACGGCGTGGCGGTGCCCCGCAACGGCGTCGCGAACCCGGAGCACGTCGAGGTGCTCGTGGTCGTCGGGTCCGACGGCGCGTTCGACCTCGTCGAGGACGCGGAGGGCCTCCCGGACGCGGCCGCGGGGACGCACGACGGTGGCGAGCCGGCCCGGACGTCCGGGTCGCCCGGGGCGGTCGCGGAGGCACGGACCCCGGTGACGTTCGACCAGGCGACCGGACGCGTCGTCGTCGGGCCGGTCGAGGGGGACGCGCGCGTGCTGCCCGCCCGACGGCGCTGGACCCTGACGTTCCCGGCGCTCGCGGGCGGCGGCGACGTGGAGGGGGAGGCGGGCCCGTCCGTCACGGTCGACGGCGTGCCGGTCGACGCGCGCGTGGACCGGGACGCGCGAGGGCTGCACGTCACGGTCGAGGCGGTCGCGCCGTCGTCCTCCGTGGTCGTCGAGCTCGGGCGGGCTCCCCGCCTGGCGGACAACGACGTCGACGCGCGCGTGTTCGCGGCGCTCGACCGCGCGCGGGTCGCGTACGACGCGAAGGAGCACGCGCACCGCGTGCTCACGGCGGACCGGCCGCTGACCGTGCGGCTGTCCCACCTGCAGGCGCTCGGCCTGCCGCGAGCGCTCGAGTCTGCGCTCACCGAGATCCTCCTGGCCCGCGCGCCGGGACGTGACGTCACCGGCGAGGACGTCCTCAGCAGCCGGTCGGAAGCCGTCCGACCGGCCTGAGGGTCCACCAGGGTGCCGCGCCGTGTCGTGCTGGGGCGGCGCGGCACCCCGACCCG
>CAZFUQ010000133.1:7033-10532 GCA_964521905.1 uncultured Cellulosimicrobium sp.
CGGTCGTGCGGGCCTGCGCGTGGTCTCGTCCCGCGTCAGGCGCAGGTCGTCGCGGCGTAGTCCGCCTCGACCGGACCGGAGCCGGCCGTGGCGCTCGCCGTGCCGCCGTCGACCGCGGTCGTGCGCGCCGCGAACGACTGGTACGCCGACCGCCCGGGCTGGACGGCCGCGACGGTGCGCTCGCCGTACGGGGTGCTCAGCGTGACGTCGACCGTCTCGTCGCCGGTGTTCCGCGCGGTCACGGCGACGTACGCCGTGCCCGCGAGGCAGCGGGCCGTCGCCTGCACCGCGAGGGTCGCCGTCGCCGGGGTGCCGAGCTCGACCGTCGGACCGTCGAGCTCGACGACGGTCACGCTCGCGCCCGACGTCGACGTCCAGGTCGTCTCCGGCGTGAACGACCCGGCGTCCAGGTCGGCCTGCGTCACCACGTGGTGCGCGAACGTGCACGTGTACGACCCCTCGGCGGGCAGCGTGCGGTAGCGGCAGTTCTGCGCGGCGTCCGCGGGGTCGAGACCCGCGAGGTTGCCCGTCGGGACGACCTGCGTCGACGCGGTCGACAGGTTGCGCACGTCGTAGGTGAAGCGCAGCACGTCCCCGACGGCGTACGTCTCCTGGGGGTTCGCGTGGGTGCCCGCGACGGAGATGCTCCCCGGCGCGCCGAAGTACACGCCCGGGCCCTGGTGCTCGACGGTCGTGACCGTCGCGCCGGACGTGGACGTCCACGTCGTGCTGGGCGCGAAGAAGCCCGCGTCGAGGTCGGCCTGCGTGATCGTGTGACGCGCGGACGTGCACGTGTAGGCGGCACGCGCCGCGAGGTCGCGGTAGCGGCAGCTCGGTGCGCCCTGCGCCGGGTCGAACCGCTCGAGGTTCCCCGTCGGGGAGACGGTCGTGACGGCGTCGGACAGGTTGGTCACCGTGAAGGAGTAGGTGACGACGTCGCCGACCGTCCACCCGCCCGCCGGTGCCGCGCTCGTCACGGTCGCGCTGGTGACCTCGAAGTCCCCGGGCACGTCGCTCGGTGCGGCGAGGAGCCAGTCCATGTCGAGCTTGGCGAACCGGATCCCGCCGCCGCCGCCGTCCGGCTCGTAGAGGAGCCCGACGGTGCCGTCGGCGAGCGTCGCGAGGGTCGAGTAGGCCATGCCCCCGGGCTGGAAGACGCGCGCGACGGCCCAGGTCTCGCCGTCGTCGTCGCTGACGCGCACGGTGCCCTCGACGCGGGCGCTCTGCGAGGCCGCGTGGGAGAACAGCAGCACCTTGGCCTCGTCGGAGCCCTCGGGCGCGTCGGGGTAGGCACGCACGATCGAGGCGTTGTTCGTGGGGTCGGGCAGCTCGGTGTCGAGCGTGACCGGGCCGTACGTCACGCCGCCGTCGGTCGAGTACGCGACCTTGCGGTACTTCGAGCCGGCCGAGTCGCGCGAGTTGAGCATGACGCGCCCGTCGGACAGCTCGACGGTCTTGTTCTCGTCCATGCCCGTGCCGACGGGCGTGCCGACCTGCCACGTCTCGCCGTGGTCGTCGGAGTACACGGACACGGCCTGCACGGCCCCCGCCGCGCTGATGATCGTGTACTGCTGGACCAGGCGTCCGGCGTGCGGGCCGTACCGGAGCTGGATGCCCTGACCCGACGACGCGAAGCGTGAGCGCGCGCCGAGGTCGCCGGTGACGTCGGCGGTGATGGTCCGGTGCGTCCAGGTGTGGCCGTCGTCGGTCGAGGTGGACACGTTCGCGTGGATGACGTCCCGGGCCGTGGGGTCCGTGCCCGGCTGCGAACCCCAGAAGCCCTGGTCGTAGGACTTCACGTGGAAGTTGAAGATCGTGCCGGTCTCGCGGTCGACGACGTAGCTCGGGTCGGAGTAGCCCTCGACCGGGGCCGTCGTGCTGCCGGCGGCGACGACCTCCTGCGCGCCCCACGTGACGCCGTCGTCCGTGGAGCGCCGCTGGAGGATCGAGTTCGGGCCGGGGGAGTCGGCTCCGGTCGGGCGGCCGTCGTAGGAGGCGAGGACGTCGCCGCTGTTCGTCACCGTGAGGGCGGGGATGCGGTAGTTCGGGAAGCCGCCCTGCCCGTTGGTGGCGAGCTGCTGCTCGACGTAGGTCCCGGCGCCCCCGGTCGCGGGGGCGAGGTCGTAGCCCGTCGCCGGGGTCGTGTGGTGCGCGGCGGCGGTCGTCACGGGGACGACGACGGCGCTCACCCCGAGCGCGAGCGCCGTGGCCACGCTGAGCGAGCGTCGTGCCGGTCTGCGGAGGTGTCCGATCATGCCGTTCCTTCCGGTCGTGAGCACTCGGCGTGGGCGCGACGGCCCGGGTGGAACGCGGCGACGCTGCCGAGGATGCTGGACAGATGACGTCAGATGTCTGACGTCAGGAGGAAGGTAACCCGGGGCGACGGATCGGTCAAGGGGTGCACGGCGGGCGCCGTCCGGCGCGCGTGGCCCGATCCGGGCCCGGACAGCACGAAGCCCGCCAGGCCGCGGTCGGCACGGCCTGGCGGGCGGTTCGTGGTCAGCCGCGGCGGGCGCGGCGCGTGGCGAGGACGACGACGGCGCCGATCCCGGCGAGTCCGGCGGCGACGGCCGCGTACAGCCCGACCGTGGCGCCGGTCGACGCCAGGCTCCGGCTCGGAGCTGCGGCGTTCGCGCCCGACGCGGACACCGGGGCGGCGACCACGGGGTCGTCGTGCCCGGGCGGGTTCGTCGCGCAGTCCGGCGTCGACGGCGGGTAGACCGTGGTCACCAGGACGTTCGGGTTGACCTCGAAACGCACGTCGACCGACGGGCGGACCCAGTCGTACTCGTCGCCCTCGACCCACTCGCCGTCCTCGAGGCGCCACCCCGGCCAGTCGACGCCCTGGCCGCTCTCGTCCGCGACCGCGCCCGGCCACTGCAGGCGGCCGGACAGCGGCAGGCCCGGCTGGACGACGTCCTCGCCGTCCGGGTTGACCCACGTGACCGTCACGGTGTCGTGGTCCGTGCCCTCGACCTCGATCGCGTAGTCGAGGTAGGCGACGTCCGCCTCGCACGCCGACACGAGCGTGGTCAGACGCATCGAGGGCTGGTCGGGGACGTACGTGTCGTCCGTGGTGGCGCTCGCCGCCGGTCCGGCCAGCAGCGCGGCGGTCGCGACGGCGGTGACGGCGCCGGCCCGGAGGAGGCGGGCGCGCGTGCTCGGTGAGGTCATGGGATTCCCGTCCGGTTGCTCGGTGTCTCGCGGCGCTGCGTCTCGGAGCGCGCCCGAGCCCGGTCTGGAGAGGGGTGCGAGTGCGTCGGACGTCGTGGGGCGGCACCGCCGTGGTGCCGGCGCCCGCACCAGCAGGGGGCAGAGGTGCGGGCGCCGACTGACTGACACGCTAGACAGTGACCTGGACGGGCGTCCAGGTCCGGAGCGGGTGAAGTCTCGGCTGCTGTCGCCGCCCCGAGATGCGCGCGGTGCGGGGGCGGGTGAAGATTCGCCCGGTCTACAGGCCCTGCCAGTCGGGCTTGGACGCGTACGTCTGACGGTAGTA
>CAZFUQ010000134.1:0-10510 GCA_964521905.1 uncultured Cellulosimicrobium sp.
TGGTCGGTGAGGATGCGCCGCCCGACCGTCGGGTCGGCCGTGACCCAGCCGAGCCCCGGCACCTTGCGCAGCCCGCCGGGACCCTTCGCGCGCGGGCCGGCGAGCGCACCGCCCGCGAGCAGGACGCCGGCCATCGCGGGGCGTGCCGCGGCGAGCACCTGGAGCTCCTGGCGGGTCGTGGGCAGGACGAGTCGCCGTCCCGGGGCCGCCGCAGGAGCGGTCGTGGTCGCTGTCACCCGGTCAGTGTGGCGCACGCGAGCGTCCGCGGACCGCGTGACGACACCTGGCGGACGGGGACTTCACCCCATCGGATCCCGTGGACGACCACCGTCGGACGGGGTCTCCTTGGCTACTGTGTCGCGCGTGCCAGACAATCCCGCCGGGCCGGCGTCCCGCCCGCCCCTCGCGCCCCCGGCGGCCGTGGTCGCCGCCGTCGGCGTCCACCTGCCCGAGCGCACCGTCGACGTGCGCGAGGCCGAGCGCGCGCTCGCCGCGCGCAACCCGGGCGCTGCCCCCCGCGTGCCGATGGTCGCGCGCCTGACGGGGGTCCGTCAGGTCCACGTCCTGCCGGACGACTGGGACGCGTCCGACCTCGCCGTCGCCGCTGCCGAGAAGCTCCTCGCTGCCGAGGGCCTCGCGCCGGGCGACCTCGACCTGCTGCTCTTCGCCTCGGCGAGCCAGGACATGGTCGAGCCCGCGACGAGCCACATCGTCGCCGCGAAGCTCGGCGTGCGTGCGCCGGTCATGGACGTCAAGAACGCCTGCAACTCGGTGCTCAACGCGATCGAGGTCGCGGAGGCGCTCATCGCGACGGGGCGGTACGCGACCGTGCTGGTCGCGTCCGGCGAGGCGCCGTCGCGCGCGGTGCGGTGGGACGTCCCGGACCGCGCGACCTACCTGCTGTCCGCTCCCGGCTACACGATGTCCGACGCCGGGGCGGCGGTCCTCGTGCGGCGCGCGACCCCGGCGGAGACGGAGGCGCTCGACGCGGACGGCGCGCCGGCCCCGCGCGGGATCCTCGCGAGCGCGTTCGGCGCCGAGTCGACGCACTGGGACGTCGGCATGCTCCCGGGCGGCGGGACGGCCCACCCGCGCGAGCTCGAGCGCACGTACTTCGAGATCGACGGGTCGCGCCTGCGCGAGGCGTTCCTCGCGCTCGGGCCCGGCGTCGTCCTCGACGCGCTCGACCGCGCGGGCCTGACCTGGGACGACGTCGCGCTCGTCGCGGTCCACCAGGTCGCCGTCGCCTACCTCGACGACGTGCACGCCGCGCTCGGACTGCCCACGGGGCGCACGCTCGTGACCGTCGCCGACCACGGGAACGTCGCCTCGGCGACCCTCCCGCTCCAGCTCGCCACCGCGCTGGAGACGGGCCGGGTCGGGCCGGGCGACGTCGTCGTGCTCGTCGGCCTGGCGGGCGGCATCAGCATCGGCGCGATGGCGGTGCGCCTGTGAGCGCGCGCCGGTTCGTCGGTCACGGGGCGAGCGCGCAGCGCCTCGCGGTCGTGGTGCCCGCGCGCGACGAGGCGCACGGCGTCCTCGCGACGCTCGACGCGCTGCGGAGCCAGGAGGACACGGACTTCGACCTCGTCGTCGTCGACAACGGGTCCTCGGACGGCACGGGCGACCTCGTCCGGGAGACGGTCGCGGCGTGGGGCATGACGCGCTGGCGGGTGGTCGAGGAGCCGCAGAAGGGCACGGGTGCCGCCGCGGACACGGGCATGCGGACCGCGATCGCGCTCGGGGCGACGCACCTCGCGCGTACGGACGCGGACTGCCTCCCGCTGCCCGACTGGACGCGGCGCGTGCGGGCAGCGTTCGCGAGCGGGCACGACCTCGTCGCGGGACGGCTCGTCGCGCGCACCGACGACCGGCCGGTCTCCCGCGTGCAGCAGGGCGTGCTCGCCGCCGCGGTGAGCGTCGCGAGCACGTTCGGTCGCTTCCGGCCGGGCAACCAGGACCCGTCCTACCGCGGCCCGTACGTCATGGCGCCGGGGTGCAACATGGCGATCACCGCGCAGCTCTACGAGGCCGCGGGCGGGTTCCCGCGGACCGCGATCGAGGACGTCCACGAGGACCGCGCGCTCGTCAACGCGGTGCGTCGCCTCACGACCCGCTACGGCGCGCACCGCGAGGTCGTCGTGCTCGCGTCGGCGCGTCGCGCGCACGCGTGGGGCCTGGTGCGCACGCTCGGCTGGTACGCGGACCACCGGTACCGCCCCGAGGTCGTGGACATCCGATGAGCGGCCCGACGGCGGTCCGCACCCCTCCCGGCGCGCTCGCCACGGCGATGCGCTGGGAGGAGCGGGTCCAGCGCGGCGCGCACCCCGTGGTGTACCCGGCGATCCGCGCCCTGCGTCGCCGCGGCCCGGTCGTGCGGGTGCCGGGCATCGGCGTGGTCGTGTCCGACGCCGCGACCGCCCGCGCGGTGCTGCTCGACACGGAGACCTTCACCAAGGTCGGCCCGGGCTCGCCGTCGGACCTGTGGACGCCCGTGCTCGGCCCGTCGGTGCTGCTCAACATGGAGGGTGCCGACCACGCGCGCCTGCGTCGCGCGCTGTCCGGGCTGTTCACGCCGCGCGCGGTGCGCGAGCTCGTCGCGGTGAGCGTGCCCGACGTCCTCGCGGGCCTCGCCCCGCGCCTGCTCGCGGGGGAGCGCGTCGACCTCGTCGCGGAGACCGCGACGATGGCGGGCACGGTCATCTGCGCCATGACGGGCCTGCCGCCCACCGACGCCGCCGTCCGCGACGCCATGACCGCCGCGCAGTCCGTGGTCGGGCTCGTGCGCCTGCACCGCCGCAGCCTCACCCCGGGGCAGGTGCGGCACGCGCGAGCGGTGCTCGCGCGGCTGTCGGCACCGGCCCGGGACGCCTACCGCGACGGCGACCCGGCGACCGTGCCCGGGCGCATGCGCGAGCTCGGTCTCTCGGAGGACGAGGCGATGGGGGCCGTGGGGGCGTTCGTCCTGACCGGGACGGAGACCATCCAGTCGTTCGTGCCGCGTCTCGTCGCGCTCACGGCGGACACGGGCTGGATCGACCGGCTCCTCGCGGCCGACCCCGCGTCCGGGCCGCAGACCGCGGCGCTGCGCGGTCGCGTGGTCGAGGAGGCGCTGCGCGTCACCGCGCCCACCCCCGCGATGCTGCGCTCGGTGCGCACCGACGCGACGGTCGGCGACGTCCCGGTGCGTGCCGGGGACCGGGTCGTCATCGCGACGATCTCGTGCTGCAAGGACGCCGGTCCGTTCGACCCGGACGCGACCGTGGACCCCGCGGTGCGGCACCTCTGGTTCGGTGCCGGGCCGCACTTCTGCCTCGGCATGCCGCTCGCCATGGCGCAGGTCGACGCCGTGCTGGACTCGCTGCGCCCGGTCGCCGAGGCGGGGCGGGGCCTCGAGGTCGCCGAGCGCGGCGTCGCGCGCGGCGTGCTCATCCCCGCCTACCGCTCGCTCGTCCTGCGGGCCGTCGCCCGGGTCGCGCCCGTCCGGTCCGCGGACCCGACCGCGACGGCGCCCGTCGGGGAGGCCGCATGACCTCGCCCGGCGACGTCTCCCGTCACCTGCTCGCCCCGATCCTCGAGCGGGGCGCCCTCGGCCACGCGTCCGCGGACGCCGTCGCGCTGCGACGCTGGACCCGGCCGGGGCGACGCGGTGCACGCGTGTCCGAGGAGGTCACGTACGCCGACCTCGCGCGACGCGTGGAGGCGACCGCGACGGCGCTCGCGGCCGACGGGCTCGTACCCGGCGACCGCGCGCTGTTCTCCGTCCGTCCCCGGCCCGCGGGCGTCGTGCTCGCGTTCGGGGTCGTCCGCGCCGGCGGCACCGTCGTGTTCGTCGACCCGGGCTCGACGCCCGAGCTGTTCGCCGCGCGGGTGCGCGCCGCGGAGCCGTCGCTCGCGACGACCGAGTCGCTGCTGTATGCGGTCTCGCGCGGCCCGCTGCGCCGTCTGGCCCGGTCGCGCGGGCTGCTCCTGCCCGACTACGCGAGCCTGCCCGTGCGCCACGTCCACGCCGGGCCGTGGCTCCCCGGGGTCCCGCGCGGGTCGCGTCCGGCCCGGGCCCTCGCCGGCGGACCCGTGGACCGGGCCGTGCTCCCGCCGCTCGACCCGGGCCGCGAGGCACTCACCGTCTTCACCTCCGGCACGACGGCGCAGCCCCGGGCCGTCGTGCACACCGCCGGGTCGCTGCTCGCCGGGTGCGACCTGCTGCGCGACGTGTTCGAGCTCGCACCGGGCGACGTCGTGCACACCGACCAGATGCTGCTCGGCGTCCCGGCGCTCCTCGCGGGTGCCACGTGGTCCGTGCCCGCCGACCCGCCGAGCCGCGACGTCGTCACGTTCGCGCACCAGCTCGACGGTGCCGCCGGGACGTACCTCGTGCCCGCGGACGTCACCGCGCTGCTCGACGCGGTCGAGGCCGGGCGGGTACCCGCCCGCGGACCGCGCGTCGCGCTCGTCGGCGGTGCGCCCGTGACGCGGGCGCTGCTCGAGCGCGCGACCCGCGTCCTGCCCGGCACGCGCTGGGTCGCGGTGTACGGGATGACGGAGATCCTGCCGGTCGCCGTGGTCGAGGCCGCGGACAAGCTCGCGCACGAGGGCGACGGCGACCTCGTCGGCCACCCGCTGCCCGGCACGGTCGCACGGCTGGACCGCGTCGACGACGCGGACGTCGCAGGGGTCGGCGAGCTCGTGCTGTCCGGGTCGTCGCTCATGGCGGGCTACCTGCACGACCTCGACGCACCCGTGCGCGGAGCCGGCCCCCGGGCGCCGGAGCACCGCACGGGCGACCTCGCCAGGGTCGACGACGCGGGGCGGATCGTGCTCGTCGGCCGCACCCGCGACATGATCATCCGCGGCACGACGAACATCTACCCCGGCCTGTTCGAGCCGCGCGTCGCCGCGCTCGACGGCGTCGGCGAGGCCGTGCTCGTCGGCGTGCCGCAGGTCGACGGCGACGAGCGCGTCGCCCTGGTCGTCACGTCCGAGCGCGGGTCGTCACCGGTCCCGACCGTGCCCGACGGCGCGGCGACCGTCCTGCTCGACCCGGACCACCCGCTCGTCGCGGGCGTGCGGGCCGCGCTCCCCGACGTCCTCGACCACGACGCGCTGCCCGACGTCGTGCTCCACGCCGACCGTGTCCCGCTCGCCGGGCGGTCCCGCAAGCCGGACCGTGCGGCCCTCGTCCGCGCGGCGGCCGAGCACGTGGGCGCGGGGGACGAGAGGCACGACCGGGTGCGCGCGTGAGGATCGTCGTCACGGGCGCCTCCGGGTTCGTCGGGGGAGCCGTGGCCCGCGCGCTCGTCGCCGACGGGCACGACGTCCGGACGTCGTCGCGGCGCGACCCGGCGATCGCCGGCGCCCGGCACCTGCCGTGGGACCTCACGACCGGGCCGCTCGCCGACCCGCCCGAGGCGGACGCCGTCGTGCACGCGGGCGCCGCCGTCTCGGACTGGTGCGGGCTCGACGTCGCACGCGCCACGAACGTCGCCGGCACGCTCGCGGTCCGGGACACCTTCCCGGGTGCGCGGTTCGTCCACGTGTCGTCGGGCAGCGTGTACGACCCGTACCGCCCGAGCGTCCGGGCGCGCGAGCACGAGGCGCCCGTCGACCGGTACCTCGACGCCTACGGGACGACCAAGGCCGAGGCCGAGCGCGCGCTCGCCCGTGACGTCGAGCGGCACCCCGGGCGAGGCGCCGTCGTCGTGCTGCGCCCGCACGCGGTGTACGGGCCGGGGGACACCACGCTCCTGCCGCGCGTCGAGACCGCCGTGCGACGCGGGCGTCTCGTCCTGCCCGGCGGCGGTCGCGTGCTCCAGTCGCTCACGCACGTCGACACGCTCGTCACCGCGGTGCGCGCCGCCGTCGTGCTCCCGGAGACGGTGCTGCGCGACGCCGCCGCGACCGGCCGCACGGCAGGCCTCCTCGTGGCGAACGTCGCGGACGCCGAGCCGGTGGTCCTGCGCGACGCGCTCGTCGACGCGCTGCGCCGTCGCGGCGCCCGGGTCCGTGTCGTCGGCGTCCCGGTGCGCCCCGCGTGGGCGCTCGCGGGAGGCGTCGAGGCGGTCGCCCGACGGCTGCGCCGCCCGGAGCCTCCACGCCTCACGCGCTACGCGCTGAGCCACCTCGCGGTCGAGCGGACCTACGACCTCACGGTGCTGCGCGACGTCCTCGGCGTCGCCCCCGCCCCGACCTCCTTCGCCGGCGCCGGGGGCTGGTGAGGAGGACGGTGGCGTCCGGGGACGGGAGGAGGTTCCCGAGCGTGTGCCGCAGACCGAGACCGGGTCTCGTCAAAGTCGTCGCCCGGGGTCCCGACCAGGCAGGATGTGCGCGTGGACTCCGGGACCAGCCTCGCGCACCGCTACTACGACGAGGTGGTCGCACCGCTCGTGCTCGGGCGCTGGCCCACGCTCCCGCACGCCGGTGCCCGGCTCGGGAGCGGCTCCGACGTCCTCGGCCTCGACGACGCCGTGTCGCGCGACCACGACTGGGGGCTGCGACTCACGCTGCTGGTCGACGAGACGATGGTCGAGGACGTGGACACGTTCCTCGACACCGAGCTCCCGGACACGTTCGAGGGGTACCCGACCCGCTTCGCCACGACCTGGAACCCGCACAGCCCGCACCAGGTCGAGGTCGCCTCACCGGCGGCGTTCGTCACGTCGCGCCTGGGGGTCGACGCGACGCGGCCGCTCGGCCTGGACGACTGGCTCGCGCTCACCGGGCAGGGAGTCCTCGAGGTGACGGCCGGTCCCGTGTTCGCCGACACGGACGGCCGCATCACCGCGGCCTGCGAGCGTCTCGAGTGGTACCCCGACGACGTGTGGCGGTACCTGGTCGCCGTGGACTGGGCGCGGGTCGGGCAGGAGCTGCCCTTCGTGGGGCGGACGGCAGAGCGCGGGGACGACCTCGGGTCGCGCGTGATCGCGGCGCGGCTCGTGCGGGTCGTGATGCACCTCGGGTTCCTGCTGGACCGGCGCTGGCCGCCCTACGCGAAGTGGTTCGGGACCGCCTTCGCCGCGCTGCCGCGCGCCTCCGCGGTCGGCCCCGACCTCGCGGCGGCGCTCGCGGGGGACTCGTGGACCGAGCGCGAGGCCGCGCTGTGCCGCGCGCTCGAGACCTTGCACGACGTCCAGGGCGAGACCGGCCTCCCGACGGTGGAGCGCGCCGTCGAGCAGTTCTGGGACCGTCCGTTCCGCGGGGTGGGTCCCGTCGCGGAAGCGGTGACCGCCGCCGTCGTGGACCCGGCCGTGCGCGCGCTGCCGTACGGCGTCGGGTCGGTCGAGCAGTGGGTCGACGGCGTCGACGTGCTCGTCCACCCGGGGCGCCGCGTGGCCGGTGTCCTCGGCCTCGGGCAGGCTGGGACGAGAGGCATCTGACGTGAGAGGCGACCTGCGATGACCGTTCCTGCACCGACCGACCGCACGCCCCGCGGAGGGTGGCCCGGCGCGGCGTCACCCGGCGACGCGCCGTGGTGGACGCGCGCCGTCGTGTACCAGGTGTACCCACGCTCGTTCCAGGACACCGACGGCGACGGGATCGGCGACCTCCCGGGGATCACGCGCCGCCTGGACCATCTCGAGCGGCTCGGGGTCGACGTCGTGTGGTTGTCCCCGGTGTACCGCTCACCGCAGGCGGACAACGGCTACGACATCAGCGACTACGAGGACGTCGACCCGCTGTTCGGCACGCTCGCCGACCTCGACGCGCTGGTCGCCGGGCTGCACGAGCGTGGCATGAGGCTCGTGATGGACCTCGTCGTCAACCACACGAGCGACGAGCACCCGTGGTTCGTCCAGTCCCGCTCGTCGGTCGAGAGTCCGCGGCGCGACTGGTACTGGTGGCGTCCGGCGCGCCCCGGCATGGAGCCGGGCGCGCCCGGCGCGGAACCGACGAACTGGCGGTCCTTCTTCGGCGGCAGCGCGTGGCGGTTCGACGAGGCGTCGGGGGAGTACTACCTCCACCTGTTCGACCCCAAGCAGCCGGACCTCGACTGGGAGAACCCTGAGGTCCGCCAGGCGGTCTACGCCATGATGCGGCGCTGGCTCGACCGCGGCGTCGACGGGTTCCGCATGGACGTCATCAACCTGATCTCCAAGGACGTCGCCCCCGACGGCTCGCTGCCCGACGGCGAGGTGCACTGGGGCACGTACGGGGACGGGAGCCCGCACTACACGGACGGCCCGCGCGTGCACGAGCTCCTCGCGGAGATGCACCGCGAGGTGTTCGCGCCGTACCTCGCGCAGGGGCGCGAGATCCTCACGGTGGGGGAGACGCCGGGTGTGACGGTCGAGCACGGGGTGCGCTACACGGACCCCGACCGCCGCGAGGTCGACATGGTGTTCCAGTTCGAGCACATGGGCATCGACCACGGCGCGACGCGCTACGACCCGCGGCCGTGGCACCTCGCGGACCTCAAGGCGACGCTCGGGCGGTGGCAGGCGGGTCTTGCCGAGCGCGGCTGGAACGCCCTGTACTGGGACAACCACGACCAGCCGCGCGTCGTGTCGCGGTTCGGCGACGACTCGGCCGAGCACCGCGTCGCGTCGGCGAAGGCGCTCGCGCTCCTGCTGCACCTGCACCGCGGCACCCCGTACGTCTACCAGGGCGAGGAGCTCGGGATGACGAACGCGCACTTCACGCGGATCGAGCAGTACCAGGACGTCGAGTCGCTCGGCTACTTCCGCGAGCTCACCGGCCGCACGGGCGACCCGCGCCTGCGCACCGACGCCGAGATGCTCGACGTCCTCGCGCACGCGAGCCGCGACCACGCGCGCACCCCGGTCCAGTGGGACGCGAGCCCGGGTGCCGGCTTCACGACCGGGACGCCGTGGCTCGAGGTGAACCCGAACCACACCGTCGTCAACGCCGAGGCGGCCTGGGCCGACCAGGACTCCGTCCTGCACTTCTACCGGCGCCTCGTCGCGCTGCGGCACGACGAGCCGGTCGTCGCGCTGGGTGACTTCCGCATGCTCCTGCCGGAGCACGACGCGATCTACGCGTTCACGCGCGCGCTCGACGTCCCGGGGCCCGAGGGCGTGCCGCTGCGCGACGAGCTCCTCGTCCTCGTGAACGTGTCCGGGACGCCGCAGGACGTCCCGGGGGAGGTGCTCGCCGGCTGGGAGGACGCCGAGGTCCTCGTGTCCACGCACCCGCCGCTGCCCGACGACGCGGGCCGCCCCGGCGCCGTCGGGCACCTGGGTCCGTGGGAGGGCACCGTGCTGCGCCGAGCCCCACGTCCCAGTGCGTGAGACGGGTTCCTCGACACGTGACATCCCCGAAACATGGGCGTACAGTCCCATGACGTGCAGACGATCCTCCTCGTAGTACTTCCTGAGCGCGCCGGCTGAGGCCACGCCACCAGGCTTCGTCAGCGCGCTCACCCCTCGTCCAGCCCGGCATCCCGGGTCCGAGGGGTTTTTTGTTGCCACCACAACGCCACACAGACCGCGGGACGGGCCCACCACGGCCCACCGCGAGCGCCGCCCCCCGCGAGATCCGCGAGGTCCGGCACCGCACACCGCGACCAGCACGACCGCACCACCACGGTCGGCTCCGGTTCCCGGCGGAGCGCCTCACGGGGCGCCTGCCGGGCCGAGGCCACGACACGCAGGAGACACCATGGCCCAGGGTCCCACCCCGGCACCTCCGCGAGCGGGGGCCCCGACGCCCGCCGCCGCGGCGCCGAAGCCCGCCCCGACACCCGCGTCGGTCGCCCCGCGCGGCGACGTCCGGCGCGCTGCCACGGCCCGGTCCGCCGCCGCCGCGGCGTCCGGCACCTCGACCGGCGAGGAGATGACCGGCGCGCAGTCGATCGTCCGCTCGCTCGAGGAGGTCGGCGCCGAGGTCGTCTTCGGCATCCCGGGCGGCGCGATCCTCCCGACGTACGACCCGCTCATGGACTCCCAGCGCCTGCGCCACATCCTCGTGCGCCACGAGCAGGGCGGCGGCCACGC
Organism: uncultured Cellulosimicrobium sp.; assembly: GCA_964521905.1. Classification (GTDB taxonomy): domain Bacteria; phylum Actinomycetota; class Actinomycetes; order Actinomycetales; family Cellulomonadaceae; genus Cellulosimicrobium. Next base: position 9,951 of record CAZFUQ010000134.1, read on the forward strand.
CGCGCAGGGCTACGCCCACGCGACCGGCAGGGTCGGCGTGACCATGGCGACGTCCGGACCCGGCGCGACCAACCTCGTCACGCCCATCGCCGACGCGAACATGGACTCGATCCCGCTCGTCGCGATCACCGGCCAGGTCGCCGAGTCGCTGATCGGCACGGACGGCTTCCAGGAGGCCGACATCGTCGGCATCACCATGCCGATCACCAAGCACTCCTACCTGGTCACCGACCCGGCCGACATCCCGCGCACCATCGCCGAGGCTTTCCACATCGCCTCGACGGGCCGCCCGGGCCCCGTGCTCGTGGACATCGCGAAGTCCGCGATGCAGTCGCGCACCACGTTCTCCTGGCCGCAGGACGTGCAGCTCCCGGGCTACCACCCGGTGACGAAGCCGCACAGCAAGCAGATCAAGGAGGCCGCGCGACTGCTCGCCTCGGCCCGCCGGCCCGTGCTGTACGTCGGCGGTGGCGTGGTCCGCGCGAACGCGTCCGCCGAGCTGCGCCGTCTCGTCGACCTGTCCGGCGCGCCGGTCGTCACGACGCTCATGGCGCGCGGGG
>CAZFUQ010000135.1:0-1433 GCA_964521905.1 uncultured Cellulosimicrobium sp.
TGAGGCCGAGCACGACGGCGTCCTCCTCGGTCGCGAGGTGCGCGTCGGGGAAGCGTTCGCGCAGGACCTCGCGCGCCGCGGGCGAGAACGCGGGCGGGTAGTAGGCGACATCGAGGTCGCCCGTCCCGGCGCCCAGCAGACCGGGGTGGGTGCCGTCGTCGTCGGGCACCGGCGTGCCGGCGCTGCCGCGCAGCACCACCAGCGCGGTGTCGAGGTGGTAGAAGCGGGGATCGACGAGCTCGAGCGTGACGACCTCGCGTCCCCACAGGGCGGCGGCCTCGGCGTGGGCGGCGCGGTCGGTGCGGAACCCGGTGCCCGCGAGCACGACGTCACCCGCCGTGAGCAGGTCGCCCTCGCCCTCGTTGGTGTGCTCGGCGAGGTGGGTGACGTAGCCGTGGTCGGCGAACCACTTGAGGTAGGCGGGGCCCTCGGGCCCGCGCTCGGGGTACGTGAAGCGGGCGGAGTAGACGAGGCCGTCGACGACGGTCGCGCCGTTCGCGGCGTACACCATGTCCGGCAGCCCGGGGACGGGGTCGATGGTCTCGACGGTGTGGCCGAGGTCGCGGTACGTGTCGCGCAGGCGCTCCCACTGGGCGATCGCGTGAGGCGTGTCGACCGGCGTGCGGGGGTCCATCCACGGGTTGATCTCGTAGCTCACGGTGAAGTACGTCGGCCGGCACATGAGGTAGTGCCGGGGCTGACCTGGGCGCATCGCCGCCTCCTCGGGGAACCGGGCCCGCCGGGGTGGTGCGGCCCGGGTGGTGGCCGGACGGGTGGCGTCCGGGGGTTCGAGTGCTGCTGGTCCGGCCAGCGTACGTCCGGGGACGGCGTGCGGCCCGGCGCCGGGTGCGATTCCCCAGGGTGTTGACAGCGATAGTCTATCGATATATCGTTACCGTATCGCTGAGTCCGAGAGTGCGGCTCGCGACCACGGCGAGGCCCTCACGGCCCGCCACCGGCTCCGCGGGACAGACCCGGAGCCCTCTGAACACAGAACACAGGAGACACATCCCATGAGCAACGCACACCAGCACCGGGGCCGGCGCCCCGAGAACATGTCCCAGCCCTTCGGCGAGCGCCCCGGACCGCGTCCGGTCCACCGTCGCCGTGACGGCTTCCCGCCCGTGCCCGACGACGCGGCCTGGTTCCGCGGCGACGGCCCCTCCGGCCGTGGTCGGGGCGGCGCACGACGCGGCGGTGGCCGCGGCTTCGGCGGCCCGGCCGACGACGGTCGCGGCTACGGCCCCGAGGCCGGTGGCGCCGGCCCCGAGGGCGGCCCGGGCTTCGGTCCCGGTGGTCGCGGTGGACCGGGCTTCGGCCCCGGCGGCCACGGCGGTCGCCGTCACGGGGGCCGCGGTCGCGGCCCCGGGCGGGCCGGCCGCGGCGACGTCCGCGCCGCCGTCCTGCTCCTCCTCGCCGAGGAGCCCATGCAC
>CAZFUQ010000135.1:1443-10464 GCA_964521905.1 uncultured Cellulosimicrobium sp.
CGCGGAGCGGAGCGAGGGCCAGTGGCGCCCGAGCCCGGGCGCGGTCTACCCCGCGCTGAACCTGCTCCAGGACGAGGGGCTCGTCGAGCTCTCGGCCGACGGCGGGCGTCGCCTCGCGACGCTCACCGAGGCGGGCACCGCGTACGTCGCGGAGCACGCCGCCGAGCTCGGCGACCCGTTCGCCGACGCCGCCGGTCGCGGCGGGCGGTCGCGGCGTGAGCTGCGCGCCGGGGTCGAGGCCGTCGCGGCCGCGGTCCACCAGGTGGCCCGCACGGGCACCGACGAGCAGGCGAAGGCCGCCGCGGAGCTCCTCGAGCGCACGCGCCGCGACCTCTACCTGATCCTCGCCGGCCCGGTGTCGACCGACGCCCCGACGCCCGACGCGGGCGGCGACACCGCGCCGTCGGACGCCCCGGTCGAGGACGAGCCGACGGCCTGACCCTCGCCCCGCCCCGCCGAACCCCGGACCCTCCCCACCCGCAGCCGTGGGTGAGGAGGGTCCGGGGTTCGGCGTTTCTGCGTGCGCGCCGGGCCGGGGGGCTCCCGGCGGGACGGTCGCGGTGTGGTGTCAGTCCTCGCGCGGGCCGAACGCGGCGAGGAACGTGTCGACGCCGTCGTCGATCGACCCGCGCAGCTCGCCCGGGTCGAGCACGCGCGAGCCGTACCCGCTGGCGACGAGCGCGTCGTCGGCGACGAGGGCGAGGAGCTGGCGTGCCGCGCGGCGCGGGTCGCGCAGGTGCAGCCGCCCGGCGGTGGCGAGCTGGGCGAGCTTGCCCGCGAGCCGGTCGATCGTGCGCTCGCGGCTGCCGGTGCTGATCTCGTCGACGACCTCGGGGAAGCGTGCGCGCTCGCCGAGCTGGAGGCGGATCACCGCGGCGCCGTCGTCGTGGGTGACGCACCCGACGAGGGCGTCGCCGAGCCGGGTCAGCTCGGCGCGCAGGTCGTCGCCGTCGAGGTCGATCGCGTCGATGACCGCGTCGACCCGGGCGTTCGCGCGCTGCGCACCGCGGCGCAGCGTCTCGACGAACAGCGTGGCCTTGTCGCCGAAGTGGCTGTAGACGGTCGGCTTCGCGACGCCCGCGACGCGTGCGATCTCGTCGATGTTGCCGCCGTCGTAGCCGTCGCGCGAGAACACCTCGAGCGCGGCGTCGAGCATCGCCTCGCGGCGGTCGGTACGGGGTTGGGCAGCGACCATTCCTCGATCGTACCTGGGGGTTGTGCAGACTGAACTCGTGCGTATAGTGAACGCATGAGTTCAGCCGAAGTGACCGCGGAGTTCACCGAGCAGCCGGACACGGTCGGTTCGAGGGCCGGCATCGTGCTCCTCACCGCGGGCGGGGTGCTCGCGCTGCTCGCCACGACGGTCGTCGGGGCGACGGTGCCGGCGTTGTCGGCCGAGCTGGGTGCGGGGGCGTCGGTGCACTGGGTCACGACGGCCTACCTCCTCGCGACCGCCGTCGCGATCCCGCTCGGGGGGTGGGCGAGCCTCCGGTTCGGGGTGCGTGCCACGTGGCTCGTCGGGCTCGCGGTCTTCGTCGCCGGGGCGACGGTCGCCGCCCTCGCCCCGGACCTCGGGACGCTCGTCGCGGCGCGCGGGCTGCAGGGCGTGGGCGGCGGCGCGCTCGAGCCGCTCATGCTCACGGCCGTCGCGCGCGCCGCCGGTCCCGCACGGATGGGCCGGGTCATGGGGGTCGTCGCGGCGGCGATGTCGATCGGGCCCCTCGCCGGCCCCGTGCTCGGTGGCGTCGCCGCCGACACCGTCGGATGGCGCTGGTCGCTCGGGCTGATCGCCCTGCTCGGTGCGGGAGTCCTCGCCGGTTCGTTCGTCGCCGTGCGCGACGCCGAACGCACGCCCGCCCGGCTCGACGCGACCGGTCTGGCGCTGCTCGCGACCGCGACGTCGTCCGCGCTCGTCGCCCTCTCCCGCGCGGGCCGCGGCGAGGTGGACGCGGCGCTCGTGGTGCTCGCCGCCGTCGCGCTCGCCGCGTTCGCGGGCTTCCTCGCGGTCGCCCGACGGCGCGGGGCCGCGGCGATCGTCGACCTCGGGACGTTCCGTCACCCGGGCTTCACCCCGGGCATCGTGATCATGGCGCTGCTGGGACTGTCGATCTACCCGCTCTTCTTCGGCCTGCCCCAGTACCTCGTCGGCGTCGGCGGGCTCTCCGCCTCCGTCGCGGGCGCGATGCTCGTGCCCTACGCCGTCGGGACGCTCGTCGCGATGCCCGTCGCCGGCCGGCTGAGCGACCGGCTCGGCGCCCCGCGCCCGGTCGCCGCCGGAGCGGCGGTCGCCCTCGTCGGGGCGGTCCTCCTCGTGACGAGCGGCCCGTCGACGCCGTTCGCCGTGTTCGTCCTCGCCTCGCTCGCCATCGGCCTCGGGCTGGGCTCGATCGGCAGCCCGACGGTCTCGGCCGTCTACCGCTCGTTGCCGGTCGCGCTCGTCCCGTCGGGCAGCACGGTGCTCTTCATCGGCAACCAGCTCGGCGGGGCGCTCGGGGTCGCGGTCCTCGCGGCGATCCTCGACGCGTCCGGCGGGTCCGACGGCGGAGGCTGGCCCGCGGCCGCGGGCGCCACCCCGTTCTGGCTCGCCGTGGTGGCCGCGCTCCTCGTCGCCGCGCTGGCCCCGGCGCTGCGTTCGCCCGCGACGTCGCCCGCGATGTCCGGGACGGCGACGGGCGAGACGACCGGCTGACCTCACCGGGACCTGCTCGGCAAGCCTGAAGGCGGGTCGTGACCGACCTGGGCTCTACCTCGGCGGGTGGGGGTGGAGCCGGGCGTCGAGGCGGCCGAGGGAGACGTGCATCATCCAGCGCAGCGCGAGGCCGACGAGCGGAGCGGTGACCGCGCGGGGGAGCGGGCCGGCGAGGTACGCCTCCTCCCACCACACGACCCGGCACTTCCCGGGGCCGAGCGGGACGACGTCGAAACCCGCGTCGCCGAGCAGCACCGGCCCGAGCTTGTGCACGCGCGTGCTCCCGGGACGACCGGACGCGACCGACGGCCGCTCGAGCGACTCGACGACCATGCGGTCCACGAGCCCCCGGCGTGCGGCAGACGGACCGCTCACCATCGTGAACCGGTCGCCCACCTCGGGGCCGCGACCGGTGGGCGTCGCCAGGCGGGTGAGCGGGATCCAGCGTGGATGGGTGCGCGGGTCGGCGACCCAGGCGAACGCGACGGACGCGTCGACGTCGAGCTCCAGCGCGACGGCGACGCGGCGCACCGCGCCGTCGCGCGTCGTCACTCCGGGTCGCGCGCGGGGGAGCCGTCGCGCCGCCCGCGCCCCGGCAGGAGGCGACGACGGCGCGGGCGCCGCGCGTCGTCGTCGGGCACGGGGACGAGCAACGGGGGAGCGTCCTGCGTGGGTGCCTCGACGACCTCGAGGATGCGCCCGAACACGGACGGCGGCGGACCGAACGCGCGCCGGGACTGGCCGATCACCCCCTGGCCGAGCGCGCGCGCCCCCACGAAGCCGACCACCGCGCCGACGCCGAACGGGACGAGGCGGCCGATCGCGAGGCCGGACTGCTTGGCGACCTGCGTGCGCAGGAAACGGTTGCCGAGCGCCTTGTTCACCTTGACGAGCGTCCCGGCCGGCATGCTCGTGAGCAGCACCTTGCCCCACGCGAGCCCGGAGCCCCGGGTCGCGCGCTCCACGTCGCGCGCCCCCTTCTCGCCGAGGACGCTCGCGAGGAGCAGGGCCCGGCGGCGCGCGACGTCGTCCACCGCGATGCCGTGCACGTCCGCGACCGCGAGCGCGAACGCCGCCGACGACGCGAAGAACGTCGCGATGTCGCTCGACGTGAGCGCGATGCCCACACCCGTGCCGACCGACGGGATCGCGGCGACCGTGCCGACGGCGCCGCCCGCCGTCTGGACGACGGCGAGGTACTCGCGCTCGAGGATCCGGACGACCTGGGCGGGGCTCGCCTCCGGGTTGCGCCGGCGCACCGCGTCGACGTGCGCGCGGACGGCCTGCGACGGGATCGTCACGGCCTTGTCCAGCGCCGCGTCGAGCAGGGGGGTGGGGCGGTAGTCGGCCCACTCCGTCGCGTCGCGCGGGGTGTCCGGGACGGCGCGCGCGACGCGACGGCGACGGCGACCCGTGGGCACCAGGTCCGACGTCGAGTCGGGCGTCCCGTAGTCCGGGACGCCGGGTCCTCGTCCGTGCGCCATCACGCCACCTCCCGCCGTGCCGGGCCGCGCGGCCCGGTCGTCACTCGACGCTGCCGCCCGGCTGCTGGAACACCGTGCGGACGGTCGCGCCGGCCTTGATCGTGCGTCCCACTGTGCAGGTCTTCTCGATCGCACGCTCGGCGACCGTGAGGAGGCGCTCGCGCGCCTCGTCGTCGAGCGAGGACAGGTCGATCTCGAACCGCTCGGTGATCTCCGGGTAGCGGTCCTCGGGCAGGTCCTTGACGCCCTCGGCGTGGATCGTCACCGCGTAGTCGTCGCCGAGGCGGCGCGCGAACGTGCGGTCCGAGCTCATGCCCGCGCACGCGGCCAGCGCGATCTTCAGCAGCTCGCCGGGCGTGAACACCGCGCCCTCGCTCGCCGGGCCGATGAGCACCTCGGCGCCGCGCTCCGAGCGCCCCGTGTACGTGCGGACCCCCGTGCGCTCGACCCACAGCGCGTCGGTCGGCGACGGCGACGAGGGGGCGATCTCGTCGGTGTTCGTCGCCGGGGCGCCCGTCGGTGGGGGCGTGGTCAGGGGCTCGGTCGTCATGTGTCGATCCTCGCACTCGCGATGGGCCCGGTGCGCTCGTCGCCCACCGGTCGGTCGTCCGCGAGAACGCGCACGGCGCGCCCGGGATTCCCTCCGGTCGTGCCGGGCGCGTCCTGCGGCGAGGATCGCAGGATGCGGATCGTCGTCGCCGGCGGGACCGGCCGGGTGGGTGGGCAGGTCGTCGCGCTGCTGCGTGCGGACGGGCACGAGGCCGTCCCGCTCGCGCGGAGCACCGGCGTGGACCTGCAGACCGGCGCCGGGGTCGATGCCGCGCTCGTGGGCGCCGACGTCGTCGTGGACGTCTCGAGGCCGTCGACCTACGTCGACGAGGAGGTCCTGCGCTTCTTCACGACCGGCACCCGGACCCTGCTCGACGCCGGGGCGCTGGCCGGCGTCGGGCACCACGTGGTGCTGTCGATCGTCGGCGCCGACCGCACCGACGCGGGGTTCTTCCGGGCGAAGCGCGCGCAGGAGGAGCTCGTGCGCTCGTCCGACGCCGCGTGGACGGTCGTGCGGGCCACGCAGTTCTTCGAGTTCGTCGGCACGATCGCGGACCACCTCACGACGGACGGCGTCGTGCGCGTGCCGCCGGTCGCGTTCCAGCCCGTCGCCGTCGCGGACGTGGCGTCGACGCTCGCCGAGGTGGCGATCCGGGAGCCGCGGCGTGCCGTCGTCGACCTCGCCGGGCCGGAGCGGGTGCGGTTCGACGCGTTCCTGCGCGACGTCCTCGCCGACCGGGGCGACGCCCGCGAGGTCGTCACGGACCCGCAGGCGCGCTACTTCGGTGCCCGCCTCGTCGAGGACTCGCTCGTGCCGCGCGGCCACGCGCTGCGCGGCGGCACGACGTACGCGCGGTTCGCCGTCGCACGACGGACCAGGAACCTGCCCGAGGGGTCGTGAGCGAGCCGTCGCGGTGAACGGTGCGTAGCCGTCCGGGCCCGCCGGTCGGGGCGGGCCGGCGAGCCCGGACGGCGGTCTCAGGCCGCGCGGACGGGCTCCGGTGCGGGCTTCTCCTCCGGTCGCGGGGCGGCCGTCGCGCCGGCGACGAACGCCTCGCGCGGACGCTGCACGGACGCGAGCGAGACGACGTCGCGCCCGAACAGCGCGGCGGTGGTCCACACCGCGAGGACACGGGCCGTGCGCTCCCACGTGGGGATCGCGAGGACGTGGTAGCCGCGGTGCACGAGCCACGCGAGGCGGCCGCGCACGACGAGCCGGTGGTACTGGAAGACTCCCGAGCCCAGCCCGAGCGTCGCCACCACCCCGAGGCTGCCGTGCACGTACGGACGGGTCGCGCGCCCGTGCCGCGCGGCGGCGAGGTTGCGGGCCAGGCGGCGGCCCTGGCGGACGGCGTGCTGCGCGTTGGGCACGGTGAGCGCGCCCGGGACGGGCAGCGCGAGGTCCGGGACGGCGGCGCCGTCGCCCGCGGCCCACGCGTCGGCGACGGTGTCGTCCACCGTCCCGACCCGCAGGTCGGGCCGCGTCACCAGGTAGCCGCGCGCGTCCACCGGCAGGTCCGTGTGCGTCGCGACGACGGGGTTCGCGGCGTTGCCCGCCGTCCACACGAGCAGGCCCGACGCGAACGACTCGCCCGTCGAGAGCGTCACGACTCCGCCCTCGGCGGACGCCAGCCCGGTCTCGAGGTGCACGTGCGCGCCGCGACGCTCGAGCTCGTCGACCACCCAGCGTCCCGGACGCCCGGTGACCTCCGGGAGGATGCGCGGGTTGCGCTCGACGAGGTGGAACCGCAGCTCCGCCGGGTCGATCTCGGGGTAGACGCGCGTGAGGTCGTGGGCGAGCGAGAGCAGCTCGGCGAACCCCTCGACGCCGGAGAAGCCGCCGCCGACGAACGTCACCGTGAGCAGCCGCTCGCGCTCCGGACCGGCGGGCAGGCTCGCGGCCCGGTCGAACGACGTGAGGAGCCGGTCGCGGATGGCGACGGCCTCCTCGACGTGCTTCATCCCGATCGCGTGCTCGGCGACGCCGGGCACGGGGAAGACGCGCGTCACGGCGCCGGCGGTGACGACGACCGTGTCGTAGGTCAGGTCGTACGGCTCGCCCGAGCGCGGCCGCACCACGACCGCGCGGCGGGCGTGGTCCACCCGCGTCACCGTCCCGTCGACGAGGCGCGTGCGGTGCAGGTGGCTGCGGTGCGCGACGGCGGCGTGCCGGGCCTCCACCGACCCGGCGACGACCTCGGGCAGGAACGGCTGGTAGGTCATGTACGGGCGCGGGTCGACGAGGACCACCTCGACCTCGCCGCGGCGCAGCTCGCGCCGCAGGCGCTTCTCGAGCTCACGGGCCGCCGTGAACCCGGCGTAGCCCCCACCGACGATGACGATGCGCTCCATCACTGCCTCCTGTGTCGCACCTGCTGGGCGCCCTGTGGGGCGCGCTCACCCGTACGACCGACGGGCCCGGGCGTTCGTGACATGACGTGCGTCACGCGGCCGGGCCTTGACCTGGAGCGCGCTCCAGGTCGCATGCTCGAGACATGTCCGAGCTGCTGATCCCCGCCGCCCCCGTCGAGGTGCCGCCCGAAGGGCTGTCCATCGGCGACGCCGCGCGCGCCGTCGGGCTGAGCATCGACACGCTGCGCTACTACGAGAAGGAGGGCCTCCTCCTCGACCCCGCGCCGCGCGACGGCGGCGGGCGGCGCCGCTACGGCCCGCACGACCTCGCGTGGCTCGCGGGCCTCGTCATGCTCCGCGAGACGGGCATGTCGATCGCCGACGTGCGCGTCATCGCGGACCTCAGCCGTCGGGCGGGCACCGAGGCCGAACGGCTCGTCGTGCTGGAACGGCACCGCGAGCGCGTGCTCGCCGAGCTGGAGCGCACGCGCCGCCACCTCGCCGCGCTCGACGCCAAGATCGCGTCCTACCGCGCGGTCACCACCGACCACGACCAGGAGAACCCCTGATGACCACCCCTGTGACCCGCGTGACCGGCACCTACCCCACGTCTCGGCCACCCGTCGTCGGGCTCGGCGACGGCCTGCGCGTCTCGGCGATCGGCCTCGGCGCGATGGGCATGAGCGCGTTCTACGGCCCGACCGACGAGGCGGACGCGATCGCGACCCTGCGGCACGCCGTCGACGCGGGCGTGACCTTCGTCGACACCGCCGAGGCGTACGGGCCGTTCGAGAACGAGAAGCTCGTCGGGCGCGCCCTGGGCGACCGGCGCGACGAGATCGTGCTCGCGACCAAGGCGTCGGCCGAGACCGACGACGACGGCACGGTCCACGGGCGCAACGGCACGCCCGAGTACATCCGCCGGGCCGCCGACCGCTCGCTGCGCCACCTCGGCACGGACGTCATCGACCTCTACTACCTGCACCGCGCCGACCCGGCCGTGCCGATCGAGGAGTCCGTGGGCGCGATGGCCGAGCTCGTCGCGGCCGGCAAGGTGCGCCACCTCGGCCTGTCGGAGGTGTCGGCCGACACGATCCGACGCGCGCACGCAGTGCACCCGCTCGCGGCCGTGCAGTCGGAGCTCTCGCTGTTCTCCCCGGACGTGCTGCGCAACGGCGAGAAGGCCGTCATGGACGAGCTCGGCATCGGGTTCGTCGCGTTCTCCCCGCTCGGGCGCGGCGTGCTCACGAGCAGCGTGCGCAGCCTCGACGACCTCGCGCCCGACGACGCGCGTCGCGGCCTGCCCCGCTTCCAGCCTGAGGCCTTCGCCGCGAACCTGCGGCTCGTGGACCGGGTGCGCGAGATCGCGGCTGAGAAGGGTGCGACCGAGGCGCAGGTCGCGCTCGCGTGGGTCGTCGCGCAGGGCGCGGTGCCCATCCCCGGCACGCGCCGCCCCGAGCGCCTCGACGAGAACGCCGCGGCGGCGAGCCTCGAGCTCACCGCCGACGACCTGCGTCGCCTCGCCGACGCCGTGCCCCAGGCGCAGGTCGCGGGCCACCGCGACTACGCCCCGACGCCGGACGGCCAGGACCGCTGAGCGTCGCGGGGGCCACGCCCGAGCACGGTGCCTAGACTGGCGGGCGTGGCACTCGACGCGACCGACGCCCCGACCGCACCCGTGAGCACCGGCGAGCCTGCGCCGTCGGGCACCGCTCCCGGGGTGGTCCCGACCCCGTACGAGGACCTCCTGCGCGACGTCCTGGCGAACGGGACGCCCAAGGGCGACCGCACCGGGACGGGCACGCGCAGCGTGTTCGGGCGGCAGATCCGCTTCGACCTGTCGCAGGGCTTCCCCCTGGTCACGACCAAGCGCGTGCACCTCAAGTCCATCGCGTACGAGCTGCTGTGGTTCCTGCGCGGCGACTCCAACGTGCGCTGGCTCCAGGA
>CAZFUQ010000136.1:0-6705 GCA_964521905.1 uncultured Cellulosimicrobium sp.
AACGGCGCGGGTCGGGGGCGGTAGTCCTCAGCCAACAACGGTGAGGCCGGCGGCTAGTGTACGTCGAGTCGCCGGCCTTGCCGGGGCGTCAGTCAGCCGGGCGGGATTGCGCGCCCTCCACGGGCGGGTCGGCCGACCACGGGAACGTGATCCAGAGGTCGGTGTCCTTCCACGAGTAGTCCGGCTGGATGATGGTGCGCGGCTTGGTGTAGAGCACCGCGGACCGGGCCTCGGCGCCGTGGCCGCTCAGCATCTCCATGACCAGGGCGAGCGTGCGGCCGGAGTCGGCGACGTCGTCGACCACGAGGACGTGCGCGCCCGGCAGGTCGGACGTGTCCATGAGCGGCGGAAGCACCCGCGGGTCGGTGAGGGTCTGGCCGATGTCGGTGTAGAACTCGACGTTGAGCGTGCCCACGCCCTTGGTCCCGAGCGCGTACGCGACTGCGCCGCCCGGCAGGAGCCCGCCGCGGGCGACCGCGACGACGACCTCGGGGCGGAACCCGCTCGCGACGACCTGCTCGGCGCGCTCGCGCGCGGCGACGCCGAAGGTCTCCCACGTGAGCACCTCGAGCTCGGGCGCGGCGGCGGGGGCGGCGGGGCCCGCGTCGGGCGCGGTCGTCGGTGCGGGGGGCGTGGAAGCATCCGTCATGCGCCCGAGCCTACGACCCGGACATGGGTCGCGACCGGTCGCGGACGCGCGGAGGGCCGCACCCGGCACCGGGTGCGGCCCTCCGCGAGATGGGGCGACGGCCGCGGTGGCGCGCCGCCGATCCGTCAGTACGCCGCGAGGATGTCCACGACGAAGACGAGGGTCTCGCCCGCGAGATCGCTCGTGTTCGTCTCGCTCGCCTCGCCGTACGCGAGGTCCGCCGGGATGACGAGCAGCACCTGGCTGCCGACGGTCTGTCCGGCGAGGCCCTGCGTCCAGCCCGTGATGACGCCGCTCAGCGGGAACGACGAGGGCTCGCCGCGGTCCCACGACGAGTCGAACTGCTCGCCGTCGAGCTTCCAGCCCGTGTAGTGCGCGATCACGGTCTGGTCCGCCGTCACCTCCGCGCCCGTCCCGGTGATGAGCGGCTGCACCACGAGCTCCGTCGGAGCGGTGTAGCCCTCGGGGATCGCGATGCTCGGCTTGCCCGTGTCGTCGAGGGTGACGGTCGGGAGACCGTCCGCCGGCGTGACGGCCTCGCCCTCGGCGCGGTCCGGGACGTCGTCGACGCTCGGGACGTCCTTGGTCGCGGTGACCTCGGCGACCGTCAGGTACGTCACCGACTCGCCGGTCGTCTGGTCCGAGGAGGGGCTCGCGAAGAGGAAGCGCGTCCCGACCTTCTTGCCCACGACGGCCTCGAGGAGCTGCGGGTACAGCGTGTCGTCGAGGACGAGGGTCTCGGGGGACTCGGTCTCCCACGTCGACCCGACCTTGCTGCCGTCGGCGCCGGAGTAGGCGGCGGTGTGCATCGTGATCTGCTGGCCCTCGGCGATGGTGTCGCCGTCGCCCTCGTCGAGCGAGAGGGCCGTCGCGGCCGAGACCGAGAGCGGCTGGTCGAACTCGACGGTCGGCTCGGCACCCGCGTCGCCGGTGACCGTGATGGCCTCGAGCGTCGCGATGTCCTCGGGTGACGAGGTCGCGGCGTCGGACGCGGTCGAGCTCGGCGTCGTCGCGTCGTCGGACCCGCCCTCCGACGAGCAGCCGGAGAGGACGAGTGCGGCGCCCAGGGTGAGTGCGGCGACGCCGCGCAGGGTGCGGTGCTTCACGAGGAGGAGTCCTTCGGGTCGGGGGGACGACGCGAGGCCGTCGGGTCTGGGCCGCACCGGCACGACGGCGGTCCTCGGCGTCCCGGGGGGTGGGTCGCCTCACGTCCGTGCACCGGTTGCAGCACCGGCGACGTCACTCTAGCGGTCCAGCCTGGACATCCGCTGGGAGCGTCGACGGACCGGCGACGACCGGGCGCCCCGTACGGACCGCGGGTGAGAATGGGGTCATGCCCTCCCGTCGACCCTCCCGCAAGCGCCCCTGGGGGGCGGAGCCCGCGCCGCTCGACCTCGATCGTGCCCTCGGCGGCGCACGCCGGGAGTCCGGGTCGGACGGCGAATGGTCCGTCCGCACGGTGCGAGGCGGCCCCAAGACCTACCTGTGCCCGGGCTGCAACCAGGAGATCCCGTCCGGGACCGGTCACGTCGTCGCCTGGCAGGAGGACTCGTTCTTCGGCGCCGAGACCGCGCTCGACCACCGTCGGCACTGGCACACGGCCTGCTGGCAGGCGCGCGGCCGCCGTCGTCCCGGCTGACGAACTAGGCTCGGGGACGATGAGCACCGCACCTGGGTCCGCTGCCGGCCCGACCCCCATCCGGTCCCTCACGGTCCTGCCCGCGCGACGCGAGGACGTCGAGCTGCACACCGCGGACGGGCTCACGCTCGTCGGCGAGCTCGCGCTCCCCGCGGACCGTGACCCCGTCGCGACCCTCCTGACGCTCCACCCGTTGCCGACGCACGGCGGCTACATGGACTCCCACGTGTACCGCAAGGCCGCGTGGCGGCTGCCGGCGCTCGCGGACCTCGCGGTCCTGCGGTTCAACACGCGCGGGACGTCGTCGCCGCGCGGCACCAGCGAGGGCGAGTTCGACGGCGGCGAGGCCGAGCGCTTCGACGTCGCCGCGGCGATCGAGCTCGCCGAGTTCCGCGACCTGCCCCACCCGTGGCTCGTCGGGTGGTCGTTCGGCACCGAGCTCGTGCTGAAGCACGGGACCGATCCGGCCGTCGAGGGCGCGATCCTGCTCTCGCCACCGCTGCACCGCGCGACCGACGAGGACCTGGACCGGTGGGACGCGTTCGGCAAGCCGCTCGTCGTGCTCGTCCCCGAGCTCGACGACTACCTGCGCCCCGACGACGCGCGTCGGCGCTTCGCGCGCGTCCGGAACGCCGAGGTCATCGGCGTCGACGGCGCCAAGCACCTGTGGGTGGGGGAGCCGTCCGTGCGTCGCGTGCTCGACGAGATCGTCGGTCACGTGCGCCCCGGGTTCCCGCTGCCGCTGCCCACCACGTGGTCGGGTGACGCCGCCGCGGCCGCGTCGGCCGAGCGCGACACCGCCGACACCGACCAGGCGAGCTACGACGCGAGCCGCACGGACGGCGTCGTCGACCGACAGCACCCCGAGGAACCGAGGAGACCGACGTGACCGACGCACCGCTCGAGACCTTCGTCCTGCGCGAGGGGCACGGTGTCCCCCTCGTGCTCCTGCACGGCTTCCCGCTCGACCACCGCATGTGGTCCGACGCCGCGGCCGCGCTCCCGGGCGACCCGACCGTCGTGGCGCTCGACCTGCCGGGCCTCGGCGGGAGCCCGCTCGTGGCCGGGCCGCCGTCGATCGAGTCGGCGGCCGACGCGACGGCCGCAGCGCTCGACCGCGCGGGGATCGGCCGGGCGGTCGTCGCCGGGCTGTCCATGGGCGGGTACGTCGCGCTCGCGCTCGCGGAACGTCGCCCCGACCTCGTCGTGGGCCTGGGGCTCGTCGACACGAAGTCGACCGCGGACTCGGACGACGCACGGGCGAACCGGCTGCGGATCGCCGACGCGGTGTCGAGCGCGCAGACGGTCGACGCCGTCCTCGGGATGCCCGGCGTGCTCCTGGGGGAGACCAGCAAGGCGGCGCGCAAGCACCTGACCGCCCGGCTCGAGGAGTGGATCCGCGCCCAGCGGCCCGCCGGCGTCGCGTGGTCGCAGCGCGCGATGGCGGCACGGCCCGACCGCACGCAGGTGCTCGCGGACTTCTCCGGCCCGGTCGCCGTCGTCGTGGGGGAGGAGGACGGCGTCACGCCGGTCACGGAGGCGGAGCACATGGCCGCCGCCACGCCGACGGCGCAGCTCGTCCAGGTGCCCGGTGCCGGGCACCTGAGCGCGCTCGAGGACCCGGCGGCCGTCGCGGACGCGCTGGCCGACCTCCTCGCGCGCGCGTCGGCCTGACGCTCGCGCGACTCCGGCGCCCGTGCCTCAGCGGCCGTCGAGCACGAGCGCGAGCGCGTCCGGGAGGTCGATGGACTCGCCGTCCCGGCCACCCTTGCCCAGCACGAGCGGCGGGTCGGACGGCGCGACGGTCGTGCCCCGCAGGCGTGCCAGCACGCCGCCGGGAACGCTGAGGACGTAGAACTCGCCGTCGACGTCGACGGCGACGCTCCGGTTACGGCGCAGGTACCAGCCGAGCAGAGGCGTCCGGTACGTCGACGAGCCGTCGAAGGAGCGGGCGCGCAGCGGCTCGGGCTCGAGCCCGAGCTCGCGCGCGCGCACCACGAAGTCGGCGAGCAGCGCCCGGGCCGCCGCGCTCTCCCGCGCGCGCTGCCGGTCGAGCTCGCGCTGCTGGTGGGCGGCGGCCTCGGTCCGCTGCCGGCGCCACTCGTCGGCAGCGGACCCGGCACCCTCGCCCGAGGGGTCGGAGGGCGCGGTCACGCGTCAGGCCGGAGCGGGCGCGTCGGTCGGGGCCTCGGCGTCCGTCGTCGCCTCGGCCGAGGCTGACGCCCCGGTCTGCGGTGCTGCCTCCTCGGCGCCCGCGGGGTAGTCGGCCGTGACGAGCGTCGCGGCACGCGCCTGCTGCGCAGGCGTGCCGGACGGGACGGCGGGCGTGGTCCCGGAGGGCGTCTTCGCCGCCGCCGCGTCGCCGTCGCCGAGCAGGCCGCGCAGCTCGCCGAGGTAGGTGTTGATCGAGTCGTGCTGGCGCGTGAGGTCCTCGAGCTGGCGCTGGGCGGCGCCGCGCTGCTGCTCGGCCTCGGCCTTCGCGTCGCTCACGGTCTGCTCGGCGAACTCGCGGGCATCGGCGACGATCCGGTCCGCGTTGCGGCGGGCCGTGCCCATGAGCTCCTTGACGTACGCGTCGGACTCCGCGCGCACCTTCTCGGCCTGCTCGAGGGCGAGCGCGACGCGCTTCTCCGCCTCGGCCGCGTGCTCCTCCGCCGTCGTGACGAGCTTCTCCGTCTCGGCCTTCGCGGTGGCGTGGCGCTCCGAGTTCTCGCGCTCGGCGTCCTCGCGGCGGCGCACCACCTCGAGCTGTGCGTCCGCGAGGGCGGTGCGTGCGGCGTCGCGCAGCTCCTCCATCTCGGACGTCACCGCGTTGGCGGCCTCGGTCGCCTTGCGCTGCGCCTCGTCGACCTGGCGCTGCGCCTCGCGGCGCGCGTTCTCGAGCAGCTCGGACGACTCGCGCTCGGCGGCCTCGCGCTGCGCCGCGGTCTCGGCGGCCACGCGGGCCCGCAGCTCGGCGGCCTCGCGCTCGGTCGAGACGCGCAGCTCCGTGGTCTCGCGCTCGACGGTCGCGCGCAGCGTGCCGAGCTCGCGCTCGAGCGACGCCCGGCGCTCGCTCTCCTCGGTGGCCACGACGCTCTGGATGCGTGCGGCCTCCCGCTCCGCGGAGCCGACGAACTCCTCGGCCCGGCGCTGCGCGCTGAGCAGGACGCCCTCGGCCTCCGACGTGCTCGTCGAGCGGATCTCCTCCGACTCGAGGCGTGCACTGTTGAGGAGCTCGGCGACCTCGTTCTCCGCGCGCGAGCGGACCTGGCCGGCGGAGAGCTTCGCGCGCGCCATGATGTCCGCGGCCTGCCCGTTGGCCTGCGAGAGGATGTCGGCCGACTGCTCCTCGGCGGAGCGCAGGAGCTGCTCGATGCGCGAACCCAGGCCCGCGTACGACGGCCGGTCCGCCTCGCGGAGCTGGCGCTGCGCGTCGGCGAGCTCGCTCGTGAGCTGCATGGCCCGTGTGTCCGCGGCCTCGACCCGAGCCCTGGCGTCCTCGACCGCCTTCTCCAGCTTCGCGAGCTGGGACTCGACCTGGACGCGGTCGTAGCCGCGCATGGTGATGGGGAAGAGCGTGCGCTCGTCGGACACGTCGATGACCTCCGGTGCTGTTGGTGGGCGGCACCGACCGTGGACGACGCCCCCTCGTGACGAGCGGGACGTGGCGGTCGCGGCGGTGCCCGGCCGTTCTCGGACCAGGATACGGGGAGCCGGCTGTCCTGAATACCCGGAATGGATCCTGTGAGATCGTGACCCGGGTCATGCGCCGTGCGGGCCGGACGGCGAGGATGAGACCGACGCGCGGTCACCACGTGAACGGTTCGTGAGGATCCGCGAGGAGAGGCGCTCGGTCGATCTACGGGGCGTTTCACACCTATTCTGGAACGTCGATCGACGAAGGGAAGCTCGGTGCTGCAACGAATCATCGCCGCCCTCCTGCTTGTGGGAGGGCTCGTCGGAGTCGGCCTCGGTGTCGCGTCCGCCACCGTCTGGCGGGACAGCGACACGGTCGTGGCCGCCACGGCGTACACGGGCGACGGCACGATGCTCGTCACCGAGCCCGGGGTCCTGGACCTCGTGGCCGAGGACGTCACGATCCGCGCGACCGCTCCGGGCGAGCAGCAGGTCACGCTCGCCATCGGCCGCGAGGTCGACGTCACCGGATGGGTCGGTGAGGACGCGCACGGCGCTGTCACCGGGCTCACGGACTGGGACACGCTCGCGACGCGCGCCGTCGTGCCCGCGGCGACGGACGACGCGCCGGCGGACGGCGAGACCCCGGCGGGGGAGGAGACGGCCGCCGAGGGCGAGGACGCCGCCGCCGAGGGTGAGGACGCCGCCGAGGGCGAGACGCCCGCGGACGGCGAGACCGCGACCGACGGCGAGACCGCGACCGACGGCGAGACCGCGACCGACGGCGAGACCGCGACCG
>CAZFUQ010000136.1:6805-9959 GCA_964521905.1 uncultured Cellulosimicrobium sp.
ACGGCGAGACCGCGGACGAGGAGGCGGCCGTCGTCGGCGTCGACCCCGCGGGATCCGACATGTGGCTCGAGGAGGCGACGGGGGCCGGCTCGGCGAGCCTGCGCTGGTCGGACCAGCCCGGGCGCTGGCAGCTCCTCGTCGCCGGGGTGGGCGAGGGCGCGGTCGCGCCGACGCTCGAGCTCTCCTGGCCGCGCGAGGTCGAGACCCCGTTCCTGTGGCCGGGCGTCATCGGGGGCGGTGTGCTCGTCCTCCTCGGGCTCGGCATCGGGGCCGCGAGCCTGCGCCCCAAGCGCCGCGGCCCGTCGCGCGGACGACGCACGGCGACGCCCACCACCGCGACGGCGACGGTCGCTCCCGCAGCGCCGCCGTCGCCCCCGGGCTCGGACGAGCCGGGTGGCCCCGCGCCGGACGGTCGCCGGCAGGACGGCCCGGCTCCGACCGACGAGCCGCCGACCGAGACCGCGCAGGTGCGTCAGCTCACGCGGCGCGAGCTGCGCGAGCGCGAGGAGGCCGAGCGCGTCGCGCAGGTGCAGCCAGCGCGCCCGCAGAGCTCGGTCCGTGCGTGGCTCACGGGCCAGATCCCGATCGTGCCGCGCGGCGAGCGTCGGCCCAAGACCTCCGCCCAGCCGACCGTCGGGGCCCCTGACGGGCACCCGACCACGCAGGACGGCGCCACGACCCGGGCCGACGCCTGGCGGCGCGCCTGGGGCTTCACGGCAGGCGCCCCGACCGCGGGACAGGATCCCGACGCACCGGGCCAGACGGACGAGACGAAGGACAGCACGCGATGACCACGACCACCCGCGACACGGCCCGCGCTCGGCGCGCCCGTCGTCACCTCGGTGGGGTGGCCGGCGGGCTCGTCGGCGCGCTCCTGCTCGCCGCCTGCTCCACGCCGCTGCCGACCCCCCAGCCGGACGCGACCCAGGACCCGCCGCCGCCCGTGCTGACCGAGAGCCAGGAGACCGAGGTGCTCGACGCGATCGGCGCAGCGCTCCAGGAAGCGAACGACGTGAGCGACCCGGCGCAGCTCGACGGCCGGGTCGTCGGCCCCGCGCTCGCGATCCGCACGAGCCAGCTCGCCGTCGCGACGGCGCGCGGCAACGGCGACCTCGTGACCGAGCTCCCGACCGACGTCCAGCAGGTCGTCGTCCCGACGACGCAGACGTGGCCGCGGACGTCCTTCGCGGTGAGCGTCCAGCCGGAGAACCTCCAGCCGCCACGTCTCCTGGCGCTGGAGCAGCCCGGTGCGCGGGACGAGTACGCGCTCTGGGGCTGGGTCCAGCTGCTCCCCGGCGTCACCATGCCGAGCTTCGCCGACCCGAGCATCGGGAGCGAGGAGGTCGCGGCGGACGACGACTCGCTGCTCCTGACCCCCACGGACGCCGTCGCGCAGTACGCGGACGTGCTCAACCTGGCCGACGGCTCGGCCTTCGCCGCGACGTTCCCGGACGACGCGCTGCGGCAGTTCCTCGCGCAGGAGGCCGAGCGCCACAAGGCGCCGCTCGAGACGGCGGCGGGCAGCCGGACCATGACGTTCGAGACGACCGAGGAGCCGGTCCGCGCGGTGCGCACCGCCGACGGCGGGGCGATGGTCATGGCGTCGTTGTCCTCGCTCGAGACGTTCCAGGTCGAGGAGGGCGGCACCGTGAGCCCTCCGACGGAGACGCAGAAGGCGCTCTTCGGCGACAGCACCGCGACGAACGTCCTCAAGGTCGGGTACGACGACCTGGTCGCGCTCTACGTCCCGCCGGCCGGCAGCGAGGAGACACCGCGACTGCTCGGCTACACGCACGTCGCGACATCGGTCGCCAACCAGTGAGACTCGCCTGACCGTCCTTAGGATGCATCCATGAGCGAACCCATCCAGCAGCCCGCGTTCGACGTGCGTGGCGCGGTCGACCTGTCCGCACTGACGAGGCCGCAGGCCCCTCCGCCGGGTGCCGAGGGCGGGGCGCCCGCCGCGGGCGGATACGTCGTCGACGTCACCGAGGAGACGTTCCCGGCGCTGGTCCAGGACTCCACGCAGTACCCCGTCGTGGTGCTGCTGTGGATCCCGACCGACCAGGCCAACGCCCGGCTCGGCACGGATCTCGGCGCCCTGGCCGACGAGTACGCGGGCCGATTCCTCCTCGCGCGCGTCGACGCGCAGGCCTACCCGCAGGTCGCGGCGGCGTTCCAGGTGCAGGGAGTGCCGACGGTCGTCGCCGTGCTCCAGGGTCAGCCCCTGCCGCTGTTCCAGGGCGCGGCACCCGTCGAGCAGGTGCGCGGCGTGCTCGACCAGGTGCTCGAGGCGGCCGAGGCCAACGGCGTGACGGGTCGTGCGCCGGCCCAGGGCGGCGACGCGCAGCCCGACGACGTCGCGCAGCCCGAGCCGGAGCCGGAGCCCGAGCTCCCGCCCCTGCACCAGGAGGCGTACGACGCCATCGAGCGCGACGACCTCGACGCGGCCGTCGCGGCGTACCAGAAGGCGATCAAGCAGGACCCCCGCGACGCGCTCGCGGTGGCCGGCCTCGCGCAGGTGCGGCTCCTGCAGCGCACGCGCGACGCGGACCTGGCGACCGTGCGTGCCGCCGCCGCGGACGCGCCGGACGACGTGGACGCCCAGCTCGCGATCGCCGACCTGGACGTGCTCGGCGGGCACGTCGACGACGCGCTCGGCCGTCTCCTCGACCTCCTGCCGGGAGCCGACGCGGACGGCAAGGAGAAGCTCCGCGTCCGCCTCCTCGACTACTTCGAGGTCGTCGGCCCCACCGACCCCCGCGTCGGCAAGGCCCGCCAGCGCCTGGCGATCAGCCTGTACTGACTACTGACACGCAGCCCCGTACGACGGCGGCGCGCTGCGCATCGTCCGCCCCACCAGGGCGGGGGCCACCGGCCTCCGGAGAGCTACTTCGGCGCGGGGGCGAGGTACAGCGCGCCGAGCGGGGGGACGCGCAGGGTCGCCGAGTGCGCGCGCCCCTTCCACGGCACGGCCTCCGCCTCGACCTCGCCGAGGTTGCCGACGCCGGACCCGCCGTACACCTCGGCGTCGGTGTTGAGCACCTCGCGCCACGCGCCTTCCGACGGCAGCGGGACGCGGTAGCCCTCGTGCGGTGTCCCGGCGAAGTTCACGACGACGACGATCTCGCTCCCGTCGCGGCTTCGGCGGACG
>CAZFUQ010000136.1:9969-10382 GCA_964521905.1 uncultured Cellulosimicrobium sp.
TGGTCGGCGCCGTCGGCGTCGAGCCACTCGACGCCGGCAGGGTCGTGGTCGAGCTCCCACAGCGCGGGGGTGTCGAGGTAGAGGGCGTTGAGGTCCCGGACGGTGCGCAGCACGCCCTGGCGCCCGGGGTCGGTGGCGAGGCCGTCCCAGTCGAGCGACCGGCCCTCGTTCCACTCGGTGTGCTGCCCGATCTCGCTGCCCATGAAGAGGAGCTGCTTGCCGGGGTGCGACCACTGGTAGGCGAGGAACGCGCGCACGCCGGCGCGCTTCTGCCAGTCGTCGCCGGGCATCTTGCCGTAGAGCGAGCCCTTGCCGTGCACGACCTCGTCGTGGCTGATGGGCAGGACGAACTGCTCGGAGTACGCGTAGACCATGGAGAACGTGATCTCGTGGTGGTGGTAGCGCCGGTTGAC
>CAZFUQ010000137.1:0-1263 GCA_964521905.1 uncultured Cellulosimicrobium sp.
GAGCACCGCGGTGTCGAGGTCGCCGGAGATCTCGACGACCTCGCCCACCGCGTAGCCCGTCGTGCCGGGGCGCACGAGCTGCGCGCCGATCACGCCGAGCTGCGCGCTCGTCAGGGTGAGGGCGACGGGCGTCCGCGCGGTGCTGGCCTCCCCGGTGGTCGCGTGTGCGGCGTCGGGGGCGGTGGTCGAGGTCGTCATCAGCCCTGGAGGTCCTGGAGCACGACCTCGAGCTGGTCGAGGACGTCGAGGGCCAGGCTGTAGCGGTCGGCGAAGAAGTACCGGACGCCGTACGCGTGCCCCGCCTGGACGGCCGGGAGCTCCTGGTACGTCGACGCCGCCGCGAGCTCCTCGGCGCCGGGGCCGGGCGCGCCGTCGACGGTCTGCTCGTGGAGCACGACGGTCGCGTCCGCGATCTGCCCGAGCTGCTCGTAGGAGAGGAACGCGGCGTTCTCCGCGGTCTCGTCCGCCACGACCTCCGGGAGCGGGGCACCGAGGTCGTCGAGGATGCCGCCGAGCCACGAGATCTGGGAGTAGACCGTGACCTCCTCGAACGAGTCGACGGCGGCGAACGTGTTCGCGTCGATGACGTCCCCGTACGTGCTGCGCAGCTCGGCGACGCGGTCCTCGTACTCCGCCCTGGTCGCCTCGGCCGCGTCGCCCGCGCCCAGCGCGGTCGCGATCTCGAGCGACGCGTCCTTGACGGTCGCGGAGCCCGTCGCCCGGACGAGGACGGTCGGCGCGATCTGCGAGAGCTTGTCGTACTCCGCCTGCTTCTCGGCGCTGAGCTCCTCCTCCTTGCCGCCGCGCACGAAGCCGACGATGAGGTCGGGCTGGAGCGACGCGATCTTCTCGTAGTCCCAGCCGTCCGCGCCCAGCACGATCGGGAGGTCCGCGACCTGCTCGTACTCGGCGGGCAGGAACGAGTCGGGCCAGTCCCCGTCGGCGGTCGCGACCGGGACGATCCCGGCCTCCAGGAGCGGGCCGGTCCCGCCCTCGAGGGCGACGACCTGCTGCGGGTCGGCCGGGATCGTGACCTCGCCGAAGGCCGTCTCGACCGTGCGGGTCGCGGACTCGGCCGCCGTCGACGCGGGCTCGCCCGCGTCCGTCGTGGGCGCGCACCCGCTCACGACGAGGGCGGCGGCGAGGACCGGGGCGAGCAGCAGCGCGGCCGCCCGCGAGGAGCGGGTCGTGACGCGGGACGTGCGGGCGGTTCGGGTGCGGGACATGCGGTCGTTCTCCTCGGGTGGGTGGTGACGGGGCGGT
>CAZFUQ010000137.1:1363-10363 GCA_964521905.1 uncultured Cellulosimicrobium sp.
ACGGTCAGTCGTGCGGCACGCCGAGCGCGCGCAGGCAGCCGCGCAGCGTCGGGTCGACGGCGACCTGGGCGAACTCGACGGGCCAGCCCGCGGCGCGCCAGCGCTCGAGCAGGGCCATGAGGCGCACGGAGTCCAGCCCGTGGTCCGTGAGGTCGTCGTCGAGGCCGATCTCGGCGGCGGAGGTCCGGTTGCCGAGGACCTCCAGGAGGTCGTCGAGCGCGCGCTCGCGCGTGGGCGGGGCGGTGGTCGTCATGCGGGTCCTTCGGTCGTGGGCGGGGCGGTACGCCGCTCGGTCGGGGAGTCGGTCGGGGGCACGACCGGGGGCCGGGCGCGCCGGGCCAGGACGTCCGAGCGGGCGGGCACGACGAGGGGCCAGCCCTCCGGGTCGGTCACGAGGTGGGCGCGGATCCCGAACACGTGCTCGACCAGCTCGGCGCTCAGCACGTCCTCGGTCCGGCCGTGGGCCACGACCGCGCCGTCCTTCATGAGGACGAGCCGGGTCGCGTACCGGACCGCGAGGTTGAGGTCGTGCAGCACGGCGACGACGGTGCGGCCGTCGTCGTGCAGGCGCGCGCACGTGTCGAGGACGTCGAGCTGGTGCGCGACGTCGAGGAACGTCGTCGGCTCGTCCAGGAGCAGGAGCGACGTCTCCTGCGCGAGCGCCATGGCGATCCACACGCGCTGGCGCTGGCCGCCCGAGAGCTCGCTGAGGCGGCGCGTCGACAGGTCGAGCGTGTCGGTCGCGAGCAGGGCCTCGTCGACGACGCGGTGGTCCTGCGCCGTCAGCGGGCGCAGGAGGCCCTGGTGCGGGTGGCGACCGCGCGCCACGAGGTCGCGCACGCGGATGCCGTCCGGCCCGATCGGCGACTGCGGCAGGAACGCGAGCCGGCGCGCGACCTCGCGCGACGGCATCGTCGACACGGCCCGGCCGTCGAGCTCGACCGTGCCGGACGTGGGCCGCAGGACCCGGGCGAGCGCGAGGAGCAGCGTCGACTTGCCGCAGCCGTTGGGTCCGACGATCACGGTGAGCTCGCCCTCGAGGATCTCGAGGTCGACCCCCCGGAGCACGTCGTGCCGGCCGTACCCGACCCGCAGGTCGGTCGTCGCGAGGCTCACCGCGCGCCCACGGGCTCGGGGCGGACAGGGTCGGACGACGCGCCCGGCGCCACGGACCGCGCGGCGCCGGGCGCGTCCACCGCCTCGTCCGCCCCGGAGCCGGCACGGCGGGCCAGGACCGACGAGAGCACCTCGCCCGCCCGGACGCCGAGCGTCGAGAGCAGGGTCGACGAGAGCCCGTGCGAGTGCTCGGACTGCCCGACGAGGTACAGGCCGGCGTCCGACGGCTCGGCCAGGCGCGCGCGGTGGTCGCGGTGCAGGTCCGGCGCACCGGCAGCGTCGCGGACGACGAGCGCCCGGTCGTCGGCCGCGCCGGGCGCCGTGAGCAGCGTCGTCACGTCCAGCGGGCGGTAGCCCGTGGCGACGACGACGAGGTCGGCGTCCAGCACCGTCGTCGTCCCGGTGAGGTTCTCGGCGAGCGTGAGCGTCACCGTGCCGCCCGGGGCGTCGCGCACGTCGAGCACCTCGGTGCAGCGGTGCCAGCGCAGGCGCTCGGTCCCGAGCCAGCGGTCGCGGTACTCGTGCTCGTGCAGGGCACGGATGGTCTCCTCGGCGACGACCGAGTAGTTGGTGTTGCGGTGGTGCGCCACGACCTGGGCGCGGCCGGCGGGCGGCGCGTCGTAGAAGACGTCGACGGTGCCCGGGTCGAACACCGAGTTGGCGTACGGCGAGGAGTCCGAGGGCGAGAAGCCGAAGCGGCGCGACACCGAGCGGACCTCGGCGCCCGGGAAGCGCGCGTACAGGTCGAGCATGACCTCGGCCGCGCTCTGGCCCGCGCCCACGACGACCGCGCGACGCACCTCGTGGTCGACCAGCGCGACCCGGTCGAGGTGGCGGTGGTTGTGCCACACGCGCGCCGACTCGACGACGCCCTCGGGCAGCCGCGGCTGGAGCCCCGCGGCGACGACGACGTCCCGGGCGCGGGTCGTGGTCGTGGTCGTGCCCTGCGCGTCGCGCACCGTGACGTCGAACGCGACGACGCGGCCGCCGTCGCGCACCGGGGCGACGGACTCGACCGTCGACCCGTACCGCGCCACGCCCCCGAGCCGGGCCGCGGCCCAGCGGAGGTAGGCGGCGAACTCGACGCGCAGGGGCGTCAGGCTCCCCCGGTTGAGGAAGTCGACGAGGCGGTCCTGCTCGTGCAGGAACGCGAGGAACGAGTAGTCGCTCGTGGGGTTGCGCAGGGTCACGAGGTCCTTGGCGAACGCGACCTGCATGTGGGCGTCGTCGAACAGCATCCCGTGGTGCCAGCGCGAGCTCGCCTGCCGCTCGTGGAAGACGGCGCGCAACGGCTCGGCAGCCGTGGCGTTGTGCTCCTCGACGGCGATCGCGAGCGCCATGTTCGACGGCCCGAAGCCGAGGCCGAGGAGGTCGACGTCCACCTCGACGTCGGGGCGACCGGGGTGTCGGGGGTCCTGCGTGCGGGACGGGTTGCTCATCGCGTGCTCCACGGCTGGGTGCGGGTCTCGGTGCCGGCGGACGCGGGTGCGGGAGCCGGGTGCGTACGGTCGACCTTGCCGACCGCGGTGGTGGCGAGCGCCTCGACGGTCTCGAAGCGGTCGGGGATCTTGTAGGCGGCGATGCCGCGCTCGCGCAGGAACCGGCGCAGCACGACGGCCGTCGGGGGCGTGGCGTCGGGCCGCGGGACGACGCGCGCGAGGGCGCGCTCCCCGAGGTACTCGTCGGGCTCGCCGACGACGCTCGCGTCGAGCACGTCGGGGTGGGCGCGCAGGTGGTTCTCGACCTCGGCGGGCGCGATCTTCTCTCCCCCACGGTTGATCTGCTCCTTGGCCCGTCCCACGACGGTGAGGTAGCCGTCGGCGTCGCGCGTGACGAGGTCGCCCGTGCGGTAGAAGCCGTCGGCCGTGAAGGAGCGGGCGTCGTGCTCGGGCGCCCGGTAGTAGCCCCGGACGGTGTACGGGCCGCGGGTCAGCAGGTGCCCGGGCACGCCCGGACCGACCGGGCGGTCGTCGTCGTCCACGACGAGGACCTCGTCCGCCGGTGAGATCGGGCGGCCCTGCGTGCCGACGACGACCTCGCGCGGGTCGCCCGCCCGGGTGTAGCAGACGAGCCCCTCGGCCATGCCGAAGACCTGCTGGAGGGTGTCGCCGAACACCTCGAGCAGGCGCTCGGCCGCGCTCGTCCCGAGCTTGGAGCCCCCCACCTGGAGGACCTGGAGCGACGAGAGGTCGTGCGCCGCGACGAGCGGCGAGGCGGCCCACACGTGCGCGAGCGGCGGGACGAGGGCCACGTGCGTGACGCGGTGCCGTTCGATCAGCGCGAACGCCGCGTCCGGGGACCCGTGCGGCGACAGGACGACGGTGCCGCCCGCGGACAGCACGCCGAGCACGCCGGGCGACGTGAGGGCGTAGTTGTGCGCGACGGGCAGGGTCGCGAGGTACACCGAGCCCGGCCCGAGCCCGCAGATCGTCGCGCTCTCGCGCACCGAGTACAGGTAGTCGGCGTGCGTGCGCGGGATGAGCTTGGGCGTGCCCGTGGTCCCGCCCGAGAGCTGCAGGAGCACGACGTCGGAGGGGTGCGCCGCGTCGTCGAAGCCGCCCCGGGCCGTCGTCAGGTCGGTCCGGCGCACGTCGTCGAGCCCGTGCTCGGCGAACGAGGTGCGGTCCCCCGGCGCGTCGGGGCCGCCGCCCGCGACGACGACGTGCCGCACCGTCGCCACGGCACCGGCGACCTCGCGCGCGAGCCCGGCGTGGTCGAAGCCGGGCTCGGCGCCGGTGGTCACGAGCGCGACGGCCCCGGTGTGCGCCGCGAAGTACTCGACCTCGGTGCGCCGGTGCGCGGGCAGGGCGAGGACCGGGACCACGCCGGACCGCCCGAGCGCGACGAGGACCTCGACCAGCTCCGCCGAGCTCGGGAGGTGGACGACGACCCGGTCGCCGCGGCCCACGCCCAGGTCCGCGAACCCGTGCGCGAGGTCGTCGGCCGCGCGGTCCAGGTCGGCGTACGTGAGCGTGCGACGCGCGTCGACGAGCGCGACGGCGTCCGGCCAGGCGGTCGCGGAGTCCCGCACGAGCGAGCCGAGCGTCTGGTCGGTCCAGTACCCGGCCGCGCGGTAGCGCTCCGCGGTCTCGGCCGGGACCGGCACCACGCCGTCGAGCACGAGCGGCGCGGGGCGCGCGGGCCGTCTCACGGGCCGCCCCGCGTCCACGGCGGTCACGCGACGCCGCCCAGCGCGGACAGCAGCGTCGAGAGCTTCACCGCGGTCTCGGCGTGCTCGGCCTCGGGCGTGGACCCGGCCACGACGCCCGCCCCCGCGAACAGGCGCACGTCGGTCCCGCGGACCACGCCGCAGCGCAGCACGATGGCCCACTCGCCGTTCCCCGCCTGGTCGGCCCAGCCGACGAGCCCGGCGTAGAAGCCGCGGTCGAACGGCTCGAGCGCGCCGATGAGCTCGCGCGCGGCGTCCTGGGGGTGGCCGCAGACCGCGGGCGTGGGGTGCAGCGCGTAGACGACGTCGAGCACCGACGTGCCCGGCCGCAGCCGCGCGGTGACGGGCGTGCCGAGGTGCCACAGGTGGGAGGTCGCGACGAGCTCAGGGCTCGTCGGCACGTCGAGGTCGTCCGGGTGCTCGACGAAGCCGCGCAGCGTCTCGCGGATCGCGTCGGTGACGAACGCGTGCTCGCGCAGGTCCTTCTCCGAGGTCAGGAGGCGCTGTCCGGCCGCGCGGTCCTCCTCGGGGTCGGTCGAGCGCGGTGCGGAACCGGCGAGCGGGTGGCTGTGCAGCACGCCGTCGCGGACGGAGACCAGGAGCTCGGGGCTCGCGCCCACCAGGTGTCCCTGCCCGCCCGGCAGCTCGACGTCGAACACGTACGCGTCCGGGTTGGTCCGGCGCATCGCCGCGCGCAGCGCCTCCCGGTCGAGGGGACCCGGGGCGGAGACGTCCAGGGTGCGTGCCAGGACGACCTTCTCCGCCTCCCCGGCCTCGATCCGGGACACGGCCCGCCCGACGGCGGCGCGGAAGACCGCGTCGTCGCGGCCCGGCACGTCGGCACGGCTCGGCACCGGTGCGCCGGCCGCACCCGTCGCGCCGTCCGAGCCGCCGCGTGCGGCGGCGTCGTGGCGAGCGCCCGAAGCGGTGCTGGTGCCGGTGGCGGTGGCCACGGGGCGCCAGGACTGGTGCGCCGGGACGACGAGGTGCGCGGGCTGCGACGGGTCGAACGGGATCGTGCCCACGAGGATCGGCGCGGGCTCCCCGGCCCAGCGCGCGGACGCCGCGCGTGCGAGCAGGTCACGCGCGGCCCCGGCGACCGACGGCCCGTCCCACGACGCCACGTCGAGCCGCTCGCGCACGCCGTGCGCGACGAGCGCCACCTCGGGCGACGCGAGCCGGAACTCGGCGTACCGGGGCGGGTCGCCGTCGTCGTCCGCGGCGTTCCCGGACGCGGTCGCCCTCGCCGTCGTGGTGGAGGTGCGACCGTGGTGCGCGTGCGCCGGGTCGAGCGCGACCGCGGCCCCCGCGGGGTCGTCGAGCACGGTGAAGCCGTTCATGAGGCGTCCTCGTCCTGTCTAGGGTGTCGTGGCCTGCGTGGTCGTCCGCAGGCAGACGTGCGAGAGGTCGTGCCGGTGCTGCCGGGTGCAGCGGGAGGGGCTGCGGGGTGGCGTGCGACGGTCAGCGGAGCGTGGCGCCGCCGTCGACGACGAGCTCGTGCAGGGTGACGTGCCGGGCCGCGTCGGAGACGAGGAACGCCACCGCCGCCGCCACGTCGTCCACCTCGGCGAGCCGGCCGAGCGGGATGCCGAGCCGGAACTCCTCGGGCCGCCCCGCCACGACCCGTCCCTCGGCGGGCGCGTCGAGCACGGGTCCGTCCGGTCCCGGCGACCCGGCGAGCGCCGCGAGCATGGGCGTGCGGGTCGACCCGGGCGCGACGACGTTGCACCGCACGCCCGCGGGCGCGAGCTCGAGCCCGAGCGAGCGCGTGAGGCTGGACGCCGCCGCCTTGGAGGCCGCGTACGCCGCCATCCCGGCGCGCGGGACGCCCGCGGCGTTCGACGCGACCGTGACGATCGCACCGCGACGACGTGCGGCCAGGTGCCGGCCGACCTCGCGCGAGACGAGGAAGACCCCCGTCGCGTTGACCGCGAGCATGTGCTGCCAGTCCGCGAGCGTGGTCTCGGCGACGGCCCCCGGGTGCAGCACGCCCGCGGCGTTGACGAGCACCTCGATCGGGCCGACCTCGTCCTCGACGCGCCGGACGAGGCGCACGACGTCGTCCTCGTCCGTCACGTCGAGGCGGACCGGGACGACGTCGCCCGGCGTGTCGACGTCCCGGTGCTGCCCGGTCGCCGTCGCGCTCCGGTCGGCCGCGACGACCACGTACCCCTGGGCGGCCAGCGCGTCGACGACCGCCGCCCCGATGCCGCCCGCGGCACCGGTCACGAGCGCGACGCGAGCGCTCATGCCCCTGCCGCCGCGGGCACGCGCGCCTCGAACCGGGTCAGGACGTCGTCGGTCGTCACGACGGCGGCGCAGCGGCCCGCGGCCCAGTCGAGCGCCTGACGGTGGTGGGCGAGCGAGAAGTCCGCGACGGCGTCGCCGACGAGGAACGGCTGCACGTCGTGCATGAACGCGTCGCACGCCGTGACGAGGCACCCGATGTGGGCGTAGATCCCCGTGACGACGAGCTGGTCGCGTCCCCGGGCGTGCAGGAGGTCGCGCAGCCCCGTGCGGACGAACGCGTCGTAGCGCCACTTGGTCAGCAGGGTGTCGCCCGGCTGCGGGGCGAGCTCGTCGATGACGGCGTCGCTCCCGCCGGCGGGGATGCCCGGCCCCCAGAAGTCGGTGAGCAGCCCGCGGTCGGCGGCCTGCTGCGCGGGCGGCTGCGCCGTGAGGACGACGGGCACGCCCGCCTCACGGGCGGTCCGCGCGAGACGCGCGATGTTGTCGACGGCGTCTCGCAGGGCGGGTGACGCCGGGTCGAACGCGTCCACGAAGTACTGCTGCATGTCGTGGACGAGCAGCACCGCGCGGTCGGGGTCGGCCTGCCAGGCCACGCGGTTGCTCGGGTACTCGTGCGGTGCCGGTCCGTCGTAGGCCGCGATGCTCGGCAGTCCCATGGTTCCCCCTGTGCCAGGTGTCTCTGTCGACGCGAGGAAGGCACTTAGGTAAACCTTGCCTCACTGAGGCATACCTCAGCACAGTCGCACCGCGGAGGGGAAGGCCTGTCCAGGGAGCGGACAGATCCGGACACTTCGTCATCTCGTGGTCTCGTCGTCCACCGGTGCCGGGCTACCCCCGCGTGCGCCGCTCCCCGACGAGCAGGACGACGGCGAGCGCGTCGCCCGCGCGGACGTGGTCGCCGGGCCGGACGAGCACGTCGACGACGCGGCCGTCCGACGGCGCCAGCACCGGGAGCTCGAGCTTCATCGCCTCGAGCACGACCACGGGCGCGCCCTCCGTGACGGACCGTCCCGGAGGTGCCTCCACGCGCCACACGACGCCGCCGAGCGGGGCGCGCAGCACCGTCCTCCCGGGCTCGTCGAGGTCGGTGACGCCCGCGCCGCCGTCGTGCGCGCGACCCGCCGGCCCGCGACGCGCGGTGGCGCGCGCGGCGGACCCGACGAGCTCGCCCGCCTCGGACCAGGCCGCGGCCTCGCGCCCGAACGCCGCGCGCCGCGCCGCGCCGACCGCCGCGATGTCGTCCGCCTCCCGGGCGAGGAGCGCGGCGTGCTCCCGGCCGGAGAAGACGCCGTCCTCGACCGGGATCTCCAGGACGCCCGCCCGGGCGGCCGCGCGGCGCTCGGCGAGCTCGTCCGGGTCGACCGGCTCCCACACGATCCGGTCGAAGTAGCGGAACAGCCACGGGACGCCCGGGCGGAACGGCGGGCGCTGCGCGTGCGCCGACCAGACCGGGACGGTCCGGCCCACGAGCTGGTATCCGCCGGGGCTCGCCATGCCGTAGACGCAGAGGAACGCCCCGCCCAGCCCGACGGCGTCCGACGGGGTCCAGGTGCGTGCCGGGGTGTACTTCGTGGTGAGCAGGCGGTGCCGCGGGTCGATCGGCACGGCGAGCGGCGCGCCGAGGTACACGTCCCCGAGCCCGAGCACGAGGTACTCGGCGTCGAGGACGGTGCGCCGCACGTCCTCCACGCTCGCGAGCCCGTTGGCCCGGCGGACGAAGTCGACGTTGGACGGCAGCCACGGCGCGTCGGACCGGACCCCGGCCGCGTACCGCTCGACGGCGTCCCGGATCGCGGGGTCGTCCCAGCTCAGCGGCAGCCGGAGCACGCGGCTCGGCACCTCGATCTCGGCGCTCGGCGGCAGGTCCTCCTCCAGCTCGCGGAGCAGCCCGACGAGCCGCGGCACGGGCAGGATGTCCGGGTCGACGTGCAGGTGGAGGGTGCGCACCCCGGGCGTCACGTCGAGCACGCCCCGCGGGGCCGCGGCCTCGAGCCCGCTCGCCAGGGCGTGGACGCGCAGGCGGTCGTGCAGGTCGAGTCCCGCGCCGCCGTCGTACTCGACGAGCACCGCGTCGTCCCCGCCCCGCAGGTAGCGGACCGCGGGCCGGCGGTCGGCGCGCGACGACGGGCCGACCGGCGGGCGGACGTCGTCACCGACGAACGCCCCGGTGTCGCGGCCCCGGACCGCGCGCACCTCGGTCGGCACGCGCGCCGCCGCCCGGGCGACGTCGTCCCGACGCAGCCGGTCGGCGCCGTCGTCGTGGACGGTCACGAACCGCACGACGTCGCCCGGGCGCACCTGCCCGAGCTTCCACCGGGAACCGGCGACGACGGTGAGCGCGCACACGAACCCGCCGAGGCTCGGCCCGTCCGGGCCGAGCAGGATCGGCGTGTCCCCGCTGATGTTCAGTGCGCCCACCGAGTACGGGTTGTCGAGCACGTTGGACGGGTGGAGCCCCGCGTCCC
>CAZFUQ010000138.1:0-1471 GCA_964521905.1 uncultured Cellulosimicrobium sp.
GTCGCCCACGGACTTCATGGACACCGTCTGGTGGAACAGGTCCATCGCCTGCTCCGACGGGATGCCGAGCAGGCGCCGGAAGTCGCGCCCGTACTCGGGGAAGTGCTCGCGCACCTGCGCGCCGGACTCGCGCAGCCGGCGCCGCAGCGCCGCGACGTCCCCGCCGAACCCGGCGAAGTCCTCGGTGATCGTCAGCGGCCGGTCGGCCGTGACGAAGAACCGGTCCGGCTGGCCCGACTGCCCCTGCGCGAGCCAGAACACCTGCGCGAGCGTGACCTCCTGGTCGAATCCGCGGTTGGCGAACCGGCCGAGCACGACCGAGTACGTGCCGCGCTCGCGCAGCCCGACGTGCCGCGTCGTGCCCGTCGCCTCGTCCCGCTCCGACTTGTAGTGCCCCGCGACGTACGAGCGCAGCGACCGCTCGCGCGATCCGGCGCCCGCCGCCTTGTTGTAGGAGATGCGGTGCGACGGGACGAGGAGCGTCGTCACCGCGTCGACGATCGTCGACTTGCCCGAGCCGATGTCACCCGTGAGGAGCGCGTTGCGCCCGTCCAGGTCGAACGCCCAGACGCGCTGGTCGAACGTGCCCCAGTTGAGCACCTCGAGCCGCTCGAGCCGGAAGCCCGCCCGGGCGTCGAGGTCCGCCGCCGGGTCGTGCAGCTCGACCGCGCTGAACAGCCCTTCCATCACGCCACCGTCCTCGTCGTCGTGCCCGTCGCACCCGTCGTGCCCGACGCCGTCGTGCGCGTCCCGCCGTCCCCCGCGGCGAGCTCGAGGTACTGCGCGAGCCGCGCGTCGAAGTCCGCGAGCCACTGCGCGTCGACGAACGCCTTGAGGATGCGGCGCACCTCGTAGCGCCGGGCCTCCCCCGCGCCCTCCGCCGCGTCTGCCGCCCCGGCCGGCTCGCCGCCGTCGGGCCCGCCGCTCTCCGGGTCGGGACGACCCGCCGGGCGCAGGAACCCCAGCTCGACCACGCGCCGCACGAGCGCGTCCACCCGGTCCACGAGGCGCGTCTCGTTCGCGGCGGCCCCGGCGTCCTGCGCGAGGAACACGCGCAGGAGGTCGACGATCTCCGCGCGCGCGAGCACGAGCCGGGTGTCCCCGCCCTCGGAGTCCGCCTGCGCGAGCCGCTTGCGCAGGAGCGCGAGCAGCAGGCTCACGTCGAACGGCAGCTCGCGCCGCGGGATGAGTCGCGGGACCCGCTCGTCGCGCTCGTGCTCGGGCTGCGAGCGCAGGTACGCGTACCCGTCGCCCTCGTCGACCACGACCTGCAGGCCGAGCATCGCGACGGCGTCGCGCACCTGCGCCTCGCGCGCGAGCAGGTCGCGCCACAGCGTCTCGCCGGACTCGCGGTAGACGACGCCCTTGAGCAGCGACGTCACGACGACGGACAGCTCCGGGTCGCGCGCGGTGCGGGTCGTGGTCACGAGGTCTCCTCCGGGGTGCGGCTCGGGTCGGGGTTCGGGTCGGG
>CAZFUQ010000138.1:1571-4575 GCA_964521905.1 uncultured Cellulosimicrobium sp.
TCGGGTCGGGGTTCGGGTCGGGCGGGGTCGCGGCGCGCGGGGCCGCCGTCGCACCGGCGCCCCGCCGCGCGTACGTCACGCGCGGCATCCGGGCCACGCGCAGCACGGGGTCCTGCGGGGCGTCGTCGGGCACCGGGCCCGCGGGCGCCTCGCCCTCCCAGCGCACCTCGTCGGTGCGTCCGTCGTCGTGCGCGACGACGAAGCGCGGGTCGTCGAGCGACAGGTACGTCACGAGCTCGGCCAGGCCGTGCTCGAGCGGCACCGCGCGCAGGAGGTCGGCGAGCGCGACCTCGCCGGGGGCGTCGGGTGCGGCGAGCGTCGCCCGCACCGTGCGCGCGAGCCGCTCCGGGTCGACGTGGACCTGGTCGTAGAGCGCGTCGACCTCGAAGTCGTCGTCGCCCTCCACCACGTGGTCCGAGTCGAGGCGCGCGCCGGGGCGGGGGGTGAACAGCGGCCGCTCGGTGGGCAGCACGACGTCGGGCGCGACGTCGTCGATCCCCGTGCCGGGCGGGGCGGAGGCGCCCGGCTCGCGGGCGGCGTCGCGCACCGCGAGCGCCCTGGCCTCGACCCCGCGCAGGATGTCCATGACGCGGCGGTTCTCGAGCCACACCTGGTCGTCGAGGAACCTGCGCAGCTGCTCCGAGAGCGTGCGGACCGTGGCCTGCGTGCGCTCGCCCGCGTCGAGCCAGTCGTAGTGGATGCGGCGCAGCCGGCGGTGCCCTGCCGACGGCTCCGCGCCGGGCTCGGTCGGCTCGATCGCGTCGAGCGCCTGCACGC
The DNA here is from genome assembly GCA_964521905.1 of uncultured Cellulosimicrobium sp. Lineage (GTDB taxonomy): Bacteria > Actinomycetota > Actinomycetes > Actinomycetales > Cellulomonadaceae > Cellulosimicrobium. The sequence goes on from CAZFUQ010000138.1 coordinate 2,349, forward strand.
GCTCGACGAGCGCGCCGAACTCCTCCTGCCGGCGCCGGTCGAGCAGGAAGTCGTAGAACGCGTGGAACGAGCGGCCCTGGTCGGACTCGGCGATCGCCGTGCGCGAGCGCACGACCTCCTCGAGCAGCTCGCCCTTGGCCCCGTCCCAGCCGGTGATGCGCTCGCGCAGGTCGCGGTCGAGCGTGCGGAAGTTGGCCTCGACCTCACGGAAGTCCGAGAGCAGGTCGGACGCGGTCTGCGTGAGCTGCTGGTAGCGGTCGCGCTGCGCCGCGGAGTCGAGCACGGACACGCGGCCCGCGCGCACCTGCTCGATCTCCTCGTCGATCGCCGCGCGGCGCTCCTCGAGCTCGCGCAGGCGCTCCGCGGGGTCGGACTGCGTGCCGACGGCGAGCTGGCGCAGGAGCTCGAACACGGTGTTGAGCCGGGACTCCGTGCCGACGAACCCCCGGGCGTGCAGGGAGGCGACCCACCGCACGGCCTGCTCGACGGCGGGCGTCGCGTCGTAGTGCGGCTCGTTCGACCCGGGCGGGTACCAGGCCCGCAGCCAGCCCTGGTCGGGATGTGCCCAGTGGTCGACGTACGCCTGCGGGGTGCGCGGGTAGCGCGGCTCCGCGCCCGCCGCGCGCGCGGTGCGCCCGTCGACGACGTACAGGTGGTCGTCCAGGCGCGCGACGAGCTCGGTCTCGGCGATCGCCCGCACGTTGTCCTCGACGAACAGCGTGCCGAGGAACGACAGCACGAGCGGGGCGGTGTCCGCGCGCAGGAGCCGCCATGCCGCGCTCGACCGCCGCAGGGAGTCGACGTCGTCGTGCAGCACGCAGGTCCTCTCGGCGGGTGGGGTTCCGGTCAGGCGGCCGCCCGCAGGGAGCGGGGGCGCCCCCAGATCTTAGGTCGGGGCGAGCGCCCGACCCCGACGACCCACCGGGCGAGCCCTCGTGGTGCTCCCGCACCCCGGGCCGGTCGGGGTCCCGGTAGCGGGAAGACCGCCCGGACCCGGGACCATGGTCCCTGTCGGGAGCAGGCACGGCGTTCGTACGCTGGGCACGGCCCCGGCCGGCAGCGCGCCCACCCTGTCGGCCGGGGCCACCATGCCCGCCCGTCGTCCCCGGACCGGGCGGGGCCCCACGGACCCGAGGACCGCCCGTGACCGACGCGACCACCCTGGCCGACGACACGAGACCGGACGGGCCGGCGGAGCCGGGCACGGACTCCCCGTTCGACCCCTTCGCCCGGCCGACCGGCTGGTCCCACTCCCGCCGAGTGCTGTTCGGCGAGATGCTCGTGTTCGGCCTGCTCAGCCTCACGGCCGCGTTCGTGCTGTCCTACGACGCCGTGGTCCTCGCCGCGAACCCGACCGCCACGCTCTCGTGCGACGTCAACACCGTGCTGTCCTGCGGCACGGTCGCACAGTCGTGGCAGGCCCAGGTGTTCGGCTTCCCCAACTCGTTCCTCGGTCTGATCGCCGAGCCGGTCGTCATCACGACGGCGGTCGCGGCCCTGGGTGGCACGCGCTTCCCCCGCTGGTTCCTCTTCGCGGCGCAGTGCGTCTACCTGCTCGGCGTCGTGTTCGCCTACTGGCTCTTCTACCAGTCGATGTTCGTCATCGGCGCGCTGTGCCCGTGGTGCCTGCTCATCACGGTCTCCACGACGCTCGTCTTCGCCTCGCTCCTGCACTGGAACGTCCTGGAGGACAACCTGTACCTGCCGCGCGGCGCGCAGGAGCGGATGCTCGGGTTCGTCCGCTCGGGCGCCTACGGGTACCTCGTCGCGGCCGTGCTCGTGGGGATCGCGATCCTCGTGGTGCTCAAGTACGGGGCCGCGCTCTTCGCCTGAGCACCGCGGGGCCGCCCGGCAGGGGTCAGGTCGCGGGCGTGAGGAAGCCGTCGCGCACCAGGCCGCGGACGGCGGGCAGCAGCTCGTGCGCGAGGTCCTCGGCCGGCACCTCGAACAGCGCGGCGATCGCGCCCAGGAGCTGCCCGACGGTGAGCTCGCCGTCGCTCGCGCCGACGAGCGCCGCGAGCCCGGTCGACGCGTGGACCGCTCGCCCGAGCCCGTCGCCCTGCCGCAGGAGGACGACCGTCGGGTCGGCCGCGCCGGGCGTGTGGAACCGCTCCTCCGTCACGTCCGCCGCGACGGTGAGCCGCGCCCCGGCGAGGGCGTCGTCGTCGCGGGACCCGAGCCAGTCGTGCGCGGCGAGCGACGCCGCGAGGTGCGTGCCGAGCGGCTG
>CAZFUQ010000138.1:4585-8089 GCA_964521905.1 uncultured Cellulosimicrobium sp.
GACGTCGCGCGCGGCGAAGTCGTCGAGCCACGCGCCGTACGCCGCCTCCCGCGCCGCGGGCTCGCCCTCGGGCGTCGTCCCGCCGTCGCGGATCCACGTCTCGGCGTACTCGGCGGGGTCCTGCACCTCGCGCTGGATCACCCAGCCGTCGAGGCCGGCGGCATCGAGCCAGGCACCGACGCGCTCGTCCCACGGCACACCGCGGCGGTGCTCCCAGTTGCCGAGGAGCTGCGCGACGCCGCCGGGCGCGAGCACCTCGCCCACGCCCGTGACCAGGTCGCGCACGACGTCGTCGCCCGCGCGGCCGCCGTCGCGGTACTCGTACTCGGGCAGCGCGTCCGCGCCGCGTGCGGTGCGCGGGGTGATGACGAACGGCGGGTTGGACACGACGAGGTCGAACCGCTCGCCCGCGACCGGGTCGAGCATCGAGCCCTCGCGCAGCTCGACGGCTGCGGCACCACCTCCGCCGCCGGCCGGGGACGCGGCGTCGGACGCCGTGCCGACCGCCGCGTTGAACGCGGTGAAGCCCAGGGCGCGGCGCGAGATGTCGGTCGCGACGACCGACCGCGCGTGGCGGGCCGCGTGCAGCGCCTGGATCCCGCACCCGGTGCCGAGGTCGAGCACGCGCCCGACGGGGGTGCGCACGGTGACCTGCGCGAGCGTGAGCGACGCGCCGCCCGCGCCGAGCACGTGGTCGGGGGCGAGGCGACGGCCCGTCGCGAGCTCGCCGAGGTCGGACGAGAGCCACCACGTGACGGGCCCCGCCGCGTCGGCCGCGGCGTAGGGCCGCAGGTCGACGAGCGCGCGCACCGCGTCGTCGTCGCCCGCGCCCGCGGCCTCGACCAGCCCGAGCCGCTGGGCGCCCTCGACCCCCGTGCGCCCGAGGGCCGCGTCGAGCGCACGGCGCGGGACGTCGCCGCCGAGGAGGAACAGCGACGCGAGCGTCGCGACCGGCGTGCCGCCCGTCGCGTCCAGCGCGCGCCGCGCCGGCACGGCCTGCTCGCGGTGGAGCGCGGCCGACGCGACGGGACCGAGCGTGCCCTCGACGCCGTCGACGGTGAATCCCGCGGCCTCCAGGTCGTCGCGGAGCCCGGCGACCGCGGCCGCGAGCGCCGCCGGGTCGAGGCCCGAACCGGGTGGTGCGGTGCTCACGGCGAGGTTCTCCCGGTGGTCTTCCATGGCGCCATCCTCTCGTGCGGGCGCCGTGACCACGACGCGAGGGGCCCCCTCCCGCGGTCGCAGGAGGGGGCCCGTCGTGCTCGGCCCGGGCTCAGGCCTCGCAGTGCTCGTCGATCGACGTGTCGACGCCGCCCGAGCCGCACGCGGCCAGGGTCGCGGTCGGCAGCGCGGCCGACGTCACGGCGACGAGCGGACGTGCCCGACGAACGGTCCTGGTCATGGTGGCCCGTCCTCGTCCCGTCCCGTGGCGCCCGACGGGTGGCGGGTGGTGGGTCAGCAGTTCTGCGTGCCGTAGACGGCGACGTTCTGGGCGCTCGTCTGGAACGACTCGTCGGTCATGATGGCCGTGAGCGCGGAGACGTCCGCGTTCGCGGGGTCGTCGATCGCGGTCTCGAGGGTGTCCGTGATCTGGCGGAAGGCGCCGGCGACGGTGTCCCAGTCGCCGCTGATCTCGGCGGGGGCGTCCGCGGCCTCGAGCTGCGAGGTGAAGGACTCGAACTCGGCGAGGGCGCCGGAGGGGTCGCTCGAGTCGATCGAGCCGAGCGTGCTCTGGGCGTCCAGCATGGACTGGTACGCGACGCAGAAGTCGCCCGACGCCTCGGTGTCGCCGGTCTCCTCCGTCGTCTCCTCGTCCTCGGTGGGCTCCTCGTCGGCGGACGTCGTCTCCTCGGACGCCGTCGTGTCGGTGTCGGTGCTCTCGTCGCCCGAGCCGCCGCAGGCGGCGAGGCCGAGCACGAGCAGGGCGCTCGTCGCGAGGGCGGTCGTGGTCTTGGTGATCGTCAGTCGGGTACGCATGTCCTCCATGGTTTCCCACGGATCGGCTCCTCGCGTGCCGAAGACGCCCAGGTGGGGACCGCTCCCCATGTGGCGAGAACCACGGTGGGTGAAGTTCGCCGGTCCTCGCTCAGCGCACGCACCCCGAGCGGAAGTACTCGGTGACCCGCTGCGAGGACTCGGTGAGCGCGACGGTGTCGATCCGCCGGCCGACGCGGTCGATGGCCCGCGAGAGCTCTCCGGCGTTGCTCGGCCCGGCCGCCTCGACCTCGTCGGCGATCATCGTGAGGTAGGTCCGGACGACGGCCCAGTCGCGCGCGATCTCGTCCGGGGGCGTGACGCCGGACAGTGCGTCGCGCGCCGCGGTGAACCCCTCGACGAGAGCCTCGGGGTGGTCGACGCTCAGGTTGACCTGCGCCTTCGCGGACGCACCCCACGCGACCTCGGCCTCGTGGCACACGGGGTCGGTCGTCGCGACCGCGTCCGCGCCGCCGGTCGTGCCGTCCCCGGTGCCGTCCGTCGCACCGTCCGCGTCCGGCGCCTCGCCGGCGGTGCCGTCGGCCGGCGCCGCGGTCGCCCCGACGTCCTGCGCCGGTGCAGACGTGGGCGCGGTCACCGTGGGCGCGGCCCCGGGCAACGACACGACGTCGAACGACCCCGTGAGGACGACGGCCAGGCTCACTCCCGCGACGACGGCGAGGACCGCGCCGTGGAGCACGGTGCGCACCGACTTCTGCATGCCCCTATGATCCCGCCTCCGACGGGGGTCTCGGGACACTTCGGACGTCCCGTCCACGGCATTCACCACAATTTTACTTACTTACCAGTCATTCAGTTTCCGGGTAGAGTGGCGTCGCCCCGACCGCCGCCGGGGTGAGCACGACGTCGGTCCCCGACCCGCTCGCCCCGCGGCGCGCGAACCGCCACAGCCGCCGCCGCGAGAGGACCCCCCTTGAGCACCGTCCCGTACCTCGACCCCGACCTGCCCGTGGCCACGCGCGTGGAGGACCTCCTCGGGCGCATGACCCTCCCCGAGAAGGTCGGGCAGATGCTGCAGCTCGACGCGCGCGACGGCGTCGGCCCGGCGATCGAGGGCAGGCACGCGGGATCCCTGCTGCACACGTCCCCCCAGAACGTGCTCGAGGCCCACGCGCTCGTGGAGCGGACCCGGCTGCGGATCCCGCTGCTCGTGGCCGAGGACTGCATCCACGGCCACTCCTTCTGGGTGGGCGCGACGATCTTCCCGACCCAGCTCGGGATGGCGGCGACGTGGGACCCCGAGCTCGTCGAGCGCGTCGCGCGGGCGACGGCCGTCGAGGTCGCCGCGACGGGCGTCCACTGGACCTTCTCCCCCGTGCTGTGCATCGCGCGCGACCTGCGCTGGGGCCGCGTCGACGAGACGTTCGGCGAGGACCCGTACCTCATCGGCGAGCTCGCGTCGGCGATGGTCCGCGGGTACCAGGGTGACGGCCTGACCGACGCGACCGGGATCCTCGCCACCGCGAAGCACTTCGCGGGCTACTCCGAGACCCAGGGCGGGCGCGACGCGAG
>CAZFUQ010000138.1:8099-10225 GCA_964521905.1 uncultured Cellulosimicrobium sp.
ACCTTCATGCTGGGCTATCAGTCCACCGACGGCGTGCCGATCACGGTCAACCACTGGCTGCTGAACGACGTGCTGCGCGGCGAGTGGGGCTACACCGGCACGCTCGTCACCGACTGGGACAACGTGGGCCGCATGGTGTGGGAGCAGCACATCCAGCCGGACTACGTGCACGCGTCGGCCGCCGCGGTGCGCGCCGGCAACGACATGATCATGACGACGCCGGCGTTCTTCGAGGGCGCGCTCGAGGCGGTGGCCCGGGGGCTCGTCGAGGAGGCCGCGATCGACGCCGCCGTGCGCCGCATCCTCACGCTCAAGTTCCGGCTCGGCCTGTTCGAGGACCCGCGGCGGCCCGACGTCGCGCGCCAGGAGGCCGTCATCGCGTCCGCCCCGCACACCGCGGTCAACCTCGACGTCGCGCGCCGGTCGCTCGTCCTGCTCACCAACGACGGCACCCTCCCGCTCGCGGCCGGTGGCCCCGCCCGCACGATCGCCGTCGTCGGCCCGAACGCGGACGACGACCACGCGCAGCTCGGGGACTGGGCCGGGGCGGCGGGCCAGGCCGACTGGCTGCCGGACGGCCACCCGCGCGAGATGACCACGACCGTGCTCGACGGCTTCCGCACCCTCGCCCCCGAGGGCTGGACCGTGACCCACGCGCGCGGCGCCGACGTCCTCACGCTGGCTCGGGACCCCGAGGGCGAGCTGTTCCCCGACGGGCAGCCCCGGCCGCAGGTCGTCGTGCCGGCCGAGCCCGACGAGGCGCTGATCGCCGAGGCGGTCGCGGCCGCCCGCGCCGCGGACCACGCCGTGGCGGTGGTCGGCGACCGCATCGAGCTCGTGGGCGAGGGGAGGTCGACCGCGACGCTCGAGCTCGTCGGCGGCCAGGTCGCGCTGCTCGACGCGCTCGTCGCGACCGGGACGCCGGTCGTGGTGGTCGTCGTCGCCTCCAAGCCGCTCGTCCTGCCGCCGTCGGCGCACGACGCCGCGGCGATCGTCTGGGCCGCGAACCCCGGCATGCGGGGCGGGCAGGCGATCGCCGAGCTCGTGCTCGGGCTGGTCGAGCCCGAGGGCCGGCTCCCGATCTCCTTCGCCCGCCACGCGGGCCAGCAGCCCACGTACTACAACACGGTCCGCGGGCAGCACGGGGACCGGTACGCCGACCTCACGCAGCGTCCGGCGTTCGCGTTCGGCGAGGGCCTGAGCTACACGAGCGTCGAGTACGCCGACCTGCGGGTCCTCGGCTCGGCGCACGGGCTCGAGGACGTCGTCCGCGCCCAGGTCACGGTGACGAACACGGGGTCGCGGCCGGTCCGGGAGACCGTGCAGGTCTACGTGAGCGACACCGTCACGTCGGTCACGTGGGCCGACAAGGAGCTCAAGGCGTACCGCAAGGTCGCGCTCGCGCCGGGCGAGTCGGCGGTCGTCGAGCTCTCCCTGCCCGTGGCCGACTGCACGCTCGTCGACGCCCGTGGCCGGCGGGTCGTCGAGCCGGGCGAGTTCGAGCTGCTCGTCGGTCCCTCGTCGCGGGACGACGTGCTCCTGCGGGCTCCGTTCACCGTCGAGGGCTGAGGACGGCGGCGGGCGTCCGCGACCCGGCCGCGAGAGCCGCCCGGCCGGCCCCGTGACGTGCCGTCGGGCAGGTCACGGGGCCGGCCCGCGGCGTCAGGAGCGGACGCGCACCGGCTCCTGGTCGACCGCGGACTCCTGGCGGTCCACGCGTGCCGCCCGCAGGCGGGACATGATCACGGCGCCGAAGGCGATCGCGGCGGCGACGACGGCGATGCCGATGCGCAGGGCGTGGTTCGCGTCCGCGGGGACGCTCATGAGCACCACCGCGGGCGCGATGAGCACCGACACGAGGTTCATGACCTTGATGAGCGGGTTGATCGCCGGCCCGGCGGTGTCCTTGAACGGGTCGCCGACCGTGTCGCCGATGACCGTCGCGGCGTGGGCCTCCGAGCCCTTCCCGCCGTACGCGCCGTCCTCGACGATCTTCTTCGCGTTGTCCCACGCACCACCGGAGTTGGCGAGGAAGACCGCCATGAGCACGCCCGCGCCGATGGCCCCGGCGAGGAACCCGGCGAGCGGCCCGACGCCGAGGCCGAACCCGACCGCGATCGGCGACA
>CAZFUQ010000139.1:0-10224 GCA_964521905.1 uncultured Cellulosimicrobium sp.
CACGAGCAGCGTCTTCGCGACGCCGGGCACGCCCTCCAGCAGCACGTGGCCCTTGCACAGCAGCGCGATGAGCAGGCTCGTCACGGCGCCGTCCTGCCCGACGACGGCCTTGCCGACCTCGGTGCGCACGGCGGCGAGGGCCTGGCGCAGCTCGGGCGACGGCGCGGGCGGCGCATCGTGCACGGGCGGCGCATCGTGCACGGGGGCCGGGGCCGGGGGCGCGGGCGGGGCGGGCGCGTGGCCGTGGTGCGCCTGCGGGCCCGGGGCCTGGGGTACGGGCGGCGGTGCGTAGCGGTCGGGCTGCGGCACGGAGCCGTCGGGGTGGTGCGTCACGAGTGGTAGACCTCGCTCTCGATCCGGTCAAGGTGACGCGCGAGCTCGAGCAGCGCCGCGTCGGCGGCGGGTGGTGGTCCGTACAGGAGCCGGGCGACCTGCTCGCCCGGGCGACCCGTCGCACGGGCGACGGCGTCGACGAGGGTGGCGGCATCCGCGGAGCGCGGCAGGCCGAGCCGGTTCGCGAGCCGGTCCGCGGCGCTCGCGCGCAGACCGGCGGCGGCGTGGCCGCGCGCGCCGGCACGTCGGTAGAGACGCCCGCGACCGCGCGTCGTCTCCGCCGCCCGCACGACGACCGGCAGGTCCTCCGTGACGAGCGGGCCCAGCCGGCGCCCGCGCCACAGCGCGACGACCAGCACGACGACGAGCAGCTGCAGGCCGACGACGCCCGTCCACGGGGGCAGCGACAGCGCCGGTGACTCGTCCCCGCCGCCGGAGAGCGACGTGTCGAACGGGTCGGGGACGAGCCACACGAGGCGCTCGTGCGCGCCGAGCGTCCACAGCGCGAGCGCCGCGTTCCCGTCCTCGGTGATCGTGTCGTTGCGCAGGAGCGCGGTCGTGTCGACGGCGCGCACGGTCCGGCCGTCGGCCTCGTGCACGAGGTAGGCGCCGGTCGTCGGGTCGTCGGGCGAGGGGAAGCACAGCGTGCTCGTGCCGTCGAGGTCGGTGAACCCGACGCCGCCGGAGCGGAACGTGCCCGCGGCCTGCGCCGCGGGGTCCTCGCACCGCGCGGACCGCGGGTCGGAGCCGGCCGACCAGTCGTACGCGGTCTGCGCGCCGCCGTCGGTCGCCGCGGACAGGAGGTGGTCCATCGGGTTGACGAGCACGAGGTCGGCCGGGACCCGCGCGAGCGCGTCCGCCTGCTCGTCGAGCAGGAAGTCGCTCTGCGCGACGAGGAGCGTGCCGCCGTCGGCCGCCGCGGCGACCGCGTCGGCGACGGTCGTCACGTACGTCACCTCGACGCCCCGGTCGCCCAGGACCTGGGCGACGGCACGCGCGCCGGTCGGCCCCGGGTTGTCCGGTGCGAGGGGCGTGCTGGACGTCGTCGGGCGGGCGACGGCGGACAGCCCGGCGAGGGCGAGGAGCGCGACGAGGACGAGGACGGGCCAGCGGGCACGGCGCCACCGCCCGCGGGCGCGGGAGCCCGCGGTGGTGCCGTCGCCCACGACGGGGACGTACGCCGTCGTGACGGCGCGCGGCGCGGTGGTGGGAGCCGAGCCCGTGCCGGTGCTCGGGGAGGGGGGAGCGGTCGTGCTCACGCGGCGTCACCGCCGGTGCCCGTGGCGGCGGAGAGCTCCGCCCGCAGCGCGGGGCGGGCGGCGAGGGTGCGCTCGTCGAGCGCGCGCAGGAACGCGTCGGCCTCCGGGCCGACGACGGCCTTGCCGTACGCGACGTCGTCGAACAGGTGCGCGCCGCGCGCGAGCCCCTCGGCGACGTCGGGCACCCGCTCGCCCGCGGTCTCGGCCGCCTCCCGTGCGGTGCGGCCGGGGAGGGACTCGATGACGGCACGCTCCTCGAGCGAGCGCACGACGGCGCGGAAGCGCTCGAGCGCGGCCGTCGCCCAGTCGCCGCTCGCCACGGCGGCGTCGGCCGCGGTCCGCATCTCGGCAGCGGTGCGCGTGTCGTCGTCGAGCACGACGGCGGACGCGGGCGCCCGGCGCGACAGGCGCACCGGGCCGGCGACCCAGTACGCGATGCCGGCGACCAGGAGCACGGCCACGACGACGATCACGGCCGTCAACGGGCCGCCGAGGTCGAGCACGGGCGCGCCCTCGAACAACCCCTGGAGCCACTCGAGGAAGCGCTGCAGGAGGGAGGGGTCGGTCCTGTACTCGGGCTTCGCGAGCTCCTCGACGAGCCACCGGCGCGCCTCGTCCGCGCCCGGCTGCACGGGCACGTCGGCCGCGAGCGACCGCAGCGTCATGCGGGAGGCTGCTCGTTCGCGGCGGCCGCGAGCTCGACGTCCAGGCCCTCGCGGCGCATGCGCGCGTCGATGTAGAGGAGCGCGACGACGCTGCCGAGGAAGAGGGCGCTGGCGATGGTCGCGAGCGCGAAGCCGAGCGTCATCAGGGCGTTCCCGAAGAAGCCCTGCCCGACGCCGAGGAGGATCCCGCCGACGAGGCTGAACGGTGTGAGGAGGATCTGGGACACGAACGACATGGCGACGGAGGCGAGCAGGATGATGCCGAGGAGACGCCAGAAGCCGCCGCGGGTCAGGCGCCACGCGCGCCTGACCGTCGCCCAGAAGGGCTGACCCTCGAGCGCGAGCGCGGGTGGCGCGAGCGCCGTGCGGGTCGAGACCCACACGCCGAGCACCACGACCCCCGGGATCGCGACGACGATCAGCACCACGCCCAGCGCGGTGGTCACGGCGAACCCGACCGCGACCACGAGCACGACGAGGGTCAGCAGGACGACCCAGGCGAGGCCGAGGAGCAACGAGAAGCCGATGAGGAACCACGCGCGACGACCGACCTGCTTCCAGACCTCGGCGACCGTGGCCTTGCGCCCGATGACGGACTGCCCGATCGAGACGGTGAGCAGGCCGCTGACGACCGGGGTGGCGAGGCTCGTCGCCAGGGCGGCGCCGTAGAGGTTCGAGTACATCGCCGCGAAGTCGTTCTCGAGGCCTCCGAGACCGGCGTCGGCGGGGAGCGAGAAGAAGAGGTCGGCGACGTAGCCGGAGAACGCGTACCCGATCAGCGCGCCGAGGATCGTCGCCGCGACGACGACGAGCGAGGTCATGCCGAGCATGACGCGGGGGTTGTGGCGGATGGCGCCGAACGCGCCGTCGAAGATCTCGCCCAGCGTCAGCGGACGCAGCGGCACGATGCCCGGCTTCGCGGCCGGCGGTGCGTACGGCGCTCCCGCGAACCCGGCGGGCGGCCCGTAGCCCGGGCCACCAGGCGGCTGCTGCCCGTACTGCTGCTGCCCGTACTGGCCCTGCCCGTACTGCTGCTGCCCGTACTGCTGCTGCCCGTACTGCGGGAGGGCGGGTGCGCCCTGGCCGGGGACGGGCTGCCCGTAGCCCGGCTGTCCCCACCCGGTGGCGGGGGCCGGCGTCGGCGGCTGCTCGCCGGGCTGGTGACCCGGTGCGTACTGGCCGTAGCGGGGCTGGGACGTGGGCTCGCCGTAGCCCGGCGGGCCGTACGACGGCGTGCCCCACCCGGCCGGGGCGGTCGGCTGGTCGGGTGGCGCGGGGGCGGCAGGGTCGGGCGTGCCGGAGGGGTCCGGCGTGGCACCGTCCGGCGCGCCGGAGGCGTCAGGTGTGCTCATGTGCTCGTGGTCCCCCGCAGTTCGGGTCGGGCGTCGGTCCTGGCCGCGGCGCTGGGAGGGCACCGGCGGCGAGGGCCACCCTAGTACGCGGCCCTGCGCGGCGACCCGGGGACGCCACCGTGCGAGCCGCGCGACGGAGGGAGCCCCGCGACGTCGGTCCCCGGTCGGCCGGGCCGGCGCCCCCTTCATGACCAGATCCCTACCTCGCAGCACCGGACCTTTACCTGCGCCGACCGGGTCTCGCACCCGCGGCGGCGGGGTTCACCCGGTGCCGGACGGTGGGCGAGCCCGGACGGAGGGCCGTCGATGGCAAGATGTCCGCATGAAGGTTCGCGTGCTCGTGGTTGACGACGACACCGCCCTGGCCGAGATGATCGGCATCGTCCTGCGCTCCGAGGGGTTCGAGCCCGTGTTCTGCGCGGACGGCGACCTCGCGCTCGAGGCGTTCCGCAGCACGCAGCCCGACCTCGTGCTGCTCGACCTCATGCTCCCGGGCAAGGACGGCACCGAGGTGTGCCGGCTCATCCGCGCGGAGTCGGGCGTGCCCGTCATCATGCTCACGGCGAAGAGCGACACGGTCGACATCGTGCTCGGCCTGGAGTCGGGCGCCGACGACTACATCTCCAAGCCGTTCAAGCCCAAGGAGCTCGTCGCCCGCATCCGCGCGCGCCTGCGCCGCACCGAGGAGCCGGCGCCCGAGCACCTGTCGATCGGCGACGTCGAGATCGACGTGACCGGCCACCGCGTCACGCGCGGCGGCGAGCAGGTCGCGCTGACGCCCCTCGAGTTCGACCTGCTCGTCGCCCTCGCACGCAAGCCCTGGCAGGTGTTCACGCGAGAGGTCCTGCTCGAGAAGGTGTGGGGCTACCGGCACGCGGCGGACACGCGGCTCGTCAACGTGCACGTCCAGCGGCTGCGCTCGAAGATCGAGCACGACCCGGAGAACCCGGAGATCGTCCTCACCGTGCGTGGCGTCGGCTACAAGGCGGGCGCGACGCGCACGTGAGCGCGACGACCGGCTCCACGGACGGGCGCTGGCGAGGGATGTGGCGTCGGCTCCGTCGGCGCCTGCGTGCCGCCCTGCGTCGCGTGGTCTGGCGGTGGCGCTCGTCGATGCAGCTGCGGGTCGTCACGTCGGCGCTCGTCGCCGGGGTGGTGGCGGTCGCGGCGCTCGGCGCGTACCTGTCCGACTCGATGCGCGACGGGCTCTTCGAGCGACGTGCGGACGAGATCGACCTGGAGGCCGCGCAGTCCACCGAGCAGGTGCGTCGCACCCTCGACTCGTCGCCCACGTCGACCGCGACCGAGGCGCAGTCCCTCCTGTTCGACCTGTTCTCGATGCTGCAGACGAGCGGGGCCGCGTCGCGCGAGGTGTTCCTGTGGCAGTCCGAGGGCGCGAGCGCCGTCGGCTTCCTCGACCAGTCGACCGACAACCAGCTCGACGGCGTCGTGTCGCCCGAGATGCGCGAGGCGACGGTGGCCGCCGACGGCGAGCAGCGGCTCCAGTCGGTCGCGATCCCCGTCGACCCGGCGAACCCGGCGACGTCGGCGGTCGTGCCGGGCATCGTGGTCGGCTCGACGGTCGAGGTGCCCGTGGCCGGGACGTACGAGCTCTACTACCTCTACGACCTCGAGGCGGACCAGGAGACGCTGCGGTTCCTGCAGTCCACGCTGCTCATCGGTGCGATCGTGCTCCTCGCCCTGCTCGGGGGGATCACCGCGCTCGTCACGCGCCAGGCGGTCCTGCCCGTCCGGCAGGCGGCGAGCGTCGCGGAGCGTCTCGCCGACGGGCACCTCGACACCCGGCTGCCGGTCAAGGGCCACGACGAGATGGCGTCGCTCGCGCACACGTTCAACGAGATGGCGCAGAGCCTGCAGGAGCAGATCGGGCGCATGGAGGAGCTGTCCATGCTCCAGCGCCGGTTCGTCTCCGACGTGTCCCACGAGCTGCGCACCCCGCTCACCACGATCCGCATGGCGTCCGAGGTGCTGTTCTCCTCGCGCGACGAGTTCGACCCGGTCTCGCGCCGCTCGACCGAGCTCCTGCAGGCCCAGCTCGACCGGTTCGAAGAGCTGCTCGCGGACCTGCTCGAGATCAGTCGTTTCGACGCCGGCGCCGCGGTGCTCGACGCGGAGCGGCGCGACGTGCGCGACGTCGTCGTCGCGGCCGTGGAGGCTGCGTTCCCGCTCGCGGAGCGCAAGGGCGTGTGGCTCTCGGTCCACCTCGCCGACGAGCCGCTCACGGCCGACGTCGACCCGCGGCGCGTCGAGCGCATCGTGCGCAACCTGCTGGTGAACGCGATCGAGCACGCGGAGGAGAAGCCGGTGGAGGTCACCGTCGACGGGGACGGGCACGCGGTCGCGGTCCTCGTCCGCGACCACGGCGTCGGCATGACGCCGGACGAGGTGCAGCACGTCTTCGACCGCTTCTGGCGGGCGGACCCGGCGCGGGCCCGCACGACCGGCGGCACCGGGCTCGGCCTCGCGATCTCGCTCGAGGACGCGCACCTGCACGGCGGCTGGCTCGAGGCGTGGGGACGCCCGGGCCGTGGCGCGAGCTTCCGGCTCACGCTGCCGCGGCGCGCGGGCATCCGGCTCCAGTCCTCGCCCCTGCCGCTCGTCTCGGGTGTCGTGCCCGGGCGCGGTCTCGACCCCACGTGGGGGGCGGGCGCTCCCGTGGTCGAGGACGTCGAGGGGACGGTCGGCCCGGCCGACCTGCCCTCGGTGACGGGCGGCATACCGGTCGTGCTCCCGCGTGACGCGGGTCGTGGCGCCGGTCGCGGCCAGGACGGCGGCCCGGGCCGGGGGCGGGGCCCCGACCCCGCCACGGACCTGCGGGAGGTGCGATGACCACGCGTGGGACGCTGCGCCGTCGGGCGGGCCGGGCGATCTCCGCCGCGGTGGCGACGACCCTCGTCGCCGTGCTCGGCGCGTGCGCGTCGATGCCGACGTCCGGTCCGGTCACGGAGGGCGAGGCCGAGGTGGAGGATCCCGCGCAGCCGTTCGTCAGCGCCGCCTCGCCGCGGCACGACGCGCCACCGGACCAGATCGTCACGGGCTTCCTCGCGGCGCAGGCGCAGGGTGCGCGCAGCTCGTTCGACGTCGCGTCGGAGTTCCTCACGTCCGAGGCGTCGTCGTGGTCGCCGCTCGCCCAGGTCGCCGTCCTCGCGGACGAGCCCGAGCTCACGGTGGACGAGGCGACGCTGGACGACGGCGTCACCACCGTGCACGCGAGCGCCCAGGTGGTCGGTGTCGTGGACGACCACGGCGTGTACACCGAGCAGGTCCCCGGGACGGCGACCACGATCGAGCTCTCCTACGGGCTCGTGCGCGACGAGGACGGCCAGTGGCGCATCGAGACCGTCGACGACGGGCTCACGATCACGGCGATCAACTTCGACCGCACCTTCAAGAGCGTGAACCTGTACTTCCCGACCCCGGACCGCGCCTACCTCGTGCCCGACGCGCGCTGGTTCCCGAGCCGCAACTGGCAGACGCTCGCGGTGCGGGAGACGCTGCGCGGGCCCTCGCCCTGGCTCGCCGGCGCCGTCGTCACCGTCGCCCCGGAGGGCACCGCCCTGAGCATCGACGCCGTCCCGGTCGAGGAGGGCACCGTCTCGGTACCGCTCACCGAGCCGGTGGCCTCGGCGTCCACGGCCGACCGCGGGCTCCTCGTCGCGCAGCTGCGCGCGTCCCTCGGCGAGAACGTGGAGATCACGGTCAACGGGACCGCGCTCGCGACGAACGACGTGCCGTCCATCGGGGTCGCCTCGACGCCGACCGACCCCGTCGTGCTCGCGGGGGACCAGATCATGGGGCTCGAGGGGCGGTCGACGGCGACCGTCGGGTCCGTCGCCCCGCTCGTCGGGCTCCAGCCGACGGCCCTCGCGTTCCGGGGCCGGTCCTCGGACGCGACGTTCGTCGTGCGCGACGGGTCGAGCCGGATCGTGACGGCGCCCACCGCCGAGTCCGCGTCGGTCACGCTGCTCACCGGCGAGAACCTCCTCGCGCCCTCCGTCGACCGCTACGGCTTCGTGTGGAGCGGGCCCCAGCTCCAGGCGGGCTCGCTCCGGGTCGTCGAGCTCGCCGCCGAGGTGGAGGGCGGTGCGGTGGTCGACGAAGCCGTGTCCGAGGTCGCCGCCCCGTGGCTCGAGGGGCGCACCGTCATGTCGGTGCGGGTCGCACCCGACGGCGCCCGGGCCGCGGTGGTCAGCGCGACGGCGAGCGGCACGCAGGTGCACGTGGCGGGCGTCCTGCGCGACGGGGAGGGTCGTCCCACGCAGCTCACGGACCCCGTGCGGGTCGGGCAGCCGATCGTGTCGGCGACCCAGGTCGTGTGGACCGACCGGGCGCTCCTCGGCGTGCTCGGGCGGACCGCCGACCAGGCGGAGCCCGTGGTCCAGCTCGTCCCCGTCGGCGGGCCGAGCCGGACGGTGTCGCCCGTCGAGGACGCCGTGTCGCTGGCGTCGGGCACCGGGATCGGCACGATGCTCGTCGGCACGAGCGACGGGAGCCTCTACGCGGCGGGCACGTCCACCCTCTGGACCCGCGTCACGGGCGAGGTGCGCCTGCCCACCTACCCGGGCTGACGCGCGGCGGGACGCCGCACCGGTCCTGGGCTTCCCCAGATCCCGTTCCGCGTGGTCCTGTCCACAGGGGCCCCGAGCGCCCGGTCGGGCTCGTCCGGGGGGTCCACCCTGACGTGGTGCTGCCCGACGCCGTCCGCGACCTCGCCCGTCTCGTCCTGCCCGTGGCGTGCCCGGGGTGCGAGGAGCCCGACCTGAGATGGTGCACGACGTGCCTCGGCCCGCTGCGCGCCCCGCTGCGGCGGCGCGAGCCGGGTGCGCCACGGCTCGACCGCCTCGACGGCGTCCCGCCCCTGCCCGTGTGGGCGCCCGCGGAGTACGTCGGTCCCGTGCGCGCCGTCGTCGTCGCCTGGAAGGACCGCGGCCGGGCCGACCTCGACGGGCCGCGCGGCCTGGCCGCCCGGAGCGGTGGCGAGGCGATCGGGCACGCCCTCGTCGCCGCGTGCGCGCCGTCGGCCGGGGGCGCGCGCCGGCCGCTCCTCGTGGTCCCCGCGCCGACCGCCCCGGCCGCGCGTCGTGCCCGCGGGCGCGACCCCGTCGCCGGGCTCGCGCGCGCCGTCGCCACGGGCCTCACCGTGGCGGGCCTGCCCGCCCGTCCCGCCGGTCTCCTCGCGCACCGGGGGCGGGCACGGGACCAGGTGGGTCTCGGGTCCCGCGCCCGCGGCGCACGCCTCGCCGCGGTCGGGATCGCGCGCGGCGCCCGGGTCCACCGCCTGATCCAGGATCGGCCGCCGTGCCTCCTGGTCGACGACGTGCTCACCACGGGCGCGACGCTCGCCGCGTGCGAGACGGCGCTCGCTGCCGTCGGGGTGCCGGTCCTGGGTGCCTTCGTGCTGGCCGCGACCCCCGCGCCGGCGAGCCCTCGATGACCGCGCCGACGGCCGTCCGACGACGCTCGCAGGACCGGCCCGCGACGCGCTCGGAGCGCCCCCTGACCCGACTCGTGAAGGTGTGCCGAAGGTCCCGTGGTTCACCTCCCGTTAGTGCTGCCGACACCTGCCGGGCAGGGTTACGCTGGGGGCCAGTCGCCGCGGACGACCGGACGTGCACACCACGGACGGACGCCGCGCGAGCGTACCGAGCGCGCGGCCCTGCGCCGCAAGGAGGTGGTAGCCCACCGCACCCGGCCCGGGTGCCCCCTACCGAATCCGAACGAGGCGCTCGGACGACCCGAGCCGGGCGCCGCACAGATCCTCGCGGAGGCTCACATGGAGATCGTCGTCGTCGGCAGGCACACGGAAGTGGCAGACCGCTTCCGCCGACACGTGGAGGACAAGCTCGCCAAGGTCCAGCAGCTCGCGCCCACCGCGCAGCGCGTGGACGTCGAGGTCACCCACGAGAACAACCCGAGGCTCTCCGGGGTCCGTGAACGCGTCGAGCTCACGGTGCGCGCGAAGGGACCCGTGGTCCGTGCCGAAGCCGCGGCCGACGACCGGTTCGGCGCGCTCGACCTCGCGATGGACAAGCTCGCCGAGCGCCTGCGCCGTGCTCGCGACCGTCGCAAGGACCACCGCAACCACACGGTGGTGCCGCCCGTCGACGTGCGTCCCTACGACCCCACCACGCACGCCGCACCGCCGCCGGAGCCCGCCGCGCCCCGCGAGCCCGGCGAGGCGGTCGAGACGACGCTCGGCGACTCGCCCGTCGTCATCCGGCAGAAGCTGCACACGGCCGAGCCCATGACCGTGG
Organism: uncultured Cellulosimicrobium sp.; assembly: GCA_964521905.1. Taxonomy (GTDB): domain Bacteria; phylum Actinomycetota; class Actinomycetes; order Actinomycetales; family Cellulomonadaceae; genus Cellulosimicrobium. Next base: position 9,885 of record CAZFUQ010000139.1, read on the forward strand.
ACGACGCGCTGTACGAGATGGAGATGGTCGGGCACGACTTCTTCCTCTTCGTCGACGTCGAGACCTCGCGCCCGTCCGTCGCGTACCGGCGCCGCGGGTGGACGTACGGCGTCGTCGCGCTCGACACGTCGTGCGACTGCGCCCAGGTGCCGGTCGAGAAGAGCGCCTGAACCCTCACCGACGCGCCCGGACCCCTCAGGGTCCGGGCGCGTCGCGCTGCCCGGCCGCGGTCCCGTTCGATGCTCGGCCACACCCGCACTGCCGAGGTAGAGCCCTGCCCGGCCGAGGTAGAGCCCTGGTCGGCCGACCAGGGCTCTACCTCGCGCGATCTGGCCGACGC
>CAZFUQ010000140.1:0-1608 GCA_964521905.1 uncultured Cellulosimicrobium sp.
CGCTCGAGGGCGCGCTCAAGCTCAAGGAGCTCGCGTACATCCACGCGGAGGGCTTCGCGGCCGGCGAGCTCAAGCACGGCCCGATCGCCCTGATCGACGAGGGTCAGCCGGTGTTCGTCATCGTGCCGTCCCCGCGCGGTCGCGAGGGCCTGCACTCGAAGGTCATCTCCAACATCCAGGAGATCCGTGCGCGCGGCGCCCGCACGCTCGTCATCGCCGAGGACGGGGACGACGCGGTGCTGCCCTACGCGGACGAGATCTTCTGGATCCCGGAGTCGCCGACGCTGCTGTCGCCGCTGCTGGCCGTCGTGCCCCTGCAGATCTTCGCCATGGCGCTCGCGACGACGAAGGGCCTCGACGTCGACCAGCCGCGCAACCTCGCGAAGTCGGTCACGGTCGAGTAGCCGCGCCCCGTCCCCGCTCGACGGAGCGGGGACGGGTGCGGCCGTAGGGTGAGCCCATGATCATCGGGGTGGGGATCGACGTCGTGGACGTCGCGCGGTTCATGGAGTCGATCGAGCGCACCCCCCGGCTGCGCGACAAGCTCTTCACGGCGGCCGAGCGCGACCTGCCCGCGGCGTCGCTCGCGGCGCGGTTCGCCGCCAAGGAGGCGATCGCCAAGGCGCTGGGCGCCCCCGGCGGGATGCGCTGGCACGACGCGACGGTCCACCGTGTCGTCGGCGGCCCGCCGGAGGTCGAGATCTCGGGCACGGTCGCCGCACGCGCCGAGGAGCTCGGGATCCGGACGTTCCACCTGTCCATCTCGCACGACGCCGGCATCGCCTCCGCCATGGTCGTCGCGGAGGACTGACCGCCGCCCGCAGCGGTCAGGCCTGCAGGGCGGGGACGACCTGGCGCTCGAAGAGCTCGATCTGGTCGCGGTCGGTCGCGGCGAACGGGAAGTAGCCGATCGCGTAGCCGAGGCCCTGGGTGCGCAGGGCCGTGAGCGTCTCGACGATCTGCTCCGGCGTCCCGACCAGCGGGCCGCCCCGCCACGACCGGACGTTGTCGTCCGCCTTCTCCGGGAACCAGCGGCGCGCGTGCTCCTCGATCCGGTCCAGCCGGTCCGCGACGTCCTGCTCGGTCGCCCCGATGACGACGTTGTAGTTGGCGGACCGGGTGATCTCGCCGAGGTCGCGGCCGAGGTCGCGGCAGTGCTGCTCGAGCACCGCGGACTTGTGGGCGAAGCCCTCGGGCGAGCCGTCGAAGTTGGTGTACTGCGCGTGCTGCGCGGCGATCCGCAGCGTCTTCTTCTCGCCGCCGCCCGCGATCCACAGCGGGATGCCCGGTCGGGCGCCCTCGCCGTCCACGACGACCCGCTGCAGGGGCTGCGGGTGGCACAGCGCGCCGTCGACCTGGTAGCGCTCGCCCTCGAACGTGCCCGACGACCCGGTCCGCCACATGCGGGACATGATCTGCACGCCCTCGTCGAGCGCGCGCAGGCGCTCGCCCGCGCTCGGGAACCCGTAGCCGTACGCGCGCCACTCGTGCTCGTACCAGCCGGCGCCGATGCCCATCTCGAGGCGTCCGCCGGAGACGTGGTCGATCGTCGCCGCGACCTTGGCGAGGTACGTCGGCTCCCGGTACGCCATGCACGTGCACATCTGG
>CAZFUQ010000140.1:1618-5792 GCA_964521905.1 uncultured Cellulosimicrobium sp.
CGAACGCCGCCATGAGCGTCCACGCCTCGTGCGTCGCCTCGGTGCTCGGGGTCGGGGTGGTGTGGAAGTGGTCGTAGACCCACACGCCGTCCCACGCGTGCTCGGCGCCCGGCCGGGGTTCGCCGGCGGTGGCGTCGTCGGCGTGGCGCAGCAGGGAGAGCATCGTCGTCCAGTGGTCCTCGGGCGCGACGTCGACGAGGTCGTAGCGCCAGCCCTGGGGGATGAAGAGTCCGAATCGCATGGCCGTCACCCTATGCGGGCGGGTGCCGTCGGCTCCCGGCGGGCGCGCGTCGTCTCGCGGTGCGGCGGCCCGCGCAGGCGGTCCCGGCGCCGGGTCGGCAGGATGAGGTCATGATCGAGGCCTGGTCCGTCGCCGCCGTGCGCGCCGCCGAGGAGCCCCTGCTCGCGGCGGGCGCTCCCCTCATGGAGCGCGCGTCGTTCGCGCTCGCCACGCTCGTGGCACGGGACCTCGCGCGCCGGCGGTCCGTCGCCCTGCCCGACGGCGGTCGGCGCGACGGGCGCGTGACCGGCGCCCGGGCGGTGCTGCTCGTGGGGTCGGGCAACAACGGCGGGGACACGCTGCACGCGGGTGCGTACCTCGCGCGCCGAGGCGTCGAGGTGCTGGCCGTGCTCGCCGGCGAGCACGCGCACCCGGGCGGGCTCGCGGCCCTGCGTGCGGCGGGCGGCACGGTCGAGGTGCTCGTGGGCAGCCCCGAGGACGTCGCGCGCGCCGACCGGCCGCACGACCACCTCGACCCGCACGTCGCCGACCGGGTCGCGGTGCAGGTCGCGCGGGCCGACGTGGTGCTGGACGGGCTCGTCGGCATCGGGGCCCGTGGTCCGCTCCGGGGTGTCGCCGCGGACCTCGTGCGGCACGTGTCCGACGTGCTCGACGCGCAGGAGCGCGGGCGCGACGCAGGGTCGGGCAGGCAGGGGCGACCCTGGGTCGTCGCGGTGGACGCGCCGAGCGGCATCGGCGTCGACGACGGCGCGGTCCCCGGGCCGGTCCTGCGCGCGGACCGCACGGTGGCCTTCGGGGCGGCCAAGCCCGGCCTCCTGCTGCCGCCCGCGACCCACGTCGCCGGGCACGGCGCGGTCGTCGACATCGGCCTGCGCCTCGGTGGTGCCGACGGTGCCGGGGGCACCGCACGCGAGCCGGAGGTCCGCCGGCTGGAGCCGGCCGACGTCGCGGCCCGGTGGGCCGTGCCCGGAGCGACCGACCACAAGTACACGCGCGGAGTCGTCGGTGTCGTCGCGGGCACGCCGACGTTCCCGGGCGCCGCGGTGCTCGTCACGAGCGCGGCGGTGCGCACCGGGCCGGGCATGGTGCGCTACCACGGGCCCGACGCCGTCATGCGCGCGGTGCTCGCCGCCCGGCCCGAGGTGGTGCCCGCCGCGGGCCGCGTGCAGTCCTGGGTGCTCGGCCCGGGCGTCCCGGCGGCGGGGCCGGACGACGACCCCGTCGACGACGGGGGGCAGCACGAGCGCGTCCGGTACGCGCTCGCGGCGGCGACCGGCGAGGCGTCGGCGGACGTCGTGGGGCAGCGGGTCCCCGCGGTGGTCGACGCCGGGGCCCTCTCGCTCCTGCCCGACCGCTGCCCGCCGTCGGTGGTCCTCACCCCGCACGCGGGAGAGCTCGCGACGCTGCTGCGCTCGCGCGGCGACGAGGTGTCGCGCGCCGACGTCGAGGCGGAGCCGCTGCGCTGGGCGCGGCGCGCGCACGAGGCGACCGGCGCGACGGTGCTGCTCAAGGGTTCGGCGACGGTCGTGGTCGGGCCGCGGGGTGCGTGGTCGCAGGCGGACGCACCCGCATGGCTCGCGACCGCCGGCGCCGGCGACGTGCTCGCGGGGGTCCTCGGCACCGTGCTCGCGGCGCACGCCGACCGCGTCGTCGCCGAGCCGGGGCTGGCCGCGGAGCTCGCCGCGGTGGCCGCCGTCGTGCACGGGCTGGCCGCGGAGCGTGCGAACCCCGGCGGGCCCGTCGCGGCGCTCGACGTCGCCGACGCGGTGCCCGCCGTCGTCGCGGAGCTGCTCGCCGCCGGGAGCGACGGGGACCAGGAAGCCGGGAGCGACGGGGACTAGGGATCGCCGCCGGGCCGGCGTGCGCCGGTACCGTGGGTGCGTGGTCCCCCTCCCCGTGCGCGACGGCCTCAACCCGACGCGCCTCGTGCTGCCGCACGACGCCGAGAGCGTCGCGCGGTACCCGCGCACGCTCGACTACGTGCGGCACCGCTTTCCCGGCGACACGGCGCGCCTGGCCGAGAAGGTCGCGGCAGGCGAGGTCGTCGACGGCCGGGGTCGCCCGGTCACCGACCGCACGCCGTACGAGCCGCGCGGGTTCGTGTTCCTCTACCGCGACGCGCCCGTCGAGCCCGAGGTGCCGTTCGAGATCCGCGTGCTGCACCGCGATCGGGACCTGCTCGTCGTGGACAAGCCGCACTTCCTCGCGACGATCCCGCGGGGTGCGTACGTCGCGCGGTCCGTCCTGGTCCGGCTGCGCCGCGACCTCGACCTCCCGGAGCTCAGCCCCGCGCACCGCCTCGACCGGGTGACGGCCGGCGTCCTGCTCCTCACGGTCCGCCCGCAGGTGCGCGGCGCCTACCAGGAGCTCTTCGCCCGGCGCGAGGTCGTCAAGACGTACGAGGCGATCGCGCCGTGGGACCCGGACCTGACCCTCCCGACGACGGTGCGCAGCCGCATCGTCAAGCAGCGCGGCGTCATGCGCGCGGAGGAGGTCGAGGGCGAGCCCAACGCCGAGAGCCGGGTCGAGGTCGTCGAGACCGACGCGGCCCGCGGCCTGGCGCGCTACCGGCTCGCGCCGCACAGCGGCAGGACGCACCAGCTCCGGCTGCACATGGCACGCCTCGGCGTGCCGATCCTGCACGACAACTTCTACCCCGACCCGTACGACGTCGCGCCCGACGACTACGCCCGCCCGCTCCAGCTCGTCTCGCGGTCGCTCGCCTTCACCGACCCGCTCTCGGGGCAGCCGCGCCGGTTCGAGTCCGACCGGGTGCTCGACGCCTGGTGAGGCGCGGTCGGTGGACCGTCCCGCCGTCGGTCGGCCCACGGTGAGAGAATCGTCGACCGTGAGCGACACCCGGCACACGCCCTCCCCGGACGGCCCCGACGCCCGTGCCTACCCCGCGCGCGCCGTCGTCGACCTGGCCGCGGTCCGCGACAACGTCCGCACCCTCGCCGACCTCGCGCCGTCGGCCCGGGTCATGGCCGTCGTGAAGGCGGACGCCTACGGCCACGGTCTCGTCCCGAGCGCCCTCGCGGCGCTCGCCGGCGGCGCGACGTGGCTCGGGACCGCCCAGCCGAGCGAGGCGCTCGCGCTGCGCGCCGCCGGGATCGGGCCGGACCGGGCACGGGTCCTCACCTGGCTCTACCCGCCCGGCGCGGCGCTGCGCGCGCTCGTCGAGGCGGAGATCGACGTGTCGCTCGCCGCCGCCTGGGCGGTCGACGAGGTCGTCGCGGCCGCGCGGGCCGCCGGGCGGACCGCGCGCGTGCACCTCGCCGTCGACACGGGGCTCGGGCGCAACGGGATCATGCCCGCGGACCTGCCCGACGTCCTCGACGCGGTCGCGCGCGCGCAGGCGGAGGGGGCGCTGCGGCTCGTCGGGACGTGGTCCCACCTGGCGTTCGCCGACGAGCCCGGCCACCCGAGCGTCGTCGCGCAGGCCGACGTGCTCGACGAGGCCGTCCGTCTCGCCGCCCGCGCGGGTCTCGAGCCCGAGGTGCGTCACCTCGCGAACTCCGCCGCGACCCTCACCGCGCCGCGCACGCACTACGACCTCGTGCGCCCGGGGCTCGCGGTGTACGGGATGACGCCCGTGCCCCGGCTCGGGCCGCCCGCGCGGTTCGGCCTGCGGCCCGCGATGACGCTCGAGGCCCGGCTCGCCACCGTGAAGCGCGTGCCGGGCGGGCACGGGGTGTCCTACTCGCACCACTACACGACACCGCACGACACGACGCTCGGCGTCGTCCCCCTCGGGTACGCCGACGGGATCCCGCGCCACGCGTCCGGCGGCGGACCGGCCGGTGCGCCCGGCGGCCCGGTGCTCGTCGGCGCGCGCCCCGGCGAGCCCGGCGGCCGCGTCCTGCGCGTCGCGGGACGCGTCTGCATGGACCAGCTCGTGCTCGACCTCGGCCCGGACGCGACCGAGCGCGC
>CAZFUQ010000140.1:5802-9793 GCA_964521905.1 uncultured Cellulosimicrobium sp.
CCACCGCCGAGGACTGGGCGCTGGCCGCCGGGACCATCAGCTACGAGATCACGACGCGCCTCGGCGCGCGCGTACCGCGCGAGCACGTGGGGAGGCACGTGCTGGACGCGGGCGCCCGCGCGCTCCTGGCGACCACGGAAAGGACGGTCCGCGCATGAGCGACGACCCGAACCCCTCGACCCCCACGGAGGGCCCCGGCGCGGCGGACGTCGTCGTGCTGCCCGACGCCGACGCGACCCGTGCGTTCGGCCGCGCGCTCGCGGGGGTGCTGCGCGCGGGCGACCTCGTGATCCTCACGGGCGACCTCGGTGCCGGCAAGACGACGCTCACCCAGGGCATCGGCGCCGGGCTCGAGGTGCGCGGCCAGGTCGCGTCCCCGACGTTCATCGTCGCGCGCGAGCACCCGTCGCTCGTCGGCGGCCCGGCGCTCGTGCACGTCGACGCGTACCGGCTGGGCTCGCTCGACGAGGTCGACGCGCTCGACCTCGACTCGAGCCTGGAGGAGTCGGTGACCGTCGTCGAGTGGGGCAGCGGCCTCGTCGAGGCGCTCGCGGGCGACCGGCTCGAGATCGTCCTGGAGCGACCGCGCGGCGCGGCCTCGTCCGGTGCCGCCCAGGACGGGGGCGACGTCGAGGAGGCACCCGAGGCGGGTGCGCGGCGGGTCACGCTGCGCGGCGTCGGGCAGCGCTGGGCCGGGCTCGACGTGGTCGCGCTGCGGGAGGCGGCGGGCTCCACGTCGGACGCGGCGCCCACCACGCGACCCACCGCGCAGCCGTAGGCTGGATCCGTGGCAGTCCTCGCGCTCGACACCTCCGCCTCCGTCACCGTCGCCGTCGTCTCCGACGACGGCGCCCGTCTCGCCCGCCGTGACGCGCCCGAGCGGCGCCGGCACGCCGAGTCGCTCGCGCCGCTCGTCGACGAGGCGCTCGCCGAGGCGGGCGTGGACCGCACCGACCTGACCGCGGTCGCGGTCGGGACCGGGCCGGCGCCGTTCACCGGGCTCCGCGTCGGCCTCGTCACGGCGCGCGCGATCGGCTTCGCGCTCGGGATCCCGGTGCTGGGCGTCCCGAGCCTCGACGCCATCGCGGCGCAGGCCGTGAGCGACCTCGGCCTCGAGCCCGACGACGAGCTCCTCGTCGCGACCGACGCGCGCCGTCGCGAGGTCTACTGGGCCCGCTACCGCGTCGTCGCGCACGAGGGACCGCACGCGACGCCCGTCCTGGAGACCGTCGCCGGGCCGGACGTCGGACCGGCGGCCACCGTCGCCGGGCACGCGAGGGACGCGGTCGTCGTGGGGGAGGGTGCCGAGCTCTACCCCGACGCGTTCGACGCCGCCGCCGACGCGCCGCTCGTCCCCGACGCCACGGTCCTGGCGCGGCTCGCGCTCGCGCGGCGCGCGGCGGGGGCCGAGCAGCCGACCGAGCCGCTGTACCTGCGCCGTCCCGACGTCCACGAGGCGCCGGCGCGCAAGCGCGTGAGCGAGAGCGGCGCCGTCCCGACCACCGAGCCGGAGGCCGCGCGATGAGCGCGCGCCGCTACGAGATCCGCCTGCGGCCGCTCAAGGCCGCGGACCTCGACCGGGTGGTCGAGCTCGAGCGCGAGCTGTTCGGGCGCGGCGCGTGGACCTACGGCATGCTCGCCGACGAGCTCGCGGGGCTCGGGCGCTGGTACGTCGCCGCGGAGCCCGTGCGGCTCTACGCCGCGGGCCCGCAGCCCCTCGTGGGCTACGCGGGGCTGTGGTTCGACGGGGACGTGACGCAGATCATGACGATCGGCGTCGACCCGGCGTTCCAGCACCACGGCGTCGGCTCGACGCTGCTCGAGGCGCTCGTCGCGCGGTCGCGCGAGCTGGGCGCGGAGGCGGTCCTGCTCGAGGTGCGCGTCGACAACGACCCCGCGCTCGCGCTCTACGCCAAGTACGGGTTCGAGCAGCTCGGGATCCGCAAGCGCTACTACCAGCCCGAGGACGTCGACGCGTACACGATGCGGCTCGAGCTGGGTGCGGCCGGCACGCCCGCGCGGGACGAGCCGGGACACGGCACCGCGTCCGAGACCGGCGTCGTCGCGTGAGCGCGGAGACGCCGCCGGACCGAGGACCCGCCCCCGACGCCCGGACGGACGCACGCCGTGCCCGCGTGCTCGTCGACGCGCGCGGGCTCGCGGACGCGCTCGCGGGTGACCGTCCGCCCGTCGTCCTCGACGTGCGCTGGGCGCTCGGGGTCACCGACGGTCGCGAGCAGCACCTCGCCGCGCACGTCCCGGGCGCGGTCTACGTGGACCTCGAGACCGAGCTCGCCGCGCGACCGTCGCCTGCCGCGGGGCGACACCCCCTGCCCGCCGCGGCCGACCTCCAGGTCGCCGCCCGGCGCTGGGGCGTGCGCGCGGACCGGCCGGTCGTCGTGCACGACGCCGTCGGCGGCACGTCCGCGGCGCGTGCGTGGTGGCTGCTGCGCTGGGCCGGGCACGACGACGTGCGGATCCTCGACGGCGGCCTCGCCGCCTGGGAGGCGGCGGGACTGCCCGTCGAGCGGGGCGAGGTGCGGCCCGAGCCCGGGGACGTCGTCGTCGCACCGGGGGCGATGCCGGTCCTCGACGCCGACGGCGCGGCGGACCTCGCGACGTCGGGCGTGCTGCTGGACGCGCGCGCGGGCGAGCGCTACCGCGGCGAGGTCGAGCCCGTGGACCCGCGCGCCGGGCACGTCCCGGGCGCGGTGAGCGCCCCGACCACCCAGAACCTGGGCGCGGACGGGACCTTCCTCGACGCCGCCGCCCTGCGCGCACGGTTCCGCGCGCTCGGCGTGCCCGACGAGCCGGACGGACGGGTCGGCGTGTACTGCGGCTCGGGCGTGACCGCCGCGCACGAGGTCGCCGCGCTCGCGACGCTCGGGATCGACGCCGCGCTCTACGCGGGGTCCTGGTCGCAGTGGTCGAACGACCCGGCGCGGCCGGCAGCGGCCGGCACCTGAGCCGGCCGTGCCCGGGACGCCGCGAGGCGACGCCCCGGGGGGCGCCGCCTCGGCGGGACGTGCGGATGCTGCTCAGACGGTCGCGATGGCCTGCTCGGGCGCGAGGCGCGGCGAGCGCGGGTACGGGGTCCCGGCACCCTCGGCGACGCCGACGTTGATGACGAGCATGGACCTCCAGCCGCTGTCCGCGAAGAACTCGGCGTCGATCGCAGCGCGGTCCATGCCGTTCATCGGGCCTGCGGCGAGGCCGGCGGCACGCAGGCCGACGACGAGGTAGCCCGCCTGGATGTGCGCGTTGTCGCGGGCCATGCCCTCGCGGACGTCGGGCACGCCGGCGAGGTTCTCACGGACCCCGGGAGCGTGCGGGAAGAGCGTGTCGAGGTGCTCGTGGAACGCGGGGTCGTACGCGACGACGAGCGACAGCGGCGCGGTCGCGACGCGCTCCTTGTTGCCGTCGTTCATGTGCGCGACGAGGCGCTCGCGGGCCTCGGGCGTGCGCACGGCCAGGATGCGCAGCGGGACGATGTTCATGGCGGTCGGTCCCCACTTGACGAGGTCGTAGACCGCGGCGATCTGCTCGTCGGTCACCTCGGCGGCGGTGAACTGCGCCGTGGTGCGCGCCTCGCGGAAGAGGCGGTCGGCCGTGGCGTCGTCGATCTGCAGGCCCGTGGGGGCGAGGGTGTCGGTGCTCATGACCTGATTAAACAGTCAAGAGTTCAACCATCTTCCACGCAGACGGTGTGACGTGCGAGACATCGCTCGGCAGGTCCCTCGCGCGACTACCCTGGAGGCCATGGTTCCCCCCGTGGTCACGAGCACCGGCGAGCCCCTGGTGCTCGGTATCGAGACGTCCTGCGACGAGACCGGCGTCGCGCTGGTCCGAGGCCGCGAGCTGCTCGTCGACACCGTCGCGAGCTCGATGGACGAGCACGCGCGCTACGGCGGCATCATCCCCGAGGTGGCGTCACGCGCCCACCTCGAGGCGATGATCCCCACGCTCGAGCGCGCGTGCTCGTCCATCGAGC
>CAZFUQ010000140.1:9803-10176 GCA_964521905.1 uncultured Cellulosimicrobium sp.
CCACGCTCGAGCGCACGCTCGGCACGGCGGACGTCGACCTGTCCGAGGTCGACGCGATCGCCGTCACGGCCGGGCCGGGGCTCGTCGGTCCGCTGACCATCGGCGCGTCTGCCGCCAAGGCGCTCGCGCTCGCGCTCGGCAAGCCGCTCTACGGCGTCAACCACGTCATCGGCCACGCGGCCGTCGACGAGCTCGTGCACGGCGCGTTCCCCGAGCGCGTCATGGCGCTCGTCGTCTCGGGCGGGCACAGCTCGCTCCTGCTCGTCGACGACGTCGCGACGTCGGTCACGGAGCTCGGCTCGACGCTCGACGACGCCGCGGGCGAGGCGTTCGACAAGGTCGGCCGCCTGCTCGGCCTGCCCTACCCGGGCGG
>CAZFUQ010000141.1:0-7583 GCA_964521905.1 uncultured Cellulosimicrobium sp.
GCTGCTCGATCGGGTACCCGCGATAGCGCAGGATGCCCTCGTCGCCGTCGATGTACGTGATGCTCGACTCGCACGACGCCGTGTTCATGAAGCCCGGGTCGACCGTCACCAGACCGGTCGACCGGAGCAAGGAGGACACGACGATGCCGTCGTTGCCCTCGGTCGCCGCGACCACGGGCAGGTCCTGCGCCTGGTCGTCGACGAGGAGGCGGACCTTCGCCTGCTGTGTGGTGGTCATGGTTCCCTTCCTGCTGCTGCTCGCGCCGTTGCCGCGCGGTCGACCGTACCCCGCTTCACCCGCACGTGACCAATCCGGAACCGTCACGAGAACACCACACCCCTGTGAGGCGGGTCACGTCAGATTTCAGGCTCCGGAGAGTCGAGCCGCGGCCTCGTGGACACGCTCGTCCGTGGCGGTGAGCGCGACCCGGACGTGCCCGGCGCCGTCCGGCCCGTAGAACGCTCCCGGCCCGACGAGGATGCCGAGGGCGGCGAGGTCGGAGACGGTGCGCCAGCAGTCCCCGCCGACGTCCCCGGCCGGCCGGGACCACAGGTACAGGCCGGCCTCGGAGTGGTCGACCTGGAGCCCCGCGGCGCCGAGCGCCGAGGCCAGCACCCCACGACGGCGCGCGTACACCTCGCGCTGCGCGGCGACGTGCTCGTCGTCGGTCAGGGCCGCGACCATCGCGGCCTGGACCGGCCCCGGGACGATCATGCCGAGATGCTTGCGCGTGGCGAGCAGGTCGGCGACGAGGGCCCCGTCGCCCGCGACGAACGCCGCCCGGTAACCGGCCATGCTGGACTGCTTGGACAGCGAGTACGTGACGAGCAGCCCCTCGTGGGAGCCGCCCGAGACCGCCGGGTCCAGCAGGCTCGGCACACCGCCCGTCGCGTACGGCTCGGCCCACGCGAGCTCCGCGTAGCACTCGTCGCTCGCCACGACCGCCCCGATCTCGCGGGCGGCCGCGACGACCCGCGCGAGGTGCGCGGCGTCGAGCACGCGTCCGGTGGGGTTGCTCGGCGAGTTGATCCACACGAGGCGCACGTCGGCACGCCCGGCCCACTCGTCGACGTCGTCGGTCGCCAGGGGCGTCCCGCCGGCGAGGCGCGCGCCGACGTCGTACGTGGGGTAGGCCGTGCGCGGGTGGACGACGACGTCGCCCGGCCCGAGGCGCAGGAGCGAGGGCAGGAGCCCCACGAGCTCCTTGCTGCCGACCGTCGGCAGGACCGCGTCGGGGTCGAGGCCGGGCACGCCGCGGCGACGGGCGAACCACGCGGAGACGGCCTCGCGCAGCGCGGGCGTCCCGTGCGTCGTCGGGTAGCCGTGCGCGTCCGAGGCGGCGGCGAGCGCGTCGCGCACGACGTCGGGCGTCGGGTCGACGGGCGTGCCGATCGAGAGGTCGACGACGCCCCGCGGGTGCGCGCGGGCGCGCTCCGCGTACGGGGTCAGCGTGTCCCAGGGATAGGCGAGGCCGGAGAGGTCGGCGAGTCCCACGTCGGACGGGGCCGGGGGCTCAGGCCTGCGGCGGCAGGGCGGCGATCATCGGGTCGTCCTTCTCGATGAGACCCATCTTCGCGGCACCGCCGGGCGAGCCGAGGTCGTCGAAGAACTCGACGTTGGCGCGGTAGTAGTCGCTCCACTCCGTCGGGACGTCGTCCTCGTAGTAGATGGCCTCGACCGGGCAGACGGGCTCGCACGCACCGCAGTCGACGCACTCGTCCGGGTGGATGTACAGCGACCGCTTGCCCTCGTAGATGCAGTCGACAGGACACTCCTCGATGCACGCCTTGTCCTTGACGTCCACGCACGGCTGGGCGATCACGTAAGTCACGACCGGGTACCTTTCTGGCTTCGTCCGGACCCCTGCCCGGCGAGGGGCATGGGTCACGACAGGGAGACGCAGGACTAGTATCGCTCAGGTCGGGCCGTGCCCGACCATTCCTGACCAGCCCGTGGACGAACGTCACACGACCCGCCGAGGAGCAGACCGCGTGCCCGACACCCCGTGGTCGTCGTGGGCTCCTGGGACTCGCGTGGTCGTGCGGCGCCGGCTGCCCGACGACGAGGCGGCCGCCGCGGGCAGGCCGCTCACCGACGTCATCGGGGTCGTCGTGCGCACCACCGCCACGGAGCTCGTGCTGCGCGAGGACGCGGGCGGGAGCGCCCCGCCCCACCGCGGGCACGGCGAGCACGACGCCGCGGCGCCGCTCGTCGTCGTGCCGCTCGACGCGATCGTGGCGGGCAAGCCGGTCCCGCCGCGCCCGCCGCGCCGCCCGGCACCCCCGAGGTAGCGACGCCCCGCCGGGCGTCAGGCGACGACGACCTCGCCGTCCTCCACGCCCACGACGACCTGCCCGCGGGCTCCCGCGTCGGTGAGCGTCGCACGCCAGGCTCCGGCGTCGTCGAGCTCGACGTGCAGCGGCTCGGCGAGCGCCCGTCCGGTCCCCGGCGCCGCGTCGCGGACCGGGTCGGGGCGGTCGAAGAACTCCCCCACCGGCGCGTTGGACTCGAGCGCGCGCACGAGGTGCTCCAGGTCACGCACGACGACGCGCAGCGCGGACGCGACCCACGCCGCGTTGTCCGTGACCATCGCCTCGGTCCGGCGCGGGTCCGTACGGCCCACGCGTGTCGCGTCGCGGAAGCTGCCCGCGGCGAGCCCGAGCGCGACGTCGCGCACCGGTGCGTCCGCGACGACCCCGAGCAGCTCCGTCGCCAGGACGTGCGGGACGTGGCTCACGAGCGCGACCGACTCGTCGTGGACGTCGTCGGTGAGGACGTGGACCGTCCCGCCGAGCGGACCGGTGACGAGCCTCAGCACGGTCGCGAACGCGTCGCGCGCGGTGGTGTCGTCGACCGTGACCGCCCAGCGCGCCCCCGCGAGCATCTGCGCGGCCGACGCCCCGAACCCGGAGCGCTCGGTGCCGGCCATGGGATGGGCCCCGACGTACCGGGTGCCCAGGCCGGCCGAGGCGACCGCCTCGCGCACCGCGGCCTTCACGCTGCCGACGTCGGTCACCACGGTGGCTCCGCGCACGTGCCGCGCGACGTCGGCCGCGACCGCGCGCATCGTGCGCAGCGGGACCGCGAGCACGAGCACGTCGGGCTCCTCGGCGCACAGCTCGGCGACGCCCGCGACGACGCGCAGACCCGCCTCGCGGGCGGCGGCCCGGGTGGTCGACGACGCGTCGTACCCCGTCACCGGGACCCCGCGCTCCTGCAGGAGCCGTGCCACCGAACCGCCGACCAGGCCGAGGCCGAGGACCGCGACCCGCACGTCGTCGGGCACGGGGCCGGCCTCCCTCACCACAGCAGCCCCGCCGCGAGGTCGTCGGCGCCGGACCCGGCACCGACGCTGCCGACGGGCACGTGCGCGGTGTCGACGTCGACGTGCGACACGCCGGGGACCGCCTCGTCGAGCTCGCCCCGCGCCGGCATGACGCCGAGCGTCTTGAGCGAGTCGCCCGCGCGCACGAGGTCGTCGAGCACGGCCCGCACCGGCGCGTCCCAGGGGGCGCCGTCGACCGTCAGCACGAAGACGTACGTCCCGGCGACGGCCTTGAGCGGTCGCGTGATGAGGCTCGAGAGGTTGACGCCGCGCTCGCCGAACGCGCGGGTGATGCGCGCGAGCACGCCGGGGCCGGTGACGACGGGCGTCACCGCGAGCATCGTGCGCCGCGGCGTGCCGTCGGCCTGCCGGGCGCGAGCGAGGATCCCGGCGGCCTGGGCCCGCGGTGCGAGCACGAGGAACCGGGTCCGCGCGCCCGCGAAGTCCTCGACCGCGCGCTCGATCGTCTCGAGCCCGTAGAGCTCTCCGCAGATCGTGGGCCCGAGCGCGACCTGGTGCGGACCGGCGTCCCGGCAGGCCGCGGCGTTCGACGCCGCGGGGACCGGACGCAGCCCGGCCCGCGCGACGAACCCCTGGCACTGCGCGAGGCCGTGGGGGTGGGCGGTCACCTCGGTGAGCGCGGCGTGGTCCGGGCGCACGAACGCGTCGAACGAGATGTCGAGCACCACCTCGTCCACCGCCACGACGGAGGCGCTCCCGACGATCGCGTCGAGCGACGGCACGACGTATCCCTCGACCGTGTTCTCGATCGCGACGACGCCCCGCTCGGGCTCGCCCGCGGCGACCCGCGCGAACACGTCCGCGACGCTCGGGCACGCGGTGAGCGGGCGGGCGCCCGCCTGGTCCGCGACCCAGGCGGCGGCCGCCTGGTGGGTGAACGACCCCTCGGGGCCGAGGTAGCCGACGCCGCTCACGCGTGCGCGGGGTCGGTCGCGGACGCCCAGAGCGGCTCGAGGGCGTCCGGGCCCGGCACGAACTCCTGGCCCGGCAGGACGGCGAGCACGCGGTGCGCGACGCCCACCTCCCCGAACCCGGCCACGAGCCCGTCCAGGGCCGCCGCGTCGGGGCAGGAGAACGCGGAGAAGAAGATGTGCGGGCCCGCCTGGGAGCGGTGGCTGCGCAGGTGCTGCAGGTCGATGCCCGCGCTCGCCACGAGCCCGAGCGTCTGCTGCAGCGACCCCCGGTGGTCGTCGCGCGGCCCGAACGCGAGCCAGACCTGCGCGACGCCCTCGACGCGCGGGGCCTCCTCACGGCTCTCCAGGAGGCCGTACCAGATCGGGGCGCCCTCGGCCAGGCGCTCGCTCCCGGCGAGCTCGACGTACCCGAGCGCGGCCAGCCGGCCCTGCGCGACCGACCGCTCGACGACCAGGCTGCCGTCGGGGCCGGCCAGGGCGACCCGCTCCTCGAGCGTCGTGCGCGTGGGGACGAGCGACGGGCTCACGCCCATGGTCCGCAGCACGTGACGGCGGTCGCGCATCCCGGCCTCGTCGACCACGACGTGCCCCGTGAGCTCGCGCGTGACGGTGGAGCGGCCGACCCAGACCCACTGCGCGGGCACCGCCGTCGCTCCCGTGAGCACGAGCGACGGCGGCCCCGCGAGCAGCGCGCGCTCGAGCTCGTGCGACGGCTGGGCCGGGTGGCCCAGGTGCACGACGGCGGACAGCCCGTCGATGCTGGCGACCGTGGACAAGGTGGCGGTCGTCGACCCCAGGTCGAGGAGGGTCCGTGCGTCGGCAGGGTCTCCCGTCACCCAGTCCGCGCTGCTCGCCGCGAGCAGCGCCTGCGCCCCCGACTCCCGTTCGCTGCGCCCGAGCATCCGACCTCCTCGTCCCGGTCCGCGCTCAGGGAGCGCAGACCACCTGGTTGTCCGCCTTGTACGTCCAGCTGTAGGTCTCGTCCTTGACGAGCTCGCCGTCGAGGTAGACCTTGCGGTAGTTCCGGATGGAGAACCCGGGGCTGCCCGCGGAGGTGGCCTCGCAGCTGGCCCCCGACTGGGTCACCGTCCCGGGCTGGACGACGTTCGTCTTGCTGCCCGCGGTCGTCTCGACCTCGTAGTACTTGGTGCTCCAGATCGCGACGTGCAGCTCGCCCCCGCTGACCCACGACTGCATGAGCACGCCGTACGGGGTGTCGTTCTTGAACCTCATGTCGATGGAGCCGACGTAGATCGTCGCCTCGCGCCCGGCCGGGTACCGGTCGAACCAGTAGCTGTGCGGTCGGTGCTCGACGTCCTCGAGCCCCGCGAAGAACCCGGCGTTGTAGGTCGTGGTCGCCATCTGCGACAGCCCGCCGCCGACGCCCTCCGTGTGCATGCCGTTCTCGACGACGCCGGCCGCGTGGTAGCCGCCCTCGAGCGTGATGGGCGACAGCGTGTCCACCAGGGAGAACGTCTCGCCGGGCTTGATGAGCGTCCCGGTCACCTTCTCCGCACCCACCCGCAGGTTCTCGGTGCGCAGCGGCACGTTGGGCAGCACGGTGGAGAACTCGGAGACCTTCTCCTTCACGCCGAGCGCCTCGAGCGCGGCGACGGAGTTCTCCGGGTCGGACTCGACGAGCTCCACGGTCGCGGTGCGCGCGTCCCCCGACGCCGCGGTCACGACCGCGGCGGAGAGCGCCGCGGGGTCGATCGTCGTGCCGGGCTCACCACCCACGATCGCGGGCACCCCGCCCTGGAAGACGAAGTGCGCGTCGTCGGCCGCGGTGAGCAGGTCGCTCGTCCGGTCGACGACGGCCTGGACGAGCTGGGGCCCGTCGAAGCTCAGCGCCGGCGCACCGTCCGTCGCAGGGAAGGAGGCCGCGGCGGCGAGCACCTCGGTCGGCAGCTCCGGGGACTGCCCGCCCACCGACACGACGACGGGGGCGGACACGACCTTCTGCGCCTGGGCGAGCGCGGCGTCCGTCTCCGCCTGCGTGATGGTGGGCTCGACCGGCTCCGTGGGCAGCTCGAGGGCGCCGTCGGTCATGAGCCAGCCCGTCGTGATGGCGTCTGCGGCCTCGTCCGCGACGAGCGCGGACCCGTCGGCCGCGGGCGTGCTGGTCGGCGCGCCGTCGACGAACTGGACCGTGCCGTCGACGGGCTCCACCTCGAGGATGCCCTGCAGCGCCTCGACCTGCTGCGCGAGCAGCGCGTCGTCCACGGCGAGCACCGGGGCCTCGGCCTTGCCGCCGAACAGGTGCTGCCACAGGCGTGCGGGGTTCATCGAGAACGCCGTGAGCTCGTCCGCCGTGGCCTCGGCGTCGAGCGCCAGGCCGGCGGACGCCGGGTCGAGCGTCGTGCTCGCCTCGCCCGCGGTGAGCGTGATCGGCTCCGCGGCGCGGGGCCCCAGCGCCGACTCGAGCTCGGACTGCGCCGTGGTCCGGTCGAGGCCGCCGAGGTCGACGCCCGCGACCGTCGTGCCGCTCGGGACCTTGTCGGAGTAGAACCACTGGGCACCGGTGTAGATGCCACCCAGCACGAGCACGCCGATGCCGGCCCACATCAGGCCCCGCACCCAGCCGCGTCGGGGCGCGTCCTCCTCGAAGCCCTCGAACGGGGACTCCTGTCGCGAGTCGTCCGGCGGGACGGGCGCGAAGCCGCCCCCCAGACCCGCTCCGGTGACGGGGGTCCCGGGCACCGGTGCGCTCGCCCCGGGCAGTGGCGCCCCGGGCGCGCTCGGCCCGACGGGAGCCGGCTCGCTCGGCACCCCGGGACGGGTCGACGCACGGACCACGGGCTCGGGCCGCGCCCACGGGTCGACGGGCGGGATGACCTGCGTCGCGTCGGGCGCGACCTCCGGGATGATCGCGGTCGACTCGACGTCGCGCGCCGGGACCGGCGCCGCCTCGACGCGGTCCGCGCGCGGCGCCGAGGCGGGCGTCGACTCGACGGGCGTCGACTCGACAGGCTTCTCGACGGGCTCCGCGACCTTCTCGGCGGGCTTCACGACGGGCGCGGGAGAGACCGGCGCCGGCACGACGACCGGCACGACGGCGGTCCGCTCGGCCTCGCTCTGGTCCGTCGCCGGGGCGGGCGTGCGGGCGTCGGAAGCCTGCTCCGGGCCGGGCTCCCCGGCCTCCTGCGCCTCGTCGTCGGCCGGGACGAGGACGGCCGCGACGCTCGGGTCGAACGCGAAGACGCGCGGGACGTAGGGCTCCTCGTCCTCCTCCTCGAGGAGGCTCGCCGAGCCCGTGTCCGAGGCCGACGGCGACTCGGCCGACGGCGTGACGCTCTCGGCGGGACGCGTGGCGTCGTCGGCG
>CAZFUQ010000141.1:7683-10161 GCA_964521905.1 uncultured Cellulosimicrobium sp.
CCGTCGGCTCGTCGGTGACCGTCGGCTCGTCGGTGACCGTCACGTCCACCACCGTCGGCTCGTCCGTCGCGGGATCGTCCGCGGCGGGCTCGCCGACCGACGGTTCCTCGGCCGTCGGCTCGTCCGCACCGTCCTGACCCGTCGGGGTCCGGGGCGTCGGTGTCGCGTCCGCGACGGGAGCGGCCGCGGTGGTGGTGTCGTCGACGACGGGACGGCTGTCCTCGGCCGCAGGACCACCCGTCGGTGGCACCGGCGTGGCGTCCTGCGGGGTGTCGAGCTCGGCGTCTCGGTCGGTCGGCTGACCCATCCACTGTCTCCGTGACGAAAGGCGCGCGGTGACCGCGCGGCGACGAGGGGCTGTGCGGGGATCCGCACGGCGAATTCTAGCGGGACGGAACCTGGTCCGGATGTCCGTTCTGCCCGTTGGGACGTCCGTGCAGCACGGCCCGGACCGGACGGTCGCTGAACCAGGTGCGCGGGAGGAAGGCGACGGCCGCCACGACGACCAGGCCGCCGTAGATCCAGACGTAGCCGACGACCTCGCCGGGCACGAGCACGTCGCCCCCGGGGCCCTCGAGCGAGAGCACCTGCACGACCGCCACCCACCCGATCCCGTAGCCCAGGAGCCCACCGAGGCCACCCCACGACCGGGCGAGGACCCCGGCGGAGAGCACCGCGAGCATCGCGAGCACCAGCCCGAGATGCAGGTCGAGCCCCAGCAGCTGCGCGCGGTGCGCCACGGTGCCGACGACGCCGACGATCACGCCGAGGAGCGCGCACACCACCCCTCGGGCCACGATCCGGCCCATCCCTGTGTCCACGGGGCCCAGGCTAGCGCGTGGTTCCGGGCGGGACCGGGTCGGTCGGGAGAGCGACGCCGGAGGGAACGTAGAACTCGTGTGAAGGGACGGGCGCGAGCACGTCGTTGCTCAGCGCGTACCGTCCGACCTGCGCGGGGACCCCCGGGAGGGCCTGGGCAGCGCTCGCGTTCCGGACCTGCGTCGCGTGCGCGCGCAGCGCCCCGAGGACCTCGTCGAGGACGGGGGCGACGGGCACCGCGAGGAGTCCGCGCAGCGTCGCGTCCGGGCGGGCGAACGGCGGCAGGTCCTCGTCGGGGTCCGGCAGCGTCAGCGCCGGGTCGGCGGCGACGAGCGCCTGCACGGCGGCGTCCTGCGCGAGCGCACGCCGGGCGTCACGCACCGCGCTCTCGGGAGCGACCGAGAGCCACAGCGCGGGCACGTGCTCGCCCGCGGCACCCAGCATCTCGATCGCCCGGACCGTCACCTCGTGCGTGCGCACGTGGTCGGGGTGCCCGTACCCTCCCCCGGGCTCGTACGTCACGACGACGGCGGGCCGCCGGCCGCGCACGACCGCGGCGAGGCGCGCGGCCGCCTCGTCGAGCGGGACCCCGACGAAGGCGCGCGGTCCGAGCCGGTCCGCGGCGACCGAGCGCGCGACTCCCGGGGCGGCCCACGCCATGCCGGAGTCCTCGTACCGAGGACGCGCGGCGTCGTCGGGCAGCCGAACCGTGTCGAGGAAGACCTGGTCCGTGACGCCCAGCGCGCCGAGCGCGAGGGCGAGCTCGCCCTCGCGGTACGCGGCGAGCGCGGGTCCGTCGCCCTCGAGGTGGCCGACGCCGGTCGGGTGGGACGGGGTGTCGATCACCTCGCCCTGCTCGCCGCGCGTGCACGTCACCACGGTGACGCGCTCCCCGGAGCGCGCCCACGTCGCGAGGAGCGCGCCCGTGGCGAGCGTCTCGTCGTCGGGGTGGGCATGCACGGCCAGCAGGCCGCCGTCGGGCACGACGGCGGCCTGCCGGAAGTCCGGTGACACGGTCACCCGCGCGACGGCGTCAGGCGCGCTTGGCGCGCGAGACGGCCCGGGCGCGCTCGGTCTGGTCGAGGAGCACCTTGCGGATCCGCACGACCTCGGGCGTGACCTCGACGCACTCGTCCTCGCGCGCGAACTCGAGCGACTCCTCGAGCGTGAGGTGACGCGGCGGGACGAGGTTCTCGAAGTTGTCGGCCGTCGAGGACCGCATGTTCGTGAGCTTCTTCTCCTTGGTGATGTTCACGTCCATGTCCTCGTTGCGGGAGTTCTCCCCCACGAGCATCCCCTCGTAGACCTCCTGGGTGGGGTCGACGAAGAACGAGCCGCGCTCCTGGAGGTTGATCATGGCGAACGGCGTCACCTTGCCGGCGCGGTCGGCCACGAGCGAGCCCGTCGTGCGGGTCTCGATGTGCCCGGCCCACGGCTCGTAGCCCTCGGAGATGGAGGCCGCGATGCCCGTGCCGCGGGTCTCCGTGAGGAAGCGCGTGCGGAAGCCGATGAGCCCGCGCGCCGGGACCATGAACTCCATGCGGATCCAGCCGGTCCCGTGGTTGGACATGGTCTCCATGCGGCCCTTGCGCTGCGCGAGGAGCTGGGTGACGTTGCCGAGGTACTCCTCGGGGACGTCGATGGTCATGCGCTCCATCG
>CAZFUQ010000142.1:0-10157 GCA_964521905.1 uncultured Cellulosimicrobium sp.
CCCTCAACCTGGTCCTCAAGGGCGACGTGTCCGGTGCCGTCGAGGCGCTGGAGGACGCGCTCCTCAAGATCGACGTCGGCGACGAGGTCGAGCTGCGCGTCATCCACCGCGGTGTGGGTGCCATCACGCAGAACGACGTCAACCTCGCCACGGTCGACAACGCGATCATCATCGGCTTCAACGTGAAGTACGGCGAGCGCGTCGAGGACCTGGCCGAGCGCGAGGGCGTCGACGTCCGCTTCTACTCGATCATCTACCAGGCGATCGAGGACGTGGAGGCCGCGCTCAAGGGCATGCTCAAGCCGGAGTACGAGGAGGCCCAGCTGGGCAGCGCGGAGATCCGCGAGATCTTCCGTTCCTCGAAGTTCGGCAACATCGCGGGGTCGATCGTCCGTTCGGGCGAGATCCGCCGCAACTCCAAGGCGCGCGTCCTGCGCGACGGCAAGGTCGTCGGGGACAACCTCACGGTCGAGTCGCTCAAGCGGTTCAAGGACGACGCGACCGAGGTCCGCGAGGGCTTCGAGTGCGGTATCGGTCTGGGGTCGTTCAACGACCTCCAGATCGGCGACACGATCGAGACGTTCGAGATGCGGGAGAAGCCGCGCTCCTGACGCTCGTCACGCCCGGGGGCGGTCACGATCCGTGGCCGCCCCCGGGCGTTCGTCACCCGGAGCAGCCGGGACGCCCGGCACGAAAGGAAGAAGTCATGGTCGATCACCCCAGGGCGCGCAAGCTCGCCGACCGCATCAAGGAGATCGTCGCGCAGATGCTCGACACGCGGATCAAGGACCCGCGTCTCGGGTTCGTCACCGTGACGGACGTCCGGGTGACGGGCGACCTGCAGAACGCGTCGGTGTTCTACACCGTCTACGGGACGGACGAGGAGCGGGCCGGGACGGCCGCGGCGCTCGAGAGCGCCAAGGGCCTCATCCGCTCGGAGGTCGGCAAGCAGACGGGCATCCGGTTGACCCCGACGATCGAGTTCCACCTGGACTCGGTGCCGGAGACCGCCGCGCACCTCGACGCCGCGCTCGTCGAGGCCAGGCGGCGCGACGCCGAGCTGGCGGCGCTGCGCGAGGGCAAGTCCTACGCCGGCGACGCGGACCCCTACCGGGAGCCGGGCGACGAGCCCGACGACGAGCGATCCTGACCGCATGACGTCCGGACCCACCCGGGACCGTCGGGAGCGGCGCCCTGCCGCTCCCGACGGTCTCGTCGTCGTCGACAAGCCCGGCGGCTGGACGAGCCACGACGTCGTCGGTCGCGGCCGGCGGCTCGCGGGCACGCGCAAGGTCGGCCACGCCGGGACCCTCGACCCCATGGCGACGGGCGTGCTCGTCCTCGGGGTCGGGCGCGCGACCAAGCTCCTCACGTACGTCGTCGGCGCCGACAAGGACTACGACGCGACGATCCGGCTCGGCACGAGCACCACGACCGACGACGCCGAGGGAGAGCCGGTCGCCCGCGCGGACGCGTCCGGCGTCGGGCGGGCGGACCTCGACCAGGGGGTCGCCGACCTCACGGGGGAGATCCTCCAGGTGCCGAGCACCGTGAGCGCCGTCAAGGTCGACGGGAAGCGGGCCTACGCCCGCGCCCGCGCGGGCGAGGACGTCGAGCTCGCCGCGCGCCCCGTCGTCGTCTCCCGCTTCGAGGTGCGCGACGTGCGGCCCGTCGCGCCGGGGGAGCACGGCCTGCCCGACGACGCGCCGCCGGCCCTGGACGTCGACGTCGCCGTGACCGTGTCGTCGGGTACGTACGTGCGCGCCCTGGCGCGCGACCTCGGCACGGCCCTCGGGGTCGGCGGGCACCTCACGGCGCTGCGGCGTACGCGCGTCGGGGGCTACGGGCTCGACGTGGCGTCGACGCTCGAGGAGCTCGAGGCGCAGGCGGACCGTGACGGCGTCCTCGCGACGCTCCCGCTGGCCGACGCGGCGCGCGCGACGTTCCCCGTGCGCGAGCTCACCGGCGCGGAGGCCACCGCGCTCTCCTACGGGCAGTGGGTCCCCGCGACCGGTGCGCCCGGCACGACGGCGGCGGTCTCGCCCGCGGGCGAGCTCGTCGCGCTCGTGGAGGACACCCGCCGTGGCGGTGCGGACCTCGCCAGACCGGTGCTCGTCCTCGCCCCCGCCTGACGTCGTCCGGTCCCGAGGGCGCCTCGGTTCGGCGTCCGGGCCCGGGCGTGGCAGTCTTGTCCAGCGCGGTGCCGACGACTCCCAGCCGGCCCGCCCGACGTCCGTCGGCACGGGCGGCCCGGCAGCGGGCCGCGCTCCGTGACACACCCGCTCACCGGAGGAGTTCTCGCGTGCACCTGTGGACGGACCTGAGCCAGGTTCCCCCGGGGTTCGGCCCCTCGGTCGTGACGATCGGCAACTTCGACGGCGTCCACCGCGGCCACGCCCAGGTGCTCGGCCGGATCGTCGACCTCGCCCGCGCGCGCGGCGCGCGGGCCGTGGCGGTGACGTTCCACCCGCACCCGGCACTCGTGCACCGGCCGCAGAGCGCGCCCGAGCTCATCACGGGCATCGCCGACCGCGTCGAGCTGCTCGCCGGTACCGGCCTCGACGCCGTCCTGCTCGTGGACTACACCCTCGAGTTCGCCCGCCAGACGCCCGAGGAGTTCGTCCGGACGTACCTCGTCGACGGGCTCCGTGCGGGCACGGTCGTCGTGGGTCACGACGTGCGCTTCGGCCGGGGGAACGCGGGCACGCTCGAGACCATGGTCGAGCTGGGCCGGCGGTTCGGCTTCGAGGTCGTGGCGATCGACGACGTCGGGCAGCACCAGGGAGTGCCGGTGACGGAGGAGACCGACCCGGCCGACCAGGGCGCGCGCTGGTCCTCCACGGGCGTGCGAGCGCTGCTCGCCGCGGGCGACGTGCGCGAGGCGGCGCGCATCCTCGGGCGCCACCACCGCGTGCGCGGGACGGTCGTGCACGGTGACGCGCGCGGGCGCGAGCTGGGCTTTCCCACCGCGAACCTCGGCGCCATCAGCGGCATGGTCCCTGCCGACGGCGTGTACGCGGGATGGCTGGACCGGCCGCAGCTCGCGGAGGCCGACCCGGGGCACGCGGACGTGCGCCTGCCCGCCGCGATCTCCATCGGCACCAACCCGACCTTCGACGGTGTCGAGCGGCGCGTCGAGGCCTACGTCCTCGACCGGGCCGACCTCGACCTGTACGACGAGGACGTCGTCCTCGAGCTCGTCGAGCGCCTGCGCCCGACGCTGCGCTTCGACGGTGTCGAGCCGCTCGTGGTGCAGATGCGCGACGACGTCGCGCGGGCCCGCGAGATCCTCGCCACGAGCGCGGCGACGCCCTCGGGGACCTCCGCCGGGCCCGGCGACGTCGGCGCGTCCGCGACCGGGGCCGGGGAGTAGCCGTGGCCGCCAGGCAACCCGTGCTCGAGACCCGGGCGCTGCGCGTCGGGTACGCCGAGGCGCCCGTGTGCGCGCCCGTCGACCTGGCCGTCCGTCCGGGCGAGCTGTGGGCGATCATCGGGCCCAACGGCAGCGGCAAGTCGACGCTCCTGCGTGCGCTCCTGGGGGTGCTCGCGCCCCTGTCCGGCAAGGTGCTGGCGTTCGGGCGGGACGTGGACGAGCGCGAGCGCGACTTCCGCGCCAGGGTCGTCGGGATCCTCGACGACGACGCCTACTTCCCGGGGCTCACGGCGCGCGAGCACCTGGTGCTGACCGCGCGCGGCCACGGCGTGCCGGGGGCGGGCGAGGTCGTGGACCAGCTCCTCGACCGGTTCGGCCTCGCGGCACAGTCGGGCGCCGTGCCGACCGAGCTGTCCTCGGGGCAGCGGCGGCGCCTCCTGCTCGCGGCCGGCTTCGCCCGGCCCCGCGAGGTCCTGGTGCTCGACGAGCCCGAGCAGCGCCTCGACCCGGGCATGCGCGCCGACCTGGCCCGGATCCTGGTCGAGGAGGCCGGCCGCGGGGCCGCCGTCGTGTTCGCGACGCACGACCCCGACCTGGTCGGACGCACCGGTGCCCGCGGGCTCCTGGTCGGCGACGACGAGTGCCTGCGCCTGGGGCACCAGGCGGCGCTCGACGCGCTCGCCCGGGTCCGTTGAGGAGCGGGCGATGAACGCGGCGCGGGGCAGGGGCAGGAAGCGCCCGCACGGCGCGACGAAGGGATCCCACGACGCCGCGGCGCCACCGGGCGGTCCCGCGACGCCCGAGCCGGTGGTGCCGGAGCCCGAGGTCGGGCGCCCTCCTCTGCCGCTGCTCGTCGCGGACCCGGACGAGGCGTTCTCGGGCCGGGAGATCCGGCGCCTGACCGCACGCGTCACGGCCTCGCGGGCCGACGCGGGCCCCGGTGAGCTGCTGGGGAACATCGCGTACGTCGCGGTGTCGATCGCCATCTCGATCGGCTTCGTGATCGGCGCGGCGAACGTCCTCCGCGAGACGATCTTCGTCGAGCCCGCGGGTGGCCGCGACGTGGTCCTGACCGCGGCCACGATCCAGGCGCTCGGCTCGATCGCGCTCCTGGCGCTCATGACGGGCATGGCCGTGCGGCTCGGCCCGCTGGGGACGGGTGGCGCGGGTGTGCGGTGGTGGGTGCCGATGCCCGTCGACCGGCGCGGCCTGCTCACCCCGTCGTACTGGCGCGGCGTCGCGGTGGCGCTCGTCACCGGAGCGGGCGGGTTCGTGGTCGTGGCGCTGGCCTCGGGCGCGGACCCGGGCGTGGCGGGTCGCAGCGCGGCCCTGGGCGCCGCGGCGGGCCTGCTGCTCGTGGGGCTCGCGGGGCTGGTCCAGCCCCGGACACCCGTCGCGGCCAGGGCCGCCCGCGCGAGCGACGTGGTGCTCGCGGCGGTCCCGGTCGCCGGCGTCGTGCTCGTCGCGGCCGGCCGGTCCGACCTGCGCGAGCTGACGATCCCCACCTGGGCGATCGGTGCGCTCGGGCTGGGCGCGCTCGCCCTCGTTGTCCTGTGGTGGCGCCGGCTCGAGGTGCTCGGTGCCCAGGTACTGCGCGCGCAGAGCGCCGTCGCCGACCAGGCGGGCGGGGCGCTCCTGTCGCTCGACACCCGTGAGCTGGGGCGTGCTCTGAGCCGGGCCGGCTCGACCCGCGGCGGCCGGGTCCGCAGGCCCTCGCGCTTCGCGCTCGTCAGAGGCCCGGTCACGGCGCTCGTCGCGGCCGACCTCACGCTCCTGCGCCGCAGCCCGTCAGCCCTCGCTCAGCTCGTCGGCCTCACGGCCCTGGTGATCGTCGCGCAGCAGGTGCCCGCGTTCACGGGAGGGTTCGGGCTGTTCGTGCTCCTGGTGGTCGCGGGCTTCCGTGCCGCGCAGCTCGGTGCGGAGGGCGCGCGCACCGCCGAGATGGTTCCTGCGCTCGACGCGATGGTGCCGCTCTCCGCGCGCGACGCCCGGCTGGCGCGGGCCGTCATCCCTTCCCTCGCGGCGCTCGTGGCGCTCGTGGTCGGGACCGTGCCGCTCGTGCTGACCACGCGTGAACCGCTCTGGTTCGCGCTCGTGGCCGTGGTCGCGGTCGGTATGGGCGCCGCGGCCGTCCGCGGCGCCTACCGCAAGCCGCCCGACTGGTCCGGTCCGCTCATGGCGACCCCTGCCGGAGCGCTCCCCACGGGGGCGGCCTCGATGCTCGCGCAAGGACCCGACGTGGCCGTCCTCGGTGCGATCCCGCTCGGCATCTGCCTGCTCGTGGGTGCCCCCACCCCGGCGCTCGTCGTGTTCCAGGGGATCGCGGTCTGGATCGCGCTCGCCGTGGCGTCGCACGTGCGCGCGACGGGGGCCAAGCCGCTGCTGGGGTGACGTCCGCACCGCCGCCACCGCCCTCGAGCCCTACCGAGTCGGCTGGTGAACGGTCCTCTCCCGTGCGGCGTGGTCGCTCGCCGTCCCCACGAGCCTCCCGTCCGCCAGGTGCACGCGCGCGTCGACGCTGCCGAGCGTCGCCTCGTCGTGGGTCACGACGAGGGTCGCGGCGCCGGTCTCGCGGGTCAGCCGGGTGAGGAGCTCGATGATCTGGACGCCACGTGCGTGGTCGAGCGCCGACGTGGGCTCGTCGACCAGCAGCACCTCGGGGCGGTTCATGAGGGCGCGGGCGATCGCGACGCGCTGACGCTGACCGCCCGAGAGCCGACCGGGCCGCTCGGTGGCCCGGTCGCGGAGCCCGACGGCGTCGAGCAGCCCGAGCGCCCGGTCGCGGTGCGCCGAGGGTCGCTCGCCGCGCAGATGGCTCATGAGCTCGAGGTTCTCGAGCGCCGTGAGCGACGCGACGAGCTGCGGCTGCTGGAACACGATCCCGATCCGGTCGCGCCGCAGCCGGGCGGCGGCCGCGGACACGGCCCGAGCGGCCGCCCCGCCGGCGGGAGCGTTGACGACGTCGGCGCCGATGCGGACCTCCCCGCAGGTCGGGGTCGTGAGCGTCGCCGCCACGGCGAGGAGCGAGGACTTGCCCGAGCCCGACGGGCCGAGCACCGCGGTCGTGGTCCCGGCGGGGACGGTCAGGGAGACGTCGTCGACCGCGGTGACGGTCGACCCGCCGTCGGGGTAGACGAGCGTGACGTGGTCGAGGGCGAGGTCCATGGTGCGCCTTTCGAGAGCAGCTTTCCGGAGCGAGGGGCGGGCGGGGCGCGTCAGCGGGCCGCGAGCGCCGCGTGGGGATCGATGCGCGTGATCCGGAGGATCGCCGCGACGGCGCCGACCGTCCCGAGGACCACGAGGACCAGCGCGGGCAGGAGCGTCGTGGCGGGCGAGACGACGACGGGCATGACCTGGGCGGCGAGCGCTCCGGCCCCCGCCGCGAGCGCGGTCCCGGCGCCGACGCCGAGCACGAGCAGGGCGAGGGCCTGACCGATCGCGTCGCGCAGCAGGTAGGAGGTCGAGGCTCCGAGCGCCTTGAGCACCGCGACGTCGCCCGCCCGGTTGATGGTCCAGACCGTGAAGAACGCTCCCACGACGAGGGCCGAGATCGCGAGCAGGAAGCCCTGCATCATGGTGAGCGACATGTTCTCGGCCGAGAACGAGCTGACCGCGGCGCGCGCACCCATGGGTGTGAGGGTCGCGGTGCCGGTCTCGTCCGCCGCGGCGGCGAGCGCGGAGTCGCTCGGGTCCCCGGTGATCGCGACGACGGTGGCGACCTCGTCGCCCGCGGCGCCGCCGCCCCGGGCGCCGACGGTCTGCCAGTCGGACAGGTCCGTCCAGACGACGGGCGTGTGCGAGAAGTCGGCCCGGGTGTCGAGCACGCCCGCGACCGTCAGGGTCAGCGAGCCCAGGGCGATCTCGTCGCCCTCCTGGGCGCCCAGGTCGGCGGCCGCGCCGCTCGACAGCAGCACGGTCCCGGGGGCGGCCTCGGCGCCGTCGGGCACGAGGCCCGAGCCGGCGCGCGAGCCGAACGCGGTGACGGCCGCGGTGGTCCCGGCCTCGCCGTCGGTGCCCGCGGTCACCGACGCGCGCGTCGTGGCGACGCCCAGGGGCTCGGCCGAGTCGACGCCGTCGACCGCGGCCCAGGCGTCCCGCTGCGCGGCGTCGACCTGGGACTCGGTGAACGACGGCTCCGCGTCCCCGGTGACGGTGAACGCGAGCCGGTCCACCGGGAGGTCGGTGATGCCCGACGTGCTCGCGCGGGCCAGGCCCGCGGTCAGGGACGCCAGGAAGCCCACGAGGAACGTGATGAGGACGATCACGGTGGACATGAGGACGAAGCGTCCCCGGGCGAAGCGCAGGTCCCGCAGCGCGACGAACATCAAGAGCCTCCGGCGGTCGGCGTGGAATCGGTCTGCGTCCAGCCTCCCGTCGAGAGGCCCTGCGCGGATCGGGCGCCTGGACGGTCTGCGGTGGCCGCAGGGTGGGCCCGAGGATCAACCTTTCGATGGATCGGCCCCGGCACGTCGGACCCGCCGCGTGGCTAGGGTGGCGGCGTGACCCCTGTCGATCCCGCCGCGCCCGTCGGCGCCGCCACGTCCCTCGCGGACGTGGCGTCCGCGGAGCCGGGTGCGCCCGTCGTGCCGGCCGCGACACGGTGGTTGCGCCGGGGGCTGGACGTCCTCCTCGTCGGCCTGCTCGTCCTCGCCCTCGCCGGTGCTCTCGCGACGGGCACGGGGCGCGGCGTCGTCGCCGTCGCGGTCGGCGCCGCGCTCCTCGCGCTCTACGCCCTGGGACGGCGACGTCTCCCCCCGCCCGTCGACGTCCGGGCCCCGCGCGGTGCCTGGTGGCCCGCGGGGGCGTGGGTGGTCGGGCTCGTGGTGCTCTGGGTCGCGCTGTGCCTGGCCTCGGTCACGGCGGTGTGGGTCGCGTTCCCCCTGATGTTCGTGGCGATGCACGTGCTCGGCCCGCGCCGCGGCATCGCCGGTGTCGGGGTGATCGTCGTCCTCGTCGTGGCGGTGATGTGGGCGTACACCGCGAACGTCGCGCTGCCGTTCGTCCTGGGCCCCGCGATCGGCGGGGCGGTCGCGGTCGTCGTCGTGCTCGCGCTCGAGGCCGTCGTGCGCGAGTCCCAGGAGCGTCAGCGCACGCTCGACGAGCTGGTCCGTGCGCGCGGCGAGCTCGCGGCGGCCGAGCGCGAGCGGGCGGTCGCGGGGGAGCGGGAGCGGCTGGCGCGCGAGATCCACGACACGCTCGCCCAGGGCTTCTCCTCCGTGGAGCTGCTCCTGCGCGCCGCGGGCACGGCGCTCGACGCCGGGGACACGTCGAGGGCGCACGGGTACGTGGAGCAGTCGCGCGAGGTCGCGCGGCACAACCTCGAGGAGGCCCGGCGCGTCGTGCGGGCGCTCGGACCGGCCGACCTCGCCTCGCCCGACGCCGCGTCGTCGTCCCCCTCGTCGAACCTCGTCGCGGCGCTGCACCGCGTCGCCGCCCGGGCCGGCGGGACGACGGAGGTGCGCGTGCTCGTGAGCGGGGACCCTGCTCCGCTGCCGACCCAGGTCGAGGCCGCGCTGCTGCGCGTGGCCCAGTCGGCGCTCGGCAACGTGGAGCGGCACGCGGGCGCGACGCGCGCGACCGTGACGCTGAGCTTCCTCGCCGGTCCGGGGGACGGCGACGCCGTGGCGCTCGACGTCGTCGACGACGGCCGGGGGTTCGACGTCGCGGGAGCGGGAGCGCGCCCGCCGGGAGAGGCCGGGGGGTTCGGGCTCGGTGCCATGCGCTCGCGCGTCGAGGCGCTCGGCGGCACGCTGTCGGTGGAGTCCGCGCCGGGGGCGGGGACGGCCGTCGCCGCCTGGGTGCCGCGCACGGCGACGGGGGAGGGCTCGTGAGCGTGCCGGAGGTGGTGCGCGTCGTGCTCGCCGACGACCACCCGGTCGTGCGGGCAGGCCTGCGGGCGGTGCTCGAGGCCGAGCCGGACGTGCGCGTCGTCGCGGAGGCGGCCTCCGCGGAGGAGCTGCTCACCGCGCTGCGCACGGGGCTGCGCGCCGACGTCGTGCTGCTCGACCTGCAGTTCGGTGCGGGCCGTCGCAGCGGGGTCGACGCCGTGCGGGAGATCGTGGCCACGGGCGGTCCGGCGGTCCTCGTCGTCACGACCTACGACTCCGACGCGGACATCCTCGCCGCCGTCGAGGCGGGCGCCCGGGGGTACCTGCTCAAGGACGCGCCGACGGCCGAGCTCACCGCCGCCGTGCGCGCCGCGGCGGCGGGCGAGGTCGCGCTCGGCCCGGCCGTGCAGCGACGGCTGCTCGGCCGCCTGCGCAGCCCCGGCACGGCGCTCACGGCGCGCGAGCTCGAGGTGCTCGCGCTCGTGGCGGAGGGTCGGACGAACGACGAGATCGCGCGCGAGCTCTTCCTCTCGCGGGCCACGGTCAAGACGCACCTCGTGCACGTCTACGACAAGCTCGGTGCGCCGTCGCGCACGGCGGCGGTCGCCGAGGCCCGCCGCCGCGGCCTCCTGCGCGCGTAGGCTCGCGAGCCTCGCGACGGCGCCGGGGGACGGGCAGCGGCGTCCGGGCCGGGTGCAGGGCCGCGCGCTGATAGGATGGGTGCGCCGTCTGACCGGCCGCGGAACCAGAGAGCCCGGGCGACACTGCCCCGGAGCACCGCGCAACGAACCCACGAAGGAGAGCCGTGCCCCTCGACACTGCCACGAAGCAGCGCATCATGACCGAGTACGCGACGAGCGAGGGCGACACCGGTTCGCCCGAGGTCCAGATCGCGCTCCTCACGCAGCGCATCAAGGACCTCACCGAGCACCTCAAGGAGCACAAGCACGACCACC
>CAZFUQ010000143.1:0-9998 GCA_964521905.1 uncultured Cellulosimicrobium sp.
CGGGTCACGGGTCACGGGTCACGGGTCACGGGTCACGGGTCACGGGTCACGGGTCGAGCGCCGCGCGCCGCAGGTCGTGGTCGTCGGGGACGTAGGTCACCTCGCCGCAGCCGGAGGTCATGCACCGGCGCGGAGCCGGACTGCACAGCGGAACTGGACGGTTGTCCAAGACAACAACCATCCACCGGCAAGGCCAGCGTCGTTCTCCGGTCCGCCCCGAGGAGGACGACCATGACCATCACGACTCGACCATCCCGGCGCGCCCGCCCCGCGCCGCCCGGACCGCGGCGCCTCGCGACGGCGCTCCTCGCCGGTGCTCTCGTGGTCGCCCCGACCGCAGGCGCCGTCGCGGGGACGAGCACGGCGGGGACGACCGCGGCGAACGCGACCGCGGCGACGTCGACGGTCGACCCCTTCGACCTCGCGGGCGGTTTCAGCGTCTACGCACGACAGGACGCGACGCTCGCGAACCAGGAGACCGAGGGCAGCATCGCGGTCGGTGGCGAGCTCACGGTCACGCGCAGCGGCGGAGGGACGTACGCGATCCACCACTACGTCGCCGGCACGCCGGACTACACGATCCCCACCGTCGACGGCGACCCGACACGGCTGCTCGTCGGCTCCTTCTCGACGGGGTCCGGACTCGTCGAGATCAAGAACGCCGGTTCCGGCGGCGACCCGTCGCTCGCCGGCTACCTCAAGGTCGCCCACGACAGCGCCGACTTCGCCGCGCACGAGCGGGCCGGCTGGGTGCGGTGGCGCACCGCGACGGACGACGCCCCCGCGATCGACGCGACCAACCAGACGTGGCCGGACGGCGAGGGGAGCGTCCGCACCGAGCGCACCGACGTCGCGAGCTACGTCGAGGCCGGCGCGACACCCGTCGCGACCGTGCAGGAGTGTCTCGCGACCCTGGCCTCTCCGACGGGCACCGGGCACGCGGTCGGCGTCGCGGAGTCGTACGGCGGCAGGGTCGTCCTGGAGCCGCTCGCCGCGGACGTCCCGAACGTCGTCGCGTACGACGACGTCGCCGGTGCCGAGCTGCTCCAGCTGTCCGCCGGCAGCGCCGCTCCCGGCACGACCAACCCCCTGGTCATCCGCGTCCCCGCAGGGACGACCGACGTCACCGGTCTGCGCATGGACCCGCAGGGCGTCTACTCGCCGTACGTCCTGTGGGACCTGTCGGCGATCACGGGAAGCGTCTCGCTCACGAGCCCCGTCAGGATCGACGGCTCGGTCTACGCACCGGACGCCGACCTCACCGTCTCCGCGGCACCGCTCGACGGCCAGGTGGTCGCCCGCAACCTCGTCCTCGCCGGCGAGGGTGAGGCGCACGCGTTCCTCTTCGCCGGCCGGCTCCCGTGCGGCGACCCGGCCCCTGAGCCGGTCCCGTCGGGCTTCACGATCACCAAGGTCGTCTCCGGGGACGGTTCCGGTGCGGTCCCGGAGGGGACCGCGTTCACCGTCGCGCAGTCCCAGGACGGGACGGCGGCAGGGACCGTGACCGTCACCGCCGGGGCCACGACCGCCGTCGACGGTCTCGCGGTCGGGACGGTCGTCACGCTCACGGAGGTCGAGCTGCCCGAGATCGACGGCGTCGCGTGGGGCGACCCGTCGTGGTCGGGCACCGGGGTCACGGTCGACGCCGACGGCGTCGCCTCGCTCGTCGTCGGCGCCACGACCGCCGAGCTCACCCTGACGAACGTCGCGACGACCGAACCCACGGACCCGACGGACCCGACGGACCCGACCGAGCCCACGGATCCCACGGATCCCACGGACCCCACGGACCCCACGGACCCGACCGAGCCGACCGAGCCCACCGACCCTGGTGAGCCCGCGGACCCGGCTGCCCCGGGTGCACCGCCAGCCGCGGTGCCGGCCAGCCCCGCGGGTGGGGCCGACGACAGCGCCACGCCCGACGCCGTGCAGCAGGGCTCGAGCAGTCAGCTCGCCACGACCGGGGCATCGGCGGTCGGCCCCGTCGCGGCGGCGCTCGGCCTGCTGCTCACCGGCACCGCCGCGCTGCTCGTACGACGCCGCCTGGTACGACGACGCACCCACTGACGGACCCCGCCGGGCGGGTGCTCGTGGCCCGCCCGGCACTCCGGACGCGCCACGAGCACTCGCCGGGAAGGCAGGTTCCGCAGGTCGGCCGGACCACGGTTCAGCCCGTCCAGCCCAGGCGCCCGAACGCGTCCAGCGCGAGGAGCACGCCGAGGATCCCCAGGACCCATCCCGTCATCTCGGCGGCGTTCTTCGT
Organism: uncultured Cellulosimicrobium sp.; assembly: GCA_964521905.1. Taxonomy (GTDB): domain Bacteria; phylum Actinomycetota; class Actinomycetes; order Actinomycetales; family Cellulomonadaceae; genus Cellulosimicrobium. The sequence continues at coordinate 2,264 of CAZFUQ010000143.1, forward strand.
GAGCCACCCGTCCAGGCGGCGCAGCACCGGGTCGACGGCGCGCGCCGCCACGACCCTCCCGACCAGCAGGACGAGGGCGGGTGCGACCATCACGACGCAGTACGCGGCGAGGACGCCCGCGGAGACGGGCCACCCGACGTCGGACGTCGTGATGATCCCGATCGCCGCGAGGTACGGGAGCATGCTCCCGATCTCGATCGCGACGGCGCCGAGCGCGAGCCCGAGGAGCGGCAGGAGCGACGCGCGGGTCCGCACGGCGCCGGAGGTGGGGCCCCGGCCGAGGGCGGAGGGGGCGGGTGCACCCTCCTGCGCGGCCGCCTCGATGCCCAGCGCGCGCTCGCGCCAGCGGGTCAACCGCCCCGGTCGCGGCACCTCCCCCGCGGCCTCGGCACGCTCGGCCCGCTCGGCGGCGCGCCGTGCGGACCGCTTGCCGTCGAACCGGAAGCTCAGCGCGAACAGCCCGATCCCGAGAAGGAGCTGCACGATCGCCGCCGCGCGCGTGTCCAGGGCGTCGCCGAACCGGTCGAGGAACGCCCCCGCACCGAGCATGACGACGACCCCGACGACGAGGTAGGCGCCGGTGACGGTCGCGAGGTACACGAGCACGCGGCCCACCCGGAGGCGCCCCGGCGCGAGCAGGAGCCACACGGGGACGAGCAGCGTGCCGAAGCTGGTCGAGTCGATGAGCGCGAGCACCACGAGCACGCCCGCCATGGCGGCGAGACCGAGCCCCGGCCCGCCCACGACGTCGAGGTCCAGGGGGAAGTCCATGCCGCCCAGCGTCGCGCGCGCCCCGCGCTCGCGTCGTCGGGCGAAGGGCCGACCGTGGGCGACCCGCGCGACGGCGACGGGTACACCGTTCGACCGATCCGGCCGACACGCCCGTGTGCTGGGATGGTGGGGTGAGCACGACCCCCGACGAACCCCACGCCGACCCCGGCGCGCCGGCGCGCGGCCCGTGGCGCTCCGCCGTCGGGACGCTCGGGCAGGTGTGGCGGATCGAGGACCGTCGCAACGACGTCTTCTCCGCGGTCGTCACGTTCCTGCTCGGCTGGCTGCTCATCGAGGTCGGGCTCGTCGGCATCGTCCGTGCCCCGTTCGTCGTCGAGCCCGGGGAGCCGTGGTGGCGCGTCGCGCTGCTCGCCGCCGGGTGCCTCCTCATCCTGGTCAAGCGCGCGCACCCGATGCTCGCGCTCGCCGGCGGGGTCCTGGTCACGGCGGTCGACCTGTGGTGGGGCGGCACCCTCGCGATGATGCTCGTGCTGTGGGACCTCCTCTACGCGGCGGCCCTCTGGGCCCGCCCGACGGCGCGTGCCTGGCTGTGGGGCGCTGGGATCGCCGTGACGGTGCTCGGGTCGGTCGCGGCCGGCGAGGCGACGCGCGACGTCCGGGAGTTCGTGTACATGGGGCTCCAGCTCGGGGCCGTGCTCCTCGTGCCGATGTGGTGGGCGACGAACGTGCGGACCAAGAGCGAGCTCGCCCGGCTCGCGGGCGATCGCGCCGACCTGGCCGCACGCGAGGCCGAGGCGGCCGCCCGGACCGCGGACCTCGAGCGCCAGCGCGCGAGCGACCTGGAGCGCATCGCCGAGCTCGACCGGCACGAGGCCGTGCGTGCGGAGAGGTCGGCGATGGCCCGCGACCTGCACGACGTCATCGCGTCCCACCTGTCGACGATCGCGATCCACTCGGGCGCCGCGCTCGTGCTCCCGCCCGACGCCGAGAAGGACAGGGCCGCGCTCGAGCAGGTGCGGGCGAGCGCCGTCGCCTCGCTGGACGAGATGCGGTCGATGATCCTGCTCCTGCGCACCGAGGGCCGCCGCGACGACGGGACCGCCACGACGCCCGACGGCGGACCCGCGGACCGCCGGGGCGACGCCGTCGCCGCACCGGGACGGCTCGCACGGCTCGACGACCTGCTCCACGCGGCCCGCGCGGCCGGGACGGTCGTCACCCTCCGGGACCCCGACGGCGTCACGACGTCGTCCCTGCCCGCCGCCACGGACCAGGCGCTGTACCGGATCACGCAGGAGACCCTGACGAACGCGCTGAAGCACGCCCCGGGACGGCCCGTCGACGTCCGGCTCGGCCGCACGCGCGCCGGCGTCGAGCTCGTCGTGCGCAACCGTCTCGCCCCGTCCCCGGTGACGCCCGTCGAGGCAGTGCTCAGCGCGGGGACCGGGCTGCTGACGATGGGCGAGCGCGCCGACGGCGTCGGCGGGACGTTCGCGGCCGGACCGACCCCGACGGGCGAGTGGGTCGTCCGTGCGACCGTTCCGGCCGGGACGGCGGCGGAGGCGGCGTCGGCGGCGTCGGCGGCGGCGGCGGCATCGGCGGCGGCGGCTTCGGTGGACCCGGCGGCAACGGCTTCGGTGGACCCGGCTCCCGCGCGGGAGGTCCCGTGACGGCCGGCCAGCGGGTCCGCGTGCTCCTGGCCGACGACCACGCGGCGATCCGCGCCGGTCTGCGCCTGCTGCTCGACGCGGCCGACGACGTCGAGGTCGTCGGGGAGGCCGCGGACGGCACCGCAGCCGTCACGAACGCGCGGGCGCTGCGGCCGGACGTCGTGCTCATGGACCTGCGCATGCCCGGCGTCGACGGGATCGAGGCGACCCGGACGATCACGGCCGAGGGCCTCGCGGACGTGCTCGTCCTGACCACGTTCGACCTCGACGAGTACGTCGACGGCGCGCTGCGGGCGGGCGCGTCCGGCTTCCTGCTCAAGACCGCGGAGCCGGCCGCGCTGATCGACGCGGTGCGTCGTGTCGCCGACGGTGACGGCGTCCTCGCGCCGGAGGTCACGCGCCGCCTGCTCGCGGCGTTCGCGCGCGGTCCGGTGCCCGGCGCGCCGGTCGGACGCTCGACGCACCCGGGCGAGGCGGACGAGTGGGGTGCGCGACCGCCGTCGGGCACGTCCGCCGATGCGCTGGCGGACTCCCCGGCGACCGGGACGAGTGACGGGGGCCGGATGTCGGAACCGCGCCTCGCGGACCTCACCCCCCGCGAGGTCGACGTCCTCGCCGCGCTGGGTCGTGGCCTGTCGAACCAGGGCATCGCCGCGGAGCTCTACATCACGGAGGCGACGGCGAAGACCCACGTGTCGCGCGTCCTCGCCAAGCTCGGCGTCGCCTCGCGCATGCAGGCCGCGATCGTCGCGCGAGACACCGGCCTCGCCTGACCCGACGCAGAGCCGCCGAGCAGAGCCCTGGTCCCGCGAGGTAGGGCTCTGGTCTGTGGTCGGGTCCACGGGTGGGACGTCCTCGGCCTGCCGAGGTAGAGCCCTGGTCGGCACGGGACGTCGGGCACGAAGACCCCACCCACCCCGCCGCCCAGGGCGACCAACCGCCGTCGGGCAAGACCACGGCTCTACCTCGGCCAACCACGGCTCTACCTTGGCCAACCACGGCTCTACCTCGGCCAACCACGGCTCTACCTCGGCCAACCACGGCTCTACCTCGCGCGACCACGGCTCTACCTCGGCGTGGCGGGGAGGGTCGATCTTGCGGGTGGGCGGCTCAGTGCGGCAGGTAGCTCGTGGTGCGGTCGAGGTAGGCGTCGGGGTCGAAGTCGTGGATCAGCGCGCTCTGGATGATGAAGCCCTGGCACGCGGCGACGAACAGCGGCGCCTGCTCCGCCCCGAGGATCGCGGCCTCGTCCGGGTCGAGCCCGTGGGCGTGCTCGTGCCAGGTCGCGACGTAGGCGGCGAAGGTGGCTCGCAGGCGGCCGAGCACGACCGAGGCGAACTCGAGGATGCGCTGGTCGGTCACGGCCTCCCCCCAGACCTGGAGCAGGACGGCGGTGCTGCCGATCTCGCGGACCACGCCACGCATGAGGACGCCGACCAGGTCGGACGGCGGCGGGAGCGGTTCACGCTCGGCGAGCTGCTCGATGTCGGCGATGCGTCCGCCGATGATGCGGCCGGCGACGTCGTGCACGATCGCCATCTTGGAGTCGTAGTAGCCGTAGATCGCGCCCGCGGACAGGCCTGACTCGGCGATGATCTCGGCCATCGACGTCGCCGTGAAGCCCTTGCGGCGGAACACCCGCAGCGCGGCGGCGGCGATCTCGTCGCGGCGCTGCGCGCGGTACTCGTCGCTCACCCGGGGCACACCCCCACCCTAAACCGAACGTTCGTTCTTGACAGACTGCGCCAGCAGGTCGACGCTATAAAGAACGAACGTTCGCTTTACGAGAGGTCTCCCCCATGAGCAGCACACCGCTCGCTCCGCACACGCGCTGGCCGCGCGTCGTCACCCTCGCCGTCGGGATCGTGGCCGTCGTGTCGGTCGTCGTCCTCGCGTTCCTCTGGCCGTCCGTCACCGCGGAGCCGAGGGACCTTCCCGTCGCCGTCGTCGGCGAGCCCGCCGTGGTCGCCCAGGTCCAGGCCGGGCTCGACCAGCAGGCGTCCGGGACGCTCGAGCTCGTCCCCGCGCCAGACCGCGACGCCGCCGTCGACCTCGTCGAGAACCGAGACGCCTACGGCGCGCTCGTCCTCGGCCAGCAGCCCGAGGTGCTCACGGCGTCGGCCGCGAACCCCGCCGTCGCGCAGCTCCTCACCGGGCTCCAGCCCGCGCTCCAGGCACAGGTGGACGCCGTCGCCGCCGCCCAGGGCGTGCCCGCCGACGCCGTACCGACGGTCACCGTGACCGACGTCGTCCCGCTCTCGGCCGACGACGCGCGCGGCAGCACCCTCGCCGCGGCGTCGTTCCCGCTCGTGCTCGGCGGGATGGCCGGTGGCATAGCGATCTCGCTGGCCGTGGTCGGCGTCTGGCGCCGCGTCGCGGCCCTCGGGATCTACTCGGTGGTGGGCGGGCCGGCGATCGCCGGGATCCTGCACGGCCTCGGCGGCCTGCACGGCGCGTACCTCACGGACTCGCTCGCCGTCGGCCTGACGCTGCTCGGCATCGGCGGCACGATCGTCGGGGCGGTCGCGGTCCTGGGTCGCCCGGGTGTCGCGGTCGGGCCGGTGCTGTTCCTGCTCGTCGCGAACCCGATCTCCGCGTCCGCGATGCCGGTCGAGTTCCTCCTCGCCCCGTGGGGCGCCGTCGGGCAGTGGTTCCCGCCGGGCGCCTCGGCGACGCTCCTGCGCGACCTGTCCTACTTCCCGGGCGCGGACACCACGTTCCCGTGGCTCGTGCTCACGGGCTGGGCGGCCCTCGGTCTGCTGCTCGCGCTCGCAGGCCACTTCCGGGAGCGTGGCGCAGCCACCGCGACGGCTCTGCGCGAGGCGTCCGACGACGACGTCCCCGCCCTCGACCCCGTGGTCGCCTCTCGTCCCTGATCGCCGAGCACGGGGATCAGGCCGGGACGAGGTCCGGGCTCTGCACGACCAGCGCGGCGTGCCGTGCACCGGCGTGCATCGCCTCCTCGACGCCCGCCCCGCGCAGGTGCGCGTCGAGGAAGCCCGCGAAGAACCCGTCCCCGGCGCCGTTGGTGTCCACGACGTGCGGCACGAGCTGCGCGGGCACCTCGACGAAGCCGTCCTCGGCCGTCAGCGCCACGGCGCCCCGCGCCCCGTGGGTGCACACGACGAGACGGGCGCCGGCCTCGACCCGCGCCGCCATGAAGCCGCGCCAGTCCTCCAGCCGGTCCCCGCTGAGGAACACGTGCGTCCCCGCCTCGACCCACGGCCGGTGGAACGTCGACACGCCGTCGTAGTCGTGCAGGTCCACCCAGACGTCGCGGCCGCGCGACACCGCGAGGTCGAGCACCGGCAGGGCGGGTACCGCGAGGTCCACGACGACCGCGGCCGCTGCGTCCAGCGCGGCGCCCACGACATCCCACGACGCGCCCTCGGCCGGGACCTCGCCGGGCGCACGCAGGTAGACCGAGACCCGACCACCGTCGTCGTCCATGAGGTTGAGGTGACGCTCGGTGCTGCCGTCCGGCGAGGTCTCGGCGAGGACCCGCACGCCCTCCGCCTCGAGCGCGGACCGTACGCGGGCACCGTCGTCGTCCGCGCCGAGCACCGTGCGCAGCAGCACCGACCGGCCGAGGCGCGCGAGGTTGAGCGCCTTGCCCGCCGACGTCCCGCCGACGGTGTCGCGGTGCGAGCGCGCGAACACGGTGTGCGGCGTGGGCGCGGGCAGCTCGTCGAGCTGGACGACGAGGTTCCAGGAGGCCGGCCCTGCCACGAGGACCTCGGTCTCCGCGAGGTCGGGCAGGTCGGCGACGGTGCGCTGCGTCTCGGTCACGCGCGAACACTATCCCCGGGGCGCCCACGCGGCATGCACCCGGTGCACCCGGGCGTCCGCGCAGGTCACGGGCCTGGACGTGTCAGTCCGTGACCGTGATCCCGAGGCTCTGCGCGAGCGTCCCGGCGAGCTGCGTCAGCTGCGCCACGTCGATCGTCGTGCCGCGCAGCGACTCGATGCCGCTCAGCTCGTGCAGGTCCGCGCCGCGCAGGTCGACGTGCTGGAGCCGCGAGGACTGTACGTCGAGACGCCGGACCCGCGTGTCCTCGAACGCCACGCGCAGGGCCTGCGCGGAGACGAGGTCGAGCTCGTCGATCGTGCAGTCGACGAACATCACGTCACGGAGCGTCGCGCCACGCAGGTTGACGAAGCCGAGCTTGCACCCGACGAACCGGACCCCGGTCCACGAGGACTCGTAGAGCTCCGCGGAGCCGATGCGAGCGCCGTGCACCTCGACGTCGCGCCACCGCCCGCGCGTCCCGCGCAGCACGGGCACGTCGAGGCGCTCGACCTGCACCTCGGTCAGCGTCACGGCGCCGAGGTCCGCCTCGTCCGCCCGCACCTCCTCGAACCGGGACGAGAACACGGTGGCACCGTGCAGGTCGAGGCGGCCGAGGCGGAGGTCGGCGAGCTCGAACCCCTCGAGGTCCGCCTCGGGCTCCAGGTCGTACGCGTCTCCGCGCTGCAGGTCGTCGAGGACGACGGGGTCGATCACGGGCGGCTCGGTCGTGGGTCTCTTCGGCGGCACACCTCGAGCCTAGGACGCGGCACCGACGCGGTCCGACTCCTCGATCACCTCGGGGATCGCCGTGAGGGACACGTCGAGCCGTGCCTGGTGCACGAGCCGCGCGACCCCGGGCCCTCACCGAGACGGGCGGGGCGCGCCGCGAAGCGTCACGGCTCGGGGTGGAGGGCGTCGTAGCGCCAGAACTTCCGCTGCGACCGCACGACGAGCCACAGCACGACGACGCACGCCACTCCCCCGGCGACGGCGGCCCACGCCTCGCCGACCCACGTCGCCTGCGCGCCGAGCACGAGCTCGCCGAGGCGCGGTCCGCCCGCGACGACGACGATGAACACACCCTGCAGCCGGCCGCGCATGTCGTCGGGCGTCGCGGTCTGCAGGATGGTCTGCCGGAAGACGCTGCTCACGGCGTCGGACGCGCCCGCGAGCGCCAGCGCGACGCTCGCCGCGACGACCCCGCCCACGAGCACGGTCGTGGGGCTGGTCGCGCCGACGCCGACGAGCACGAGACCGAACAGCACGATCGAGACCCCGTAGGCCGTGATCGCCCAGACGATGGTGCGACCCTGCCAGCGCACACGGGACAGACCGCCCGAGAACACCCCGGCGAGCACGGCCCCGACGGCGAACGCCGCCGTGAGCACGCCGGTCGTCGCCTCTCCGCCGCCGAGGAACACGACGCCGGCGGCGGGCAGCAGGACGCGCGGCGACGCGAGCACCATCGCGGCCAGGTCGACGAGGAACGTCGTGCGGACGTTGGGCTGCGTCGCGAGGTAGCGCAGGCCGTCGACGACGGACC
>CAZFUQ010000144.1:0-9994 GCA_964521905.1 uncultured Cellulosimicrobium sp.
CACGTGGCTCGACAGCAGGTAGTTGAGGCTCGCGACCGGCCGGCGCCACGGGATGTGGTTGGTGACCTTGAGCCACTTCGCGTGCTGGTTGAACATCGAGTCGACGATGTGGATGAAGGCCTCGTAGCTCGTGAACAGGCCGTGGCGCCCGGTGAGGAGGTACCCCTCGAGCCAGCCCTGGCACTGGTGCTCCGACAGCATCTCCATGACGCGGCCCGCGCGCGCGAGGTGCTCGTCGACGTCGGGCCCGAAGAAGTCGGCGTTCCACTGCTTGTCCGTGACCTCGTAGACCGCCTGGAGGCGGTTCGAGGCCGTCTCGTCCGGGCCGAAGATCCGGAAGTTGTCCGGGTTGAGGCGCACGACGTCGGTGAGCCACTCCCCGAGGACGCGCGTCGCCTCCGCGACGTTGCCACCCGGTCCCGAGACGTCGACCGCGTAGTCGCGGAAGTCGGGCAGCCGCAGGTCCTTGAGGAGCAGGCCGCCGTTGGCGTGCGGGTTGTCGCTCATGCGCAGCGTGCCCGACGGCGCGAGCGCGGCGACGTCGTCGACGAGGCGGCCGTCGTCGTCGAACAGCTCGTCCGCGCGGTACGACTCGAGCCAGCCGCGCAGCACGTCGAGGTGCTCCGGCGTGTCCCGTGCGCTCGCGAGCGGCACCTGGTGCGCACGCCACGAGTCCTCGGTCTTCTTGCCGTCGATGACGGGCGGGCAGGTCCAGCCCTTGGGCGTGCGGAAGACGATCATGGGCCAGGCGGGACGCTCGTCGTTCCCGGCCGCGGCGTCGGCCTTGATCTGCGCGATGTGGTTGAGCACCTCGTCCAGGAGGGTCGCGAACCGGCGGTGGACCTCGAAGTGGTCCTCGCCGTCGAACCCGCCCGTGAAGAAGTACGGGGTGTGGCCGTAGCCGATCATGAGGTCGCGCAGCTCGTCGTCGCTGATGCGCGCGAGCACGGTGGGGTTCGCGATCTTGTACCCGTTGAGGTGCAGGATCGGCAGCACGACGCCGTCGTTGCGCGCGTTGACGAACTTGTTCGAGTGCCAGCTCGTCGCGAGCGGACCGGTCTCCGCCTCGCCGTCGCCCACGACCGCCGCGACCAGCAGGTCGGGGTTGTCGAACGCGGCGCCGTAGGCGTGGGAGAGCGCGTAGCCGAGCTCGCCGCCCTCGTGGATCGACCCCGGCGTCTCGGGGGCGACGTGGCTCGGGATGCCGCCCGGGAACGAGAACTGGCGGAAGAGGCGGCGCAGGCCCTCGGTGTCCTGCGTGATGTCCGAGTACACCTCGGAGTACGTGCCCTCGAGGTACGCGTTGGCGACGAGGCCCGGGCCGCCGTGCCCGGGTCCGGCGACGTAGATCGTCGACTGCTCGCGTTGCGCGATCGCGCGGTTGAGGTGCGCGTAGAGGAAGTTCAGCCCGGGGGTCGTGCCCCAGTGGCCGAGCAGGCGCGGCTTGACGTCGTCGCGCACGAGCGGGGTGCGCAGCAGCGGGTTCGCGAGCAGGTAGATCTGCCCGACGGACAGGTAGTTCGCGGCCCGCCACCACGCGTCGACACGCCGCAGGGTGTCGTCGTCGAGCGGCGCGACCTCGGCGGGTCGCCAGGCGGTGGACTCGGTGGCGGTGGTCGTGCTCATCTCACGCTCCAGCAGGGGGAAGGGTTCGTGAACGACTACGGCTTCATACAACCGCATCGACCGGGGCCACGCACGGTTCGTGACGCTCCCCGGCGGTGTGACGTGCGTCGGGACGGCCACAAAGGGTCCTAGGTCCCGGGTGCCTCCGCCGCCGTCGGGGACGTCCGTCCCCGACGTCCGGACCGGCGCCGCCGACGGCCGCGGCGTGTGACGTTCGCCCACGGATTCGGGGACACGCCCGCATCCCGGATACCGTGGGCGGGTGCCCGAGCCCACCGCCCCCCGGTCCTTCTGGGCGGTCGCCCGTCAGCCCCGCATCGTCGGTCTGCTCGTGCTCTTCCTCCTCGCCGCCGCCGTCTGCGCGCGTCTCGGCGTCTGGCAGCTCGACCGCGCGCAGCAGCGCGCCGAGCTGGCCGCGCAGCAGGAGGCCGCGGAGCTCGAGGCCTCCGACCCCGAGGGTGTCGGCGTCCTGCTCCCGCCGCAGTCCACGTTCCCCGGCGAGCTCGTCGGCCGCCAGGCGTGGGTCGAGGGCGAGTACGACGCGGAGGGCCAGCTCCTGGTCGAGGGCCGCGCGCTCGACGGCCGCACGGGCTACCTCGTCCTCACGCCGCTGCGCGTGACCGACGACGGCACGGGAGGCGCCTCGTGGGCGGACCTGTCCGGCGCGCCGGTGCTCCCCGTCGTCCGCGGGTGGATCGCCTCTGCGCAGGAGACGGTCGCGCTCGAGCCGCCCGACGGCGCCGTCCGCGTCACCGGGTACCTGCAGGCCTCCGAGGCCGCCGGGCAGGGCGGCTCCGCGCCCGGCCTGACGGACGCCGTCTCGACCGGATCGCTCGTCAACGAGTGGGGCGGGCCGACGTACTCGGGCTACCTCGTGCTCATCTCCTCCGACCCGGCGCAGCCGTCCGACGCCGAGGGCGGGCCCGCGCAGCTCCCGCGGCCGACGATCGAGGGCGGCACCGGCCTCAACCTGCAGAACCTCTTCTACGCCCTGCAGTGGTGGGTGTTCGGCGGGTTCGCGGTGCTGCTGTGGGTGCGGCTCGTCCGTGACGAGGCCGCGGGGGTCCGCCGCGACGGCCGGGGCGACGGCGGCGGCATCGCCGGTCTTCCCAGCACCTGAGCCGCGGGCCGCTCTCGGCGGGCGGTGCGGTCCGGGCGGCCGCGCGGTCCGGCGTCAGCCGTCGAGGTCGAGGTCCTTGAACCACGACTGCGTGACGTAGTCCGTCTCCCAGCCGAGCGAGCGGTAGAGCTCGTCCGCCCTGGTGGGGGAGTCGGCGTCGACCTCGAGGGCCACGCGGTCGCGAACGTGCCGGGCGGCGTCGGCGATCACGGTGGCCAGCAGCGACTTCGCCACGCCCCGACCCCGGGCGGCGCGGGTCACCCCGATGTACTCGACGTAGGTGCCCCGTGCGCCGTCCTCGGGAGCGGCGAGGGAGGAGCAGACCACCGTGCCGGCGGGCACGAGGCGTGCGTCGTCGGTCTCGACGTACGCGAGCCACCAGTGGTCCCAGCTGTGGCCGGGGTCCTCGCGCAGCCGCTGCACGAACTCCGAGAAGCTCTCGCGGTAGGAGTTGAAGTGGTCCTGGAACGACGTCTCCAGCATCTGGTGCACGACCTGGAGGTCCGCGGCGACCGGCATGCCGTTCTCGTGCCGCTCGACCGGGCGCACCGTGACGCCCGGGCGCGGCGCGAGCGAGGCCTCGTCCGCGGTGACCGGGCGCGTCATGTGCAGCCAGGTGCGCCGTCGCGCGTAGCCGGCTCGCGCGAGCCACCCGACCTGACGCGTGTCGTCGGCGAACGGGCTCTCGTCGAGGCGTGTGGCCGTGACGCCGCGCAGGCGCGCCATCATGACCGCCGTGCCCTCCGCCCAGCGGTAGAACGCGTCGGCGATCTCGTCGACCTCGGGGACGTCACGGTCGAAGTAGCCCCACACCGTCGCCCGGCCCGCGGCGCGGTCGTGCACCGTGATCCAGGCGCGCGGGACGTCGTCCGGCCCGACCGCCACGAGCTGGCGGCGCGTCCACGACGCCAGCCCCGCGACCTCCGACTCGATCCCGGCGGGGTCGACGTGCGCCGCCCCCGTCCCCTGCAGCTCGTCGAGCCGCCGCAGCCCGACGAGCGCGTCGATGTCGCCGTAGCCGGGGACCCGGGCCCGCCAGGGGCTCGGGAGGGTCGGGAGGTCGTGCAGGGTGTCGCTCATGGTGTCAGGCATCAGGACCATCTTGGCATCGTCCGGCGCCTGGTCCGGTGCCGGTCCCGCCCGTGCGGCCGGCGCGGGCGGGACCGCGGGCTACTCCTGCTGCCAGGAGTGCCAGAGGCGGGCGTAGTCGCCGCCGGCGGCGACGAGCTCGTCGTGGGGGCCGATCTCGCTGATGCGACCGCCGTCGACCACGGCGACGCGGTCGGCGTCGTGCGCGGTGTGCAGGCGGTGCGCGATCGCGACGACGGTCCGCCCGGAGAGCACGGCGTCGAGGGAGCGCTCGAGGTGGCGGGCCGCCCGGGGGTCGAGCAGCGACGTCGCCTCGTCGAGGACGAGCGTGTGCGGGTCGAGGAGCACGAGCCGCGCGAGCGCGACCTGCTGGGCCTGCGCCGGGGTGAGCACGTGCCCGCCGGACCCGACCGTGGTCTCCAGCCCCTCGGGCAGCGTCTCGGCCCAGCCGCGCGCGTCGACGGCGTCGAGCGCGTCGAGCAGCTCGCCGTCGTCCGCGTCGACCTTCGCGAGCCGCAGGTTGTCCGCGAGCGACCCGACGAACACGTGGTGCTCCTGCGTGACCAGGGCGACCTGGCGGCGCAGGTCCTCCAGCGGCAGGTCGACGAGCCGGACGCCACCCGAGCGGACGGATCCCGCGGTCGGGGGGTGGATGCCGGCGAGCATGCGCCCGAGCGTCGACTTGCCCGCCCCGGACGGGCCCACGACGGCGAGCCGCTCGCCGGGTTCGAGGTCGAGCGAGACGCCGTGCAGGACGGGGTGGCCCTCGCGGTAGGCGTACTCGACGTCACGGGCGACGAGGCGGTCGCCCGACGGGACGTCGTCCGTCGCGGTGCGGTCGCCGGGGACCTGGGAGACGCCGACGATCCGCGCGTACGACGCGGCGGCCACCTGGATCTCGTCGAGCCAGAAGATGAGGTTCCACACGGGCCCGGCGAGCTGGAACGCGTAGGTGATGACCGTGGCGACGGCGCCGAGCGTCGTCTGCCCCTGCGACAGCAGCCACGCGCCCCACACGAGCGCGGCGACGGGGGCGATCGCGATGGCGAGGTCGATGCCGGGGAACAGGACGGTGCGCAGGCCGAGCGTGTACTTCTCGGCCTCGAACGCCTCGGTGAGGTCCGCGCGCACGCGCGCCTGACGGCGCGCGGTGAGCGAGAGCGCGTCGACCGTGCGCGCGCCCTCGACGTTCTCGGTGATGGTGCCGTTGAGCGTCGCGTACGCGGCGGCCTCGCGCTGGTAGCCCGCCGACGCGCGCTTGAGGTACCAGCGCGAGACCACGACGAGCAGCGGCACGCCGACGAAGAGCGACAGCGCGACGAGGGGCGCCACGACGACCGACGCGACGACGGTGAGCACGAGCGTCACGACGGCCACGAGGAGCTGGGGCACCCCGAACCGCACGGCGTGCTGGATGCGGTCGACGTCGTTGGTCGTACGGGCGACGAGGTCACCCGTCCCGGCGCGTTCGACGGTCGACAGCGGGAGCGACGTCACGGTCTCCACGAGGTCCTCGCGCAGCTCGGCGAACACCGTCTCGCCGAACACCATGGAGATGCGCTGCGCGTACCGGCGCAGCACCGCCTGCACGACGACGGCCGCGGCCCCGACGGCGACGACGGTCGTCACGTAGGTGGACGTCGTCCCCTCGGTGACGGCGTCGACGAGCCGGCCGAGCAGCCACGGGCCGATGAGCCCGGCGACCGCGGCGAGCGTGTGCAGCACGGCGACGAGGACGAGGACGCGGCGGTGCCGCGAGAAGAGGCGCGCCGCGGCGGCGCGGACGGCGGGGCCGTCGGCGACGGGGAGCTTCATGCGTCCCCTCCTTCGGGTGCGGTGCGGACCAGGACGGGGGCGTCGTCGAGCGAGCGCCCGACGACGCGCAGGTAGCGCGCCGCGGCCTCGTCGGGCTCGACGTCGGGGGCGTGGGCGCGGTCCACGAGGTCGCGGTGGACGCCGCGCGCGGTGACGCGCCCACCCTCGAGGAGCAGGACCTCGTCGACGCGTTCGAGCACGAGCGGGGAGGCGGTGACGACGAGCGTCGTGCGCCCGCGCCGGACGTGGGCGAGGCTCGCCGCGATCCGCGCCTCGGTGTGGGCGTCGACGGCGCTCGTCGGCTCGACGAGGACGAGGATCTCGGGCTCGGTCAGCAGGGCGCGGGCCAGGGCCACGCGCTGGCGCTGGCCGCCGGACAGCGAGCGGCCCTTCTCGGGCAGCTCGCCCGCGAGCCCGTCGGGCACGGAGTCGAGCACGTCGTGGGCGTCGGCGGTCGCGACGGCGGCGAGCACGTCCGCGTCGGTGGCGGTGCCGCGCGGGTCGAGCTCCTCGCGCAGCGGGCCGGAGAAGAGCTGGGGCGTCGCCTCGGCGACGACGACCCGCCGCCGCAGGGCGTGCTTGTCCAGGTCGGCGAGGAGCGCCCCGCCCAGGCGCACGGGCGTGGCGGCCTCGGCGTCGTCGTCGAACCTCCCGAGGCGGGTCGCGACCGCGGCCGACGCGTCGGGGTCCGCGGAGACGAGCGCGACGACACGGCCCGGCTCGAGGACGAGCCCGCTCGTCTCGTCGACCAGCGGGCTGCCCTCCGGCGGGATGGGTGCGGTCGCCGCCGTCGCGCCCGCGGCGGGCTCGACGGCGAGGACGCGCACGATCTTGCGCGACGCGACGTGCGCGCGCGTGGCGATGTTGAGCATCTGCGTCGCGATCTGCAGCGGCCAGCCGAGGAAGGCGGCGTACCCGTAGAACGCGACGAGCTGCCCGGGGGAGATGTCGCCGCGCTGCGCCGCCGTCGCGCCGAGGTAGACGACGAGGACGACGAGCAGGCCGGGCAGGAGCACCTGGAGGGCGTCGAGCAGGGCCTGCGTGTGAGCGACCTTGACCCCGGCCTCGCGCACCTTCTGCGACTGGCGCGCGTACCGGCCGACGAACACGCCCTCGCCGCCGATGCCGCGCAGGACCCGCAGGCCCGACACGGTGTCGGCGCCGAGCGTCGTGAGGCGCCCCTGGGCCTCGCGCTGCGCGGCCTGGCGCTGCTGCAGCGGCTTGACGAGGAACGCGAGCACGCCGGCGACGGCCGGCAGCCCGAGGACCACGACGAGCCCGAGCTGCAGCGACGTCGAGAGCATGATCACGGCCACCACGACGTACGCCCCCAGGGCGCCGAGGAACTGGCCCATCATCGAGAACAGCTGGCCCACGCGCATCGCGTCGCTCGCGACGGTCGACACGACCTCGCCGGTCGGCAGCTCCTCGGTGATCGCGTCGCCCGAGCGCGCGGTGACGTCGCCCACGAGCTGGGACGTGGTCAGGGCCGAGCGCAGCCAGTTCGCGATGTCGAACCGGTGCTGGGTGACGCCGGTGACGACGATCCCCAGCCCGAGGGCGAGCAGGAGCCCGGCCCAACGCCACAGGTCGGCGCCGAACCCGGCAGTGAGACCCTCGTCCAGCGCCCGTCCGAGCATGTACGGCTGCAGCGCCTGGCACGCGAAGTTGACGAGACCGAGCAGCACGGAGACGGTCAGGACGGTCCACTGGCGCCGCGCGAGCCAGAGCAGGTAGCGCGTCGGTCCGCGCAGGTCGGGGGTCCCCGGGTCGGGGAGGGGGAGGGGGCGCACGGTGATCTACCCTAGGTTCGGCGTCCGACACGCGGCGATCCTTTATCCGCGGCCGAGGCGTCAGCGCGTGCGCACGGAACGCCGCGATCGTCTCGCCCGGAGTGAGGAACGTCTCCCATGACCACGCAGGACCCAGTCACCAGCACCGGCGCGCCGAGCGCAGAAGCCGCGCGGACCGCGATCCGCAAGGCCCGGGGGGCGCTGTCGCGCTACCGGGTCCTCGCGATCATCACGGGTGTCATGCTGCTGATCCTGTGCGTCGAGATGATCGTCAAGTACGGGGTCGGCGCGTTCGTCGACGTCGACGGCGTCATGCGGTACGTGTCGTGGATCCCGTTCGCCCACGGGTGGATCTACGTCGTCTACCTCGTCACCGTCCTGGACCTGTGGACCAAGATGCGCTGGGGCTGGGGCCGGCTCGCGACCATGGTCTTCGCGGGCGTCGTCCCGGTCATGTCGTTCGTCCTCGAGAAGAAGGTGCACGCCGAGGCCGAGGCCAAGCTCGCCGCGCTGGAGGAGCAGTACGCGTCATGACGACGCGGCTCGCGCCCCTCGTCGCGCCCGGTCCTGAGCTCACCACGCCGGAGCTCGAGCGCTACGCGCGCCACCTGGCCCTGCCCGGCGTCGGCCCCGAGGGGCAGCGCCGGCTCGCCGCCGCGCGCGTGCTCGTGGTCGGCGCGGGCGGCCTGGGCAGCCCCGCGCTGCTCTACCTCGCGGCTGCGGGCGTCGGCACGATCGGCATCGTCGACGACGACGTCGTCGACACCTCCAACCTCCAGCGCCAGGTGATCCACGGCGGGGCGGACGTCGGCCGCCGCAAGGTCGACTCCGCGCGCGACACCATCGCCGACGTCAACCCGCACGTGCGCGTCGTGGAGCACGCCGTGCGGCTCGACGCCGACAACGCGCTCGACGTGCTGCGCGGCTACGACCTCGTGCTCGACGGCGCCGACAACTTCCCCACGCGCTACCTCGTCTCCGACGCGGCCGAGGTCCTCGGCCTCCCCGTGGTCTGGGGGTCGATCTACCGCTTCCAGGGGCAGGTCAGCGTCTTCTGGGGCGCGCCCCGGTTCGCCCTGCCCGACGACGTCCCGCGTCCGGGTGCCGCGGGTCCCGTCCCGACGGGGCCGGGAGAGGACGGAGGGGGCGGCGTCACCTACCGCGACGTGTTCCCCGTCCCGCCGCCGCCCGGTGCCGCGCCCGACTGCGCGACGGGCGGCGTGTTCGGCGCGATGTGCGGGACCGTCGGCTCCGTCATGGCGACCGAGGCGGTCAAGCTCGTCACCGGCGCCGGCGCGACGCTCCTGGGCCGCCTCGCGGTCTACGACGCGCTCGACCTCACGTGGCGCCAGCTCGCCGTCCGCGCCGACCCGACGCGCGAGCCCGTCACCGCGCTGCTGCCCGGCGACGACGCGTACACGGCGTTCTGCGGCCTCGTCCCGACGACCGCGGCCGCGAGACCGGTGATGGGGGAGCGTGACGTCACCGCGCACGTCGCCGCAGACCTGCTGGGCGACGACGACGCGGCCCCCTTCCTGCTCGACGTGCGCGAGGACTGGGAGGCGCAGGTGCGTCCCCTCCCGGGCTCGACGCGCGTGCCGAGCGGAGCGTTCCTCGGGGGCGACCCCGCCGCGGCGCTCGCGGACCTGCCCGCCGACCGGCCCGTGCTCGTCGTGTGCGCGGTCGGCGGACGCTCGGCGCGCGTCGCCGACGCCGCTCGCGCCGCCGGGATCGACGCCCGCTCCGTCGTCGGCGGCGTCCCCGCCCTCCTCGCCGAGCTCGCGGCAACCTCCCCGACGGCGTAGAGGTCCGGGTATCGCGAGAGGTCGAGACGGAGGAGCGGTCTCGACCGGCCCCGCGACCTCGGTGCGCCCGGCGAGGAGATCCGTCCCGGTCGGGCAGTACTATCGACCACGTGGTCAGCTAGGCCGACGCGGGTGGGGTGATTCCATGGCCGAGGGGCGGCAGACGCGCAACACGGAACGCACTCGGCGCGCCGTCCTGGATGCAGCCACCCAGGTGATCCTCGACAAGGGGACCGCCGTGACGCTGGCCGAGGTCGCCGCGGCCGCGGGTGTGTCCAAGGGCGGACTCATCCATCACTTCGGCAACCGGGACCAGCTGTTCGTCGCCGTGGTGAAGGACATGTCCGAGCAGTTCCGGGGGGTGGTCCTCTCCCAGCTCGACCTGGCGGAGAACTATCCGGGCAAGATGCTCCGCGCCTACGTGCGCGCGCTCTGCGCAGGAAGCGCGGAAGCTGCTGCGGCACGCGACTTCACCTCGGCGTCGAACTGGAACGGCCTGTACGCGATCCCTGCGGTCGCCGCCGTCTTCGAGGAGTACAACGCGTGGTGGAGCGAGCAGTTCGCCAAGGACGGGCTCAGCGCCGAGCGGATCCAGATCGTGCGCAGGGCCGCCGAGGGTGTCGCGGCCGCAGCACTGCAGGGCGAGGAGGACGAAGCGAGCATCGAGGCGGCACGACGTCGGCTGCTCGAGCTCGCCACCGACGGCACGTTCAGCGTGCCCCTCTGATCGTCCGGGCACTTCGCGT
>CAZFUQ010000145.1:0-7751 GCA_964521905.1 uncultured Cellulosimicrobium sp.
AGACGCGCTCGGGGTTGAGGAAGCGCTCGAAGATCAGACCGTGCTCGAGCGGGTCGAGCTCGGTGATGCCCATGAGGTAGGACGCCATGGACCCCGCGGCCGAGCCACGACCCGGCCCGACACGGATCCCCTGGTCCTTCGCCCAGTTGATGAAGTCGGCGACCACGAGGAAGTACCCCGGGAAGCCCATCTGGATGATGACCTCGGTCTCGTACTGCGCCTGCTTGCGCGACGCGTCCGGGATCCCGTTCGGGTAGCGGCGGTGCAGCCCCCGCTCGATCTCCTTGACGAACCAGCTCGTCTCGTCCTCACCCTCGGGGACGGGGAACCGCGGCATGTAGTTCGCCTTCGTGTCGAACGACACCTCGCACTGCTCCGCGATGAGCAGCGTGTTGTCGCACGCCTCGGGCAGCTCCGCGAACACGCGCCGCATCTGGGCGGCCGACTTCACGTAGTAGCCGGTCCCGTCGAACTTGAAGCGGTCCGGGTCGTCGAGCGTGGAGCCCGAGTTGATCGCGAGCAGCGCCTCCTGGCTCGACGCGTCCTCCTCGCGCACGTAGTGCAGGTCGTTCGTCGCGACCAGCCTCGCACCGATCGTGTCCGCGAGGCGCAGCAGGTCCTTGGTCACCCGCGTCTCGATGTCGAGGCCGTGGTCCATGAGCTCGACGTAGAAGTTCTCCCGGCCGAAGAGGTCCTGGAGCTCGCCGGCCGTGCGTACCGCCTCGTCCCACTGCCCGAGCCGCAGCCGCGTCTGGATCTCGCCCGAGGGGCACCCGCTCGTCGCGATCAGGCCCTTGCCGTAGGTCTGCAGCAGGTCGCGGTCCATGCGCGGCCACTTGCCCATCTGCCCCTCGAGCGACGCGAGCGACGACGCCCGGAAGAGGTTGTGCAGGCCCTCGTTGTCCTTCGCGAGCAGCGTCATGTGCGTGTACGCACCGCGCGCCGAGACGTCGTCCGACTCCTGCCCCTGCTGCCCGAACCGCACGCGCGTCTGGTCGAACCGGCTCGTGCCCGGCGTGACGTACGCCTCGACGCCGATGATCGGCTTGATGCCCTTGGCCTGCGCCCGGGACCAGAACTCGAACGCGCCGAACACGTACCCGTGGTCCGTCGTCGCGATCGCCTTCTGACCGAGCCTGTCGACCTCGTCGAACAGGTCCCCGATCCTCGCCGCACCGTCCAGCATCGAGTACTCGGTGTGGACGTGAAGGTGGACGAAGTCCTCGGTGGCGGTCGGCATGCCCCGATCTTAGGCGCGGACCACCGACACTCCGGCGAGGCCGCGGCGCGTCGTGCGGCATGTCACGTGGGCGACCGGAGCTGCCCGTCGGACGACGCGTCAGTCGCCGGTCGTGAGCACCTTGGCCGCGTCGCGGTGGTCGATGCCGGCGTCGAGGTAGACGGGGCCGGAGACGGTGTATCCGAGACGTTCGTAGAAGCCGATCGCCTGGACCTGGGCGGAGAGCAGGACGCGGACGCTGCGCCGTCCGTCGGGGCCCGGCGCCGCGTGCTCCGCGAGCGCGACGTCCTCCAGCGCGCGCATGACCGCCGCGCCCGCACCGGTGCCGCGCGCGGACGCCGCGACGGCGACGCGCCCGACGTGGACCTCGCCCGGGTGCGCGGGGTCGGTGAGGAGGCGTCCCGTGCCGACGACCGCCCCGTCCTGGGCGCGGTCGCGGACCAGGACGTGCGTCGTCGTCGGGTCCGTGTCGAGGTCGTCGATCTCCTCCTCGGCCGGGACGCCCTGCTCGTCGACGAACACCACGAGCCGCAGCGTGTGCGCGGCGGCCAGCCCCGCGTCGTCGGTCACGCGCTCGACGACGAGCCGCGGCGCAGCGTCCCCGGGGGCCTCGCCCGGGACGTCGGTGCTCATGCGTACGCCCCGCGCAGCACCTCGAGCGCGTGCGCGAGATCCTCGGGGTACTCGCTCGTCAGCTCGAGCCACTGCCCCGTCGTGGGGTGCTCGAACCCGAGCCGCACGGCGTGGAGCCACTGGCGCGCGAGGCTCAC
The DNA here is from genome assembly GCA_964521905.1 of uncultured Cellulosimicrobium sp. Lineage (GTDB taxonomy): Bacteria > Actinomycetota > Actinomycetes > Actinomycetales > Cellulomonadaceae > Cellulosimicrobium. The sequence continues at coordinate 2,011 of CAZFUQ010000145.1, forward strand.
GCGGGAGGCGAGCACCGGGTCGGCGCCGTAGGTGAGGTCGCCGACGCACGGGTGGCGCAGCGCGGAGAAGTGCACGCGGATCTGGTGCGTGCGCCCGGTCTCGAGGTGCACCTCGACGAGGGAGGCCGCGGGCAGCATCTCGAGGACCTCGTAGTGCGTGACCGACGGCTTGCCCTCGGCCGTCACGGCGAACTTCCAGTCCGCGCTCGGGTGGCGCCCGATGGGCGCGTCGATGGTGCCGGTCGTCGGTTCCGGATGGCCCTGGACGAGCGCGTGGTAGACCTTCTCCACCGTGCGCTCCTTGAACGCACGCTTGAGCGCGGTGTACGCCGCCTCGCTCTTCGCGACGACCATGAGCCCCGAGGTGCCCACGTCGAGGCGGTGCACGACGCCCTGGCGCTCCGCGGCGCCGGACGTCGAGATCCGGTACCCGGCCGCCGCGAGCGCGCCGACCACCGTCGGCCCGGTCCACCCCGGCGACGGGTGCGCGGCCACGCCCACCGGCTTGTCCACGACGACGACGTCGTCGTCGTCGTGGACGATGCCCATGCCGGGCACCGGCTCGGCGACGACCTCGACGACGGGGGGTGCGGCGTCGGGCACGTCGACCTCGAGCCACGCACCCGGGACGAGGCGGTCGGACTTGCCGACCTCCCGTCCGTCGAGCCGCACGGCCCCGGCCGCCGCCAGCTCTGCCGCGCGCGTGCGGGAGAGGCCGAGGAGCCGGGACAGGCCCGCGTCGACGCGCTCGCCCGCGAGCCCGTCCGGGACGGGCAGGGACCGCAGGCTCATCGCTCGCCCTCGCGCTCCGTCGTCGTGGGCTCGGACGTCGGCGCGGGATCGGGTCCCGGCACCGTCGGGAGGTCGCCCGCGTCGTCGTCGCCCGCGTGCTGCGCGTCTCCCGTGTCGGCGGGCCGGCCGTCCTGCCCGTGCCGCGAGCCGTCGAGACCGATGCCCAGGACGGACAGCAGGGCGATCATCACCGCGGCGGCGACGATGGCGATGTCGGCGACGTTGCCCACGAACCAGTTCGCGTACGCGATGAAGTCGACCACGTGCCCGCGCGCGAAGCCGGGCTCGCGGAACAGGCGGTCGGCCAGGTTACCGACGGCCCCGCCGAGAAGGAGCCCCAGCGCGACCGCCCACGCGCGCGAGCCGATCCGGCGCACCATGCGCACGATCACGACGACCACCACGACGACGACGATCGTCAGCAGCCACGTCATGCCCGTCGCGATCGACAGTGCGGCCCCGGGGTTGTAGATCAGGCGCAGACCCAGCAACGAGCCGAGCAGCGGGACCGTGGCGTCGCCGGCCACGAGGCTCGACTCCGCCCACCACTTGGTGAGCTGGTCGACCACGAGGACGAGGACGGCGAGCACCGCCGTCCAGACGACGAGGACTCGACGCGGACCGCTGCGCGGGGCGTCGGGGGCGGGGGTGCCCGGAGCGTCGTCGGGGAGAGACTGCTCGGGGTGCGCGGAGGTGGACATCGGCGGCAAGTCTGCCACGTCGGCCGGGGCCGGCGCCCCGTCGGGTCAGCGGCGCTCGGCGCGCTGCTTCGCCTCGACGGAGAGGTTGGCGCGCGGGAACGCCTGCAGCCGCGCCTTCCCGATGGGCAGCCCCGTCTCCTCGCACGTCGCGTACGTGCCCGCCGCGATGCGGTCGAGGGCGTGCGCGGTCTGCGCGAGGAGGTCGCGCACGTTGTTGACGAGCGTGAGCTCCTGCTCGCGCTCGAGCGCGCTGGACCCGGAGTCCGCCTGGTCGTCGCCCGCTCCGTCGCCGGAGTGGCGCAGGAGGTTCGAGAGCTCCTCGTCCGCCGTGGTGAGCTCGCCCTCCAGACGGTCCCTCTCGGAGAGCAGCTCGGCGGCGAGCTCCTCCGCCTCGCGCAGGGTCCAGGGATCCTCCCCGTCACGCACGGGGAAGGACCTCACGTCCTTCGCGAGGTTCGGGAAACGTTCGCGCACGGCCGAGCGGGCCGCGGTGGTGAGCTTGGTCATGTCGCCCCTCCAAGTTCGAGTCACGCGAGAGTAGACGCAGCGGCCGGTACGCACAACACACCACGCCGGTCCGCCGAGGCGGGAAGACGCAGGTGCGAGGCGTACCGGCCGCTGCCGGACTGTCGACGCAGGTGCTAGATGCCGGGAGCGAGGTCGCTCGTGCGGCTCGTCCCACCGACGTTGCTGCGCGGCGGGAGGGCGCTGCCCCGGTTGTCGAGGTCGCCCAGCAGGTTCTGCAGGTAGCTCTTGAGACGCGTGCGGTAGTCACGCTCGAAGATGCGCAGCTCGTCGATCTTGCGCTCGAGGAGCGAGCGCTCCTGCTCGAGCTGCGAGAGCGTGCGGTGCGACGTCTCCTCGGCCTCGCGCACGATGCGCGTGCCCTCCTCCTTCGCCTCGGCGATGAGCCGGTCGCCCTCCTCCTGCCCGGAGCGCACGTAGTCGTCGTGCAGCTTCTGGGCGAGCTGGAGCATGCCGGTCGCCGACTCGGGCTCCGGGCCGTTCTTCGCGACGACGGCCTGGGAGATCGGCACGACGGGGGCCGGCTCCGGCTCCGGCACCACGGGCGCGTCGACGACGACGGGCTGCACCGCTGCGCTGGACGCGTCGGCCCGGCTGAGCTCGGCGATACGACGCTCCGCGGCAGCGAGCTTCGACTTGAGGTCCTCGTTCTCCTCCTGCACGGAGTTGAGGGTCCTCACCACCTCGTCCAAGAAGTCGTCGACCTCTTCGACGTCGTAGCCCTCGCGGAACTTCGTCGCCGAGAACTTCTTGTTCAGGATGTCCTCTGCAGTGAGCAGTGCCATCGGTTCACCTCATAAGGTTTGCGTGTCGGTCCGGGCGACCTCGCGATCACCAGACTCCAAAGTAGCGGAGATTACCGCCCGGGGGCGGGAGCAGGCGAACGCTCGCGCGCCGTGCTGCCCGCGGGTGGCGCCCGCCGGCGGCGCCGGCGGGATCGAGGGTCAGGGCGAAACCGGACGTAGCGGCCCGGTGCCGGCCCTCCCCGCGTGACGTCCGTCTCAGACGCTCGCCACGACCTGCGCCGCGATCGTGACCGCGAAGAACAGGATGATGAACGCCAGGTCGAGCCGCACCTGGCCGAGCGAGAGCGGCGGGATGACGCGCCGCAGCGCGCGCAGCGGCGGGTCCGTCGCCGAGTAGATCACCTCGGCGAGGACGAGCACGGCACCGCGGGGCCTCCAGTCGCGGGCGAAGAACTGCACCCAGTCGAACACCAGCCGACCGATGAGCAGCAGCAGATAGAGCCAGAGCAGGAATCCGAGGATTCCTGTGACGAGGTCCAGGATCACGGGTCCACTGTGCCAGACCGCACCGCCCGACGCGGACACGGGACACGCCCGCGGACGTGCGCGGAGGGACGGGCGCGGTCATGCACCCGTCCCTCCGCGGGGACCCCGACCGATCGCTGCGGACGCGCCGTTCCGGCGCGCCGACCTGTCAGCTCTGGTTGTAGAAGCCGGCCCGGCCGGCCGGCGGCGGGGGCGCCTGCTCCTCGCCCGTGATCTCGACGTGCTCGGGCGAGAGCAGGAAGACCTTGTTGGTCACCCGCTCGATGGCGCCGTGCAGACCGAAGATGAGCCCCGCCGAGAAGTCGACGAGGCGCTTCGCGTCCGCGTCGTCCATGTCCGACAGGTTCATGATGACCGGCGTCCCGCCGCGGAACGCCTCGCCGATGACGCGCGCGTCGTTGTACGAGCGCGGGTGGACCGTCGTGATCCGGCGCAGCTCGGACGCGGACATGCTGGTCTGCGGCACCTCGCGCGGTCCGAGCGCGCGGTGCAGCGGCGTCACCTGGGCCTGGTAGTCGTGCGACACGTCCGCCCCCGTCTCGTCGAGCTCGTCGACGTACTCGTCCTGCTCGTCCTCGCCGCGATCATCAGCGAGGCCCAGATACAGCATGGTCTTGCGCAGCGCTCCTGCCATGGGCCTTGCTCCGTCCTCGATCGAACCGTCGGTCCCACCGGCCGTCGGACCGGTGCGTTCACGCTAACCGAGCGGTCCGGACGATCGGGGGACGACACGCCCGGTCCCCCGAACCTCACCCGCGCCCAGGACGAGCGCGCATCAGGCGCCGCCGAGGGCCACGAGCCCGGCGAACCGGCCCGTCGTGGTGCCCTGCCGGGTCGCCCGCCGGTGGGAGAAGAACCGTTCGTCCTCGATCGTGCACGCGGGGACACGGACCACGGACGCCACGCCCGCGGACTCCAGGTCGGCGACGACACCGGCGGGCAGGTCGAGCGCGGGGGTCCCCCACGACGTCGTCGACCAGGTCGCAGGACGCCGACGGGCGACCTCGTCCCGGAGCGACACCGGGACCTCGTAGCAGCTCCCGCACACGGCGGGCCCGACGGCGGCGCGCACCCGCTCGACCCGCGCGCCCGCGGCACGCATCGCGTCGAGCACCGCTCCCGCCACCCCGCCGTCGACGCCGCGCCGCCCGGCGTGCGCGACCGCGACGACCCCCGCCTCCGCGTCCGCGAGGAGCACCGGGACGCAGTCCGCGACGAGCACGCCCAGCCCGGTGCCGGCGCCGGCCGCGACGAGCGCGTCCGCCTCGCCGACCGTGTCCGGCGGCACGTCGCTCCCGCCCGGCAGGAGGTCGGCAGGACCGCCGAGCCGGACGACGTCCGTCCCGTGCGGCTGCGTCGCGAACGCGACGGGCGCGCCGAGCCAGACGCCGGCACGCGCCCGGTTCTCACGCACGCGCGACGCCTCGTCGCGCACGCCCAGCCCGAGGTTGAGCGAGTCCCAGGGTGCCGGGGACACGCCGCCGGCCCGGGTCGTGAAGCCCGCTCGCACCCCCGGCCCCAGGTCGACCGTGAGCACGACGGGCCCGGCGGCGTCGACGCCGCGCCCGTCGACCGGGTCGTCCGCGGCCACCGCGCGGGTCACCGCGTCACTTGAGGAAGTCGGGGACGTCGAGCTCCTCGACCTTGCGGCGCGCCGGCTCCTCGTCGAAGATCCGGGGCACCTCGACCGACGGGTTCTGCCCGCCCGTCGCGGGGTCCGCGTTCTGGTTGCCCTGCTCGTCCGACCCGACGACCGTGAACGCGGGCGCGGGGCGGACCGGCACCGGGCCGGAGCCGCCGTCGAGCGTCACCGGCACGTCGTCGGCCTCGGGCTGGATCGGGACCACCGGCCGCGGCAGCGTGTGCGCGCCCGTCGTCGGGGCGGGCACCGGCGGCACCTGGCGCGACGCCGCGGGCACCGTCGGGATCGCGCTCGTCGCCGGGCGCTGCGCGCCCGCGACCTGCCCGAGCGCGCGCGCGTCGCCGCGGACGTGCGGCGCACCGCCGTCGAACCCGGCGGCGATGACGGTGACGCGCACCTCGTCGCCCAGGGCGTCGTCGATCACCGCGCCGAAGATGATGTTCGCCTCGGTGTGCGCGGCCTCGTGCACGAGGCGCGCGGCCTCGTTGATCTCGAACAGGCCGAGGTCGGAGCCACCCTGGATCGACAGGAGCACGCCGTGGGCGCCGTCGATGCTCGCCTCGAGCAGCGGCGAGGAGATCGCCATCTCGGCGGCCTGGACGGCGCGGTCGTCGCCGCGCGCGTTGCCGATGCCCATGAGCGCGCTGCCCGCACCCTGCATGACGGACTTCACGTCCGCGAAGTCGAGGTTGATCAGACCGGGGGTCGTGATGAGGTCCGTGATGCCCTGGACACCGGACAGCAGCACCTGGTCCGCCTGGTGGAAGGCCTGGAGCGCGCTGACGTTGC
>CAZFUQ010000145.1:7761-9889 GCA_964521905.1 uncultured Cellulosimicrobium sp.
CGTGTCGACCTCGGCGCGGAGGTTCTCGATGCCCTGGTCGGCCTGGACCGAGCGGCGCCGGCCCTCGAACGTGAACGGACGGGTCACGACGCCGACGGTCAGCGCGCCGAGCGAGCGCGCGATGCGCGCGACGACGGGCGCGCCGCCCGTGCCCGTGCCGCCGCCCTCGCCCGCGGTGACGAAGACCATGTCGGCGCCGCGCAGGACGTCCTCGATCTCCTCGGCGTGGTCCTCGGCGGCCTTCTTCCCGACCTCCGGGTCGGCACCGGCGCCCAGCCCGCGCGTGAGCTCGCGCCCGACGTCGAGCTTGACGTCGGCGTCGGACATGAGCAGCGCCTGCGCGTCCGTGTTGATGGCGATGAACTCGACACCCTTGAGGCCGACCTCGATCATCCGGTTGACGGCGTTCACGCCCCCACCGCCGATGCCGACCACCTTGATCACTGCCAGGTAGTTCTGCGGAGTTGCCACGTCAATGCCTCTCGATCGGTCAGCCTGAACCTTCACCCTCAACTAGAGGGTTATAGTTATGTCAGGTCGTTCATGGGTCGACCGTAGGTGCCGACGTGCCCATCATCAACGACCGCCTCGCGCGTGTCGGGGATCCCCGGGCGGGACGCCCCCGCGCAGCTCATCGCGTCACGGGCATCGTCGGCGCCGACACGTCGTAGTGCATCACTCCCGCGTTCTCCGCGACGGCCCGCAGCGTCTGCAGGACCCGCACCTTGAGCGCCGCGTCCTCCGAGCTCCCCCACTCGACGACCACGCCGTCCCGGAGCGTCATCCGGACCGCGTCGCGCGTCGGTGCCGAGACCTCCGCCACCTGTGCGTGCAGGTCGGCGGGCAGCGCGTTGAGGAGCACGAGGGCCGCGTCGAGCGCCCGGGTGCCCCGGTCGTCGAGCGGGGCGTCGATCTCGGGCAGCCCCTCGGGCACGACCGGGTCGGTCCGCACCCGGACCCCCTCGGCGTCGAGCAGGGCGAAGCCCTCGTCCACGGGGACCGCGACGACCGGCTCCCGAGACTCGAGCCGGACGTCGAGGCCGGAGGGCCACGTCCGGCGGATCTCCACGTCGCGGACCCCGTTGAGCTCGAGGACGCGCTCGCGCAGCGCGACGGTGTCCAGCCGCGGGAGCGGCACGCCCGCCGCCTCGGCCACGACGGCCTCGACCTGCGCAGGGTCGATGACGCTCCCCTCCCCCGTGATCGTCACGTCCTGCGGGTCGAGCCCGAGGACCGACGAGAAGAACGCCACCCAGACCAGGGCCGCCGTGGCGACGACGCCCGCCGTCCACCCCAGGACGCGCGTGCGCACCCGGTGCCGACGCATCGCGTCGCGCTCGGCGAGGCGCTGGGTCATCCCGTGCGAGACCACGCCGACCGGTGCGGTCGGTGCACCCGCGGTGGCCGTGCGCGGCGCCCTCGACCCCCGCCCGCGGGCCGGCGCCTTCGGGCGCGGCGGGGCGGGCGTGCGGACGAGCTCGCCCCGCGGCGCCGGGACACGACGCACCGGCCGCGTCGGGGTGTCCTGCGTGGCCGCTGCGCGCCCGGTCGTGCCCGTCCCGGCCGACGCGGGCGCCGAGCGCCCGGCACCCGGCTCCGGGGTCGACCGCGCCGGCCGCGGCGCGGCCGGGCGAGGGCGGGGCGGCGGGCGCATCAGAGGGCGTCTTCTCCGGACGGCGCGGGGGCACCGCCGGGCCGGTCGGTCGGCTCGACCCGGGCACGGAGACGCTCGAGGACCACGGCGCCCAGCTCGGTGACGTCGCCCGCCCCGACCGTGAGCACGAGGTCTCCCCGGCGCGCGGCGTCGGCGATCGCGTGCGCGGCCTCGACCCGGTCCTCGACCGCGCTCGCGACGACCGCCGGGTCGTCCACGAGGTCGACGATCGTGTGCGCGCCGACCGACGGGTCCGGGTCCTCGCGCGCGGCGTACACGCCGGTGACGACGACCTCGTCCGCGGCGCCCAGCGCGCGGGCGAACTCGTGGGCGAACGTCGCGGTGCGCGAGAAGAGGTGCGGCTGGAAGAGCACGAGCACGCGCCCGCCCGCCGCGACGGGCCGCGCCGCGGCGAGCAGTGCGGCGACCTCCGTCGGGTGGTGCGCGTAGTCGTCGACCACCCGCACCCCGGCG
>CAZFUQ010000146.1:0-2744 GCA_964521905.1 uncultured Cellulosimicrobium sp.
ACGGTGCGTGTGCGGCACGATGAGCGCATGGACGGCGACGTGACCGAGGTGGCCCAGCACCTGCAGGACCAGTGGCGACGGATCGACCGCTGGCTGCGCGACCTCGGCGACGAGCTCGACCGCGCGGCCGCCGGGCCGAGCGTGCTCGACGGGTGGACCGTCGGGGAGCTCGTCACCCACCTCGGTCGCGTCATGGAGACGCTCGCGGTGTGCGGCCCCGTCCCGCCCGGCACCGTCCCCCTGAGCCTCGCGGAGTACCTCGGCACGTACCCGGAGCGGGCGGAGGAGATCAGGGACGCGACCCGTGATCTCGACGCGCGGATCGCCGGGGACCGCCTCGGGAACGTCGAGCGGTTCGCCGCCGACGGCTTCGCCCGCCTCGCCGACCTCACGGACCAGACCGTGGTGCAGGCCCGCCGCGGGCCCGTCACCCTGCTCGACATGGTCCGCTCCCGGGTCGTCGAGCTCGTCGTCCACGCCGACGACCTCGCGCGCTCGTTCCCCGAGGTCCGGGCCGACCCCGTGGACCGGGTCGCGCTCGACGCCGTCGCCGCGGCGCTGCTGCGCGTCGTCGTGGCGCGCGGCGGCTGGGCGCTCGAGGTGCGCGACCCCCGCCTGTGGCTGCGCCTCGCGTGCGGCCGCGTCCCGTACGACGTCGACGAGCTCGCGCGGGCCCTCGAACCGGTGCACACGTCCGACGCCGTCCCCGACCTGGGCCGGATGCTCCCCCTCCTCTGAGGCCCGGTCCGGACGACGCTCGCGTGGTCGCGCACGCAGGTCGGACCGTAGGTTGGTCCCATGCTCGCCGCCTACGCCGACCGCATCGACCCCGACGACGCCCTGGCCGGCCTGGTCGTCGGCGACCGGCCGGAGCCGGTGGCCCGGGAGCACTGGACGACGATCGACGTCCGCGCCGCCTCCCTCAACCACCACGACCTGTGGTCGCTGCGCGGTGTGGGACTGCCCGCGGACCGGCTCCCGATGGTCCTCGGGACCGACGCCGCCGGGGTCGCGCCCGACGGCACCGCGGTCGTCGTGCACGCCGTGATCGGCGCCGACGGGCACGGCGTCGGCCCCACCGAGCGACGTTCCCTGCTCTCCGAGCGGTACCCCGGGACGCTCGCGGAGCGCGTCGCCGTCCCGACGCACAACCTCGTCCCCAAGCCGCCGGAGCTGACGTTCGTCGAGGCCGCGTGCGTCCCGACGGCGTGGCTCACCGCCTACCGGATGCTCTTCACCGCGGGCGGGGCCGCGCCCGGCGACCGCGTGCTCGTCCAGGGCGCGGGTGGCGGCGTCGCGACCGCGGCGACGGCCCTGGGCACGGCCGCCGGGCTCGAGGTGTGGGTCACGTCCCGGTCCGCCGGCAAGCGCGCCGGGGCCGCGCGGCTCGGCGCCGCGGCGACCTTCGAGCCGGGCGCCCGGCTGCCCGCGCCCGTCGACCTGGTGCTCGAGACGGTGGGGCGGGCGACCTGGTCGCACTCGCTGCGCTCCGTCCGGCCGGGCGGGACCGTCGTCGTGGCCGGTGCGACCAGCGGCGACGCGTCGCCGGCCGAGCTGACGCGCGTCTTCTTCCACGAGATCCGCGTCCAGGGCGTGACGATGGGCTCGCGCGACGACCTGGCCGCGGTCCTGCGGTTCCTCGCGCGCAGCGAGGTGCGGCCCGTCGTCGACCGGGTGCTTCCGCTCACGAGGGCGCGCGACGGGCTCGCCCGCCTCGCGTCCGGCGAGCACTTCGGCAAGGTGGTGCTCACCCCGTGACGTCGCCGGCCTGGGAGCCGGACGTCCTCGGCGACGAGTTCCAGCGGCGCACGATCGGGCTGGAGCCGGACGACGAGGGCGACGTCGTCGTCACCGTCGTGCGCCACGTCCCCCCGTCGGACGAGCCGCTGCGCCCGGCGCGCGCGGTGCTCTACCTGCACGGGTGGAGCGACTACTTCTTCCAGACCGAGCTCGCCCGCACGTGGCACGGGCTCGGCGCCGCGTTCTACGCCGTCGACCTGCGCAAGTACGGGCGCAGCCTGCGACCGCACCAGACCCCCGGGTACGTCGACGACCTCGACGCGTACGACGCCGACATCGCCGCGGCGCTCGACACGATCCGGGAGGACCTCGGGGTGCACGTCGCGATCATGCTCATGGGGCACTCCACGGGCGGGCTCGTCGCGGCGCTGTGGGCGCACCGGCACCCGGGCGTCGCGCGCGGGCTCGTGCTCAACAGCCCGTGGCTCGAGCTCCAGGGATCGTCCGTGGCCCGCACGGTCTCCGCCCCGGCGATCCGCCAGCTCGCCCGGTTCCAGCCCCGCGCGCCGCTGCCCAACGTCGACCCGGGCTACTACGCCCGCACGCTCCGCGATCGCGAGGACGGCGAGTGGACCATCGACGACGCGTGGCGGCCCGTCCCGGCCTTCCCGGTCCGCGCGGGCTGGCTCCGGGCGATCGTCACCGGGCACGCACGAGTCGCCGCCGGCCTGTCCATCACCTGCCCGGTCCTCGTCCTGCTGGCCGAGAGGTCGCTGTTCAGCACGCGCTGGTCGGAGGACATGCGGCGGGCGGACATCGTGCTCGACGTCGAGCCGCTCGCCCGCAGGTCGTCGCACCTGGGGCGGGTGGTCACCCTCGTGCGGGTCCCCGACGGCATGCACGACCTCTCGCTGTCCGCACCGGAACCGAGGGCCCGCTTCTTCGCCGAGATCGTCCGCTGGTCGGCCGCGTACGGGTGGTCCTGACCCGCGGTGGTCCTGACC
>CAZFUQ010000146.1:2844-9883 GCA_964521905.1 uncultured Cellulosimicrobium sp.
TCAGGCGTGCTGCTCGCGGAAGGCGTCGGTGAGGGTCGGGCCGTCGTCCGCACCGAGGCGCCACACGCTCCACCCGTCGGCGGTGTGGGTGCCCGACGCCGCGACCGCGGCGAGGTCCGGGTGGCGGTAGCGCGCGCCGTCGGACAGCTCGATGAAGCCGTCCGGCTGCAGCACGGCCTCGAAGCGCTGCCCGCGGCGCGGCCGCGACCAGACGAGCTGGCGTGGCGTGCCGAACGTCCGGGCGAGCGCGACGAGGTCGGGGTCGTCGTCGGGGCCGAGGGGGACGTCGGCCCGCGGGGGCGCAGGGACCGGCACGAGGTCACGACCGGCCGGCTCGGGCTCCGCCGCGGGCACGTCGCCGAGGCCGAGACCGAGGTCGACGGGCGGGCGGTACGACAGCGGGTCGTACGGGTGCTCCGCCGCGGGGGTGCGCTGCTCGCCGTACTCGTGGGTGAGGTACGACTCGCGCGTCCGGATCGACTCGCGGGTGCGGACGGACTCGCGCGTGAGGATCGACGTGCGCGGCACGAGCTCGTCGCCCGCCTCGACGGGACGGCGGTCCGCCCAGCCGGACGACGACGGCTCGGGCACGCCGGGAGAGGTCAGCGGGTCCTCGACCGGCACGAAGTCCAGGACGGGGAGCTCGGACCGGACGGGCTCGTCGAAGGTGACCGGGGCGAGCTGACCGGTCTCGTCGGCGGACGAGGGCGTGAGCCCGTAGGTGGTGCGGGGCTCGATCTCCGCGGCGCGGCGACGCTCGGCGCGAGACCTCGTCGCCTGCCGCGTCACCACGGGAAACTTGCCGGTCAGGGCTCGGCCCACGGCGACGCCGTCCGCGAAGTCGGACCCTCGGGCCACGGCGCGGTCGCGCGGCGGCTCGGGAGCGGCGGGCGGCGGAGCCGGGTGGTCGCGGCTCACGGCGAGCGGCGAGACGTCGACGAACCGGCGGCCGTCGGCACCGTGCACGACGCCGAGGCGCAGCACCGCGACGGGCGAGTCCGGCTGGCGCAGGAAGTCGAGCGCGTCCTGGATGCCCTCGGCGGCGCTGGAGCAGATGACGATGAGCCGGGCGCCGGTGGTGCGCGCGGTCGCCTGGGACCGCGTGAGCGGCACGTTGTCGTAGAACGCCGCGACGTCCTGCTGGAACCGCGAGGCACCGCCGGAGTAGCGGGCGGCGAGCTCGGCGCGGGTCAGGCGGCCGGCCCGGCCGGCGTGGTTGAGCGCCGCGGTGAGCGCCTCCTCGGTGAGCTCCGCCGTCACCTCGATGACGACGGGGAGCCCGGCCGCGTCGAGCGCGAGGAGGTGGGGCTCGTCCGGGGACTTCCCCTGCGCGACGGGGAAGATCTGCTCGCCCAGGAGGCCGTCCAGGTTGCCGTCGACGACCCGCTGCGCGTCGGTCCCGAAGGCGCCCGCGGGTTGCGGCTGCTGGACGAGAACCGGACGCTCGGCGTCCACCTCGAAGAGGGGCATCGGGAGATCTCCTGCTGCTGCGGAACGCGACCTGGGCGGGGGCGCTTGCGCCATAGCCTACGTCGCCGGTCAAGTCCCTCGAACCGGGCGAACCCGCCCACGGGGCCGCCCGGCGCGCGGCGTGCCGACCGGGACGTCCCGCCGCAGGTCAGGCGTGTCCCGTGTCCTCGGACTCGGCGGCGAGCCGCTCCTCGACCCGTGCGACCTTGCCCGTGAGCTCGCCCGTGCGGCCCGGCCGGATGTCCGCCTTGAGGACGAGCGACACGCGGTGACCGCCCGCCCCCACGGCCTCGGTGGCGCGCCGGATCACGGGCATGACCTCGTCCCAGTCACCCTCGATCTCGGTGAACATCGACGTCGTGCGGTTGGGCAGGCCCGACTCGCGCACGATGCGGACGGCCTCGGCGACGGAGTCCACGACGGACTCGCCGGCACCGAGCGGGGCGACGGAGAAGGCGAAGACGGCCATGGGCCCATCGTGGCACGTCCCGGGACGAGCGCGTCGACGGGACGAGCGCGTCGACGGGACGAGCGCGTCGACGGGACGCGGCACGGCTACGGGACGAGCACGGCCCGCCCGCGCACCGTCCCCGCACGCAGGTCGTCGATCGCCCGCTGGAAGTCCTCGAGCGCGTACGTCGTGACGTCCACGGCGATCTTGCCCTGCTGCGCGAGCGCGATGACCTCGAGCTGGTCCTGGTGGGTGCCCCCGAAGGAGCGCTGGACGTTCACGCCCCAGGGCAGGGGCTCACCGGCGATGCCCGCGTCGAACGGGAACGACCCGCCGCCCAGGCCGACGACGCGCAGCGCGCCGCCGGAGGCCACGACGTCCGTGGCGAGCCGCAGCGTCGGGTCGGTCCCGACGAAGTCGAGCACGGCGTCGACCCCGTCACCGTGGGTGAGGGCGAGGATCTTCCCCGCGGCCTCGGCGTCGCCGAGGACGGTCTCCTGCGCGCCGTGCTCGCGCGCGAAGGCGAGCTTCTCCTCGGAGGTGTCCACCGCGACGACGCGGGCGCCCGTGACGGCACGCAGGATCTGCAGCCCCAGGTGGCCCAGGCCGCCGATGCCGATGACGACGGCGGTCGAGTCCGGGCGCAGGTGGGTGAGCGCGCTGTTGACCGCGTGCATCGGGGTCGTGCCGGCGTCGGCGAGCGGTGCGGCGGCGACGGGGTCGAGGTCGCCGATCGCGTCGACGTGGATCGCGCGGACCTTCAGGAGCTCGGCCATGCCGCCGTCCGGACCGATGCCGGGGGTCTGGGGGAACTGGGTCCGCGAGCCGTTGACGGTGCAGGTGTTCGTCCGGCCCTCGAGGCAGCTGCGGCACCGGCCGCAGAACCAGATCACGCTGACCAGGACCGCGTCGCCGACCTCGAGCCCGGAGACGCCGGAGCCCGTCCGCACGACGTGGCCCGCGGCCTCGTGGCCGATCGTGCTGCCGAAGAAGGGCCAGGACTCGTCCTGGTCGAGGATGTGCAGGTCCGAGTGGCACAGGCCCGCCGCCGCCACCTTGACCAGGACCTCGTCGTCGTCGATCTCCGGCACGGGGACCTCGCGGAGCACGAGCCGTCCGGGACCGGTGAGCTGAAGGGCACGCATGTCACTCCTCGGGAGGGTCGTCCGGCTCGAGCGTCGCGTCGGGCCTCGTACGTCTCGTGGACATCGTGCCTGCTCGGGCGGGCGGCGCCCGGGAACGACACCGCGATCCCCGTCGTAGGCTCGGGGCCGTGACCGCCGAACACCGTTCCGACCGCGTGACCGTGCTCGCGGGCGGCGTCGGGGGCGCGCGGCTCGCGCACGGCCTCGACCTCGCCGGCGCCGACCTCACCGTCGTCGTCAACGTCGCCGACGACGTCGAGCTGCACGGGCTGTGGATCTCGCCCGACCTCGACACCGTGACCTACACGCTCGCCGGGCTCTCCGACGAGGCGCGCGGCTGGGGCGTCGTCGACGAGACGTACGCGGCGCTCGAGGCGATGGGCCGGCTCGGCGAGGACACGTGGTTCACGCTCGGCGACCGTGACCTCGCGACGCACGTCGTGCGCACGGCCCGGCTGCGCGCGGGAGCGTCCCTCAGCGACGTGACGGCGCAGCTCACCGCGGCGCTCGGCGTCCGGGCGCGCGTGCTGCCCGTGAGCGACGACCGCGTCGCGACGCTCGTCGACACCCCGGCCGGCCGGCTCGGGTTCCAGGAGTACTTTGTCGGGCGACGGCACGCGGACGACGTGACGGGCCTCGTGTACGAGGGGATCGACGCCGCCCGCCCGGCGCCCGGCGTCCTCGACGCGGTGCGCGACGCGGACGTCGTGGTGATCGCGCCGTCGAACCCGTTCCTCTCGGTCGAGCCGGTCCTCGGCGTCGCGGGCGTGCGCGAGGCGCTGTCCGCGACGTCTGCCCGCCGCGTCGCGGTGAGCCCGATCGTCGCCGGGCGCGCGATCAAGGGTCCCGCGGCGCAGATCCTCACGACGCTCGGGCACGAGGTGTCGGCGCTCGGCGTCGCACGCCTGTACGTCGGGCTGGTGGACCTCATGGTGATCGACGAGCACGACGCGCACCTCGCGGACGCGGTCCGCGCGCTGGGGACGGAGGTCCTCGTGACCGACACCGTCATGGGCGGCGCGCCGGGCCGCGAGCGCCTCGCGCGCACGCTCCTCGGGTCGGCCGGTGGCGCTCGTGGGTGACCTGGTGGTGCCCGACGGCGCCGCCCGCCCGGGTGGGTCTGCCCGCCCGGGGCGCGTGGTCGCCGTCGTGCCGCTGCGCGACGGGTCCTCGGGGAAGTCTCGGCTCGCGGACGTCCTCGACGCGACGTCCCGCAGCCGCCTGATCGCGACGCTGGCGCGGCACGTCGTGCGGACGCTGCTCGCGAGCGACGGGGTGGAGAGCGTGGTCGTGGTGACGTCGGACCCGCGGTTCACGTGGCGCGCGCTGCGGGACGTCGTGATGGACGCGACCCACGACGCCGGGGCGGACGGGCTCCCGCTGCCGACCGACGACGCGGACCGGCTGCGCATCGTGCTGCAGCCCGCGGACCGGCCGGGGCTGGACGCAGCGGTCGAGGTGGGCCGGGAGATCGTCGCGGAGGACGCGGCCGAGCGCGGCCCCGTACGGCTCCTCGTCGCGCACGCCGACCTTCCGGCGCTCGCACCCGACGACGTCGCGGCGCTCCTCGCCGAGGACGCGCCCGTCGTCGTCGCCACGGACCGGCTGGGCACCGGCACGAACCTCCTGGTGCTCGCGCCGGTCACGGAGGAGTTCGGGTTCCGGTTCGGCACCGACAGCCGGGCGGCGCACGTCGCGGAGGCGGAGCGGCTCGGGCTGCGGGCCGTCGTCGTGCAGCGGCCGGGTACGGCGGTCGACCTCGACACCGTCGACGACTGGGGCGAGCTGCCCGCGCACGTGCGGGCCGCCGTCGGGCTGCACGTCCCGCTCCTGCGCGACCACGGGGGGCAGGCGGACGGCGAGCCCGCGTGAGCACGCCGGCGTCGTCCCGGAGGCCCCGGTCGGCTCGGGTTGCTGCGCCCCGCGCTCTTCCGGGGCGAGCGGGTCGTCGCTACGGCGACCAGACCCCTAGCTCCTCGACCGGTGCGAGGACCTCCACGCGGACGTTCGCGAGGACACGGTTCCAGGCCCCCTCGTCGAACGGCCCGGCGCAGTCGAGCGCGACGACGAGGGAGCGCGCCGTGGGGTGGCCCTCGTAGCTCGTCCCCACCGCGACGCGCGCCACCCCGCGGACCTGCACCGCACCGCGCGGGGTGGCGACGGACCAGTCCTGCGCGACGCCGTTCGTGCCCTGGATCGTCACGCCGTCCGAGGTGAGCGGGAGCAGGACGTCACGCGTCGCGCCGAGCGGCTCGCCGCCCTCCGCGTCGCGCGTCGCCGCGAGGAGCACCTCGGACGCCTCGCGGGCGGTCGTGGTCGGCGGCTCGACGTCGCCCGCACCGCGCCACGAGAGCACGCACGACCCGTCCGCCGCGAGCGCCTGCCAGCCCGGACGGGCGACGAGACTCTGGGTCCCCGTCGACGTCCTGGTCAGGCTCATGACCGTGGGCGCCGGGTCCTGCGGCGCCGGCGCGACGGTCGTCGGCGCGCTGCTCGTCGGGCCGGGGTCGGGCACGGCATCCCCCGTGCACGCCCCCGCGGCGAGGACGACCAGCGCGCTCGCCGCGACCGTCAGCCCCGCCGCGCGACCGCGGCTCACGGGCGGCCTCCCCAGGAGCCGCGGTGCACGACGTCGTCGAGCGGCTTGCGCGCCCGACGTCGCGGCGAGCCCGTGGTCGCCCGGTCGGCGGGGTGCCCGACGGCGACGACCCCGGTCGGCGCGTACGCGTCGGGGATGCCGAACGCGGCGCGCAGCCGTGCGACCTCCCCCGGCGCGACGCCGAAGAAGCACGCGCCGAGCCGCTCGTCGACCGCAGTCTGAAGCATGAGGAGCGCCGCCATCCCCGCGTCGACGTGCCAGTACGGCACGGCCCAGCGGTTCTCGTCGCGGTCGGCCCAGCCCTTGTCGTCCTCGGCGTACCGGTCGAGGTAGACGTCCTTCGACGTGAGGACCACGACGAGCACGGGCGCGGTGCGCATCCCGGCGAGCCAGCCGCTCATGCTCCGCTCGGGCTGCTCGGGCGAGGTCGCGGCCCAGAAGCGCGCGACGTCGTCGGGCTCGGTGAGCACGAGGAACGACCACCCCTGCGCGAACCCCGCGCTCGGCGCGCGGACCGCGTTGCGCACGACCCGGTCCACGGCCTCGGGCGCGACCGGCTCGGCGGTGAACCGGCGCACCATGCGCCGGCGTCGGACGACGTCCTGGAACTCCACGGGTGGCCCCCTCGGCACGGTCCGGCGACAGGTCCCCGCACACTACCCGGCCGGGTACCCGACCGTCCGCGGCTCCGCGAGGCACGGGTCGCTCGGACCGGCGGGCTCAGGCCGCGTCGAGGCGCGCGCGCACCTCCACGTCGAGGTCGAGGTCGGCCGCGCCGAGGAGCTCGTCGAGCTGCTCGACGGTGCTCGGCCCGATGATCGGCACCACCGGGTGGTCCCCGCCCAGGAGCCACGCGAGCACGACCTGGTTCGGTGTGGCGCCGAGCTCGCCGGCGACCTCGTGCAGGAGGCGGATGCGTTCACGCGTCGTCGAGTGGTCGAACCCGTCCCACAACGGCTTGTCGCGGCGCACGTACGCACCCTGGAGGATCGGCGAGTAGGCCGTGACGGCGAGCGGCGGACGCCCGTCGACGCCGGTGGACGCCACATAGTCCAGCAGCTCGTACGACGCCCAGTTGTGGCGGCCGGGCTCGGGCGTCGGGTACGCGTAGCTGAGGTTCTGCTGCACGAGCCCGTACGGCGCGATCCCCTGGCGCAGCGCTTCCTCGCGCGCCTCGACGACGCGCCACAGCGCCACGTTCGAGATGCCCGTGATCCCGACGACGCCCTCCGCCTGGAGCTTGCCGAACGCGCCGACGGTCTCGGCCAGCGGGGTCCCGAGGTCGTCGACGTGGCCGTACAGGACGTCCACGTGGTCGATGCCGAGGTGGCGCAGGCTCTCGTGCGCCTCGTACCCGATCACGCTCGCGTCGAG
>CAZFUQ010000147.1:0-9474 GCA_964521905.1 uncultured Cellulosimicrobium sp.
CGCTCGTCCCGGACCTGGCCAGCGGGCCGTGGGTCACCGGCACCTCCCTGCCCACGACGAGCGCCGCCACGCACGGCACGCCCGTCTGACCGGTCCTCCGGACCAGCAAGAGGTTTCGATCATGACCGCTTCCGTACCCTCCCCTACCCAGAACCCGGCCGCGTTCCCCGCCGGGACCGTCCTCGGCTACCCGCGCATCGGGCGCCGTCGTGAGCTCAAGAAGGCCGTCGAGGCGTTCTGGGCCGGCAGGACGTCGGCCGAGGAGCTCGAGGCCACGGCCCGCGAGCTGCGGCTCGCGACCGTGCGTCGGCTCGTGGACCTCGGCCTCGGCGCCGACGACGCGTCCGTCCCCGGCTCGTTCTCCTACTACGACCAGGTGCTCGACGTCGCCGCCTCCCTCGGGGCGGTCCCGTCGCGGTTCGCGTCGTTCCTCGGCACCGGGCCGGACGAGGCGGGCCGCCTCGACCTCGCCGGCTACTTCACCGTGGCGCGCGGCCAGGGTGACGACGCCCCGCTCGAGATGACCAAGTGGTTCGACACGAACTACCACTACCTCGTGCCCGAGATCGGCCCGGACACCCCGATCCGGTTCGTCGACGACCGCGTCGTGCGCGAGTTCGTCGAGGCGAAGGAGGCCGGGGTCGTGACGCGGCCCGTCGTCGTCGGGCCGGTGACGTTCCTCGCGCTGTCCAAGGCGGCTGACGACGCCCCTGCGGGCTACTCGCCGCTCGACCGGCTCGACGACGTCGTCGCCGCCTACGCCGACCTGCTGCGCGCGCTCGCCGCGGCCGGCGCCCCGTGGGTCCAGCTCGACGAGCCCGTCCTCGTCACCGACTCGGTCGACGTGCCGTTCGCCGAGCTCGCCGCGGCCGTGGAGTCCGCGTACGGCACGCTCGCCACGGACCTCACCGTCGGTGCGACGGACGCCGCGCAGGCGCGCCCGGCGATCCTCGTCGCCGCACCGTTCGGCGGCCTCCAGGGCGCGCCGCTGGCCGACGGCGCCGCGCGCGACGGGCTCGCACTGCTCGCCGGGACCGACGTCGACGCGATCGCGATCGACCTCGTCAAGGGCGCCGTCCCGACGGCGGCCGACGGCGAGGTCCCCGGCCTCGCCGGCAAGACCCTCGTCGCGGGCGTGATCGACGGGCACAACGTGTGGCGCGCGGACCTCGCGGCGAAGCTCGAGGTCGTGGACGCCGTCCAGGGCCTGGGCGTGGGTGCGGTCGCCGTCGGGACGTCGACGTCGCTGCTGCACGTGCCGCACGACGTCGAGGACGAGACGTTCGCGGAGCCCGGCACGGCGACCGGCACGACGCTCGACCCGCGCCTGCGCGACTGGCTCGCGTTCGCGGACCAGAAGGTCGGCGAGGTCGCGACGCTCGCCCGCGCGCTCACGGAGGGTCGCGACGCCGTGGCAGCCGAGATCGAGGCGTCCCGCGCGGCGGTAGCCTCGCGTGCCGCCGCGACCGGCGTCGTCGTGCCCGCGGTGCGCGAGCGCGCGGCCGCGCTGACCGACGCGGACTTCGCGCGCGGCGACTACGCCGAGCGCGCGGCCGCGCAGCAGGAGCACCTGAACCTGCCGCCGCTGCCGACGACGACCATCGGCTCGTTCCCGCAGACGCCGGAGATCCGCCGCGCCCGTGCGCAGTGGACCAAGGGCGACCTCTCCGACGCGGACTACACGACCGCGATGCGCGAGGAGATCGCGCGTGTCGTCGCGCTGCAGGAGGAGCTCGGCCTCGACGTGCTGGTGCATGGCGAGCCGGAACGCAACGACATGGTGCAGTACTTCGCGGAGCACCTCGACGGGTTCGCCGTCACCGCGAACGGCTGGGTCCAGTCCTACGGGTCGCGCTGCGTGCGCCCGCCGATCCTGTGGGGCGACGTGACGCGCCCGGCGCCGATCACGGTCGAGTGGTCGTCGTACACGGCGTCGCTCACCGAGAAGCCGGTCAAGGGCATGCTCACCGGCCCGGTGACGATCCTCGCGTGGTCGTTCGTGCGCGACGACCAGCCGCTCGGCGACACCGCGAACCAGGTGGGCCTCGCGCTGCGCGACGAGATCGCGGACCTCGAGGCCGCGGGCATCGGGATCGTGCAGGTCGACGAGCCCGCGCTGCGCGAGCTGCTGCCGCTGCGCAAGGCGGACCAGCCGGCGTACCTCGACTGGTCGGTCGGCTCGTTCCGGCTCGCGACGTCGGGCGTGGCGGCGGCGACGCAGATCCACACGCACCTGTGCTACTCGGAGTTCGGCGAGGTCATCGGCGCGATCGACGGCCTCGACGCCGACGTGACGTCGGTCGAGGCGGCGCGCTCGCGCATGGAGATCGTGCCGGAGCTGCGCGAGGCCGGGTACGCGCGCGGCATCGGGCCGGGCGTCTACGACATCCACAGCCCGCGCGTCCCCTCCGCGGAGGAGGTCACGGAGCTGCTGGAGCTCGCGGTGAAGTCGATCGACCCGAAGGTCGTGTGGGTCAACCCCGACTGCGGTCTCAAGACGCGCCGCTACGAGGAGACCGTGCCGTCGCTCGAGCACCTCGTCGCCGCGGCGAAGGCCGTCCGCGCGACCCTCGCCTGACGCCGAGCTAGGACCGCAGTCCGCCGAGGTAGAGGCCTGGTAGGCCGAGGTAGAGGCGTGGTCGTGACCACGCCTCTACCTCGGCCGCGCACACGGCTCGTGGGGCCAGGCCCAGTGGGATCGCACCCTGGAGAAGCTGCCGGTCCTGATGGTCCTCATCGGCTCCGACGTGGCGATGATGGAACAGCTCGCGACGCACGGTCGCCCTCTCTTCGGGCGACTCCGACCGTGCGCCGTGGCATCGCTCGACCCGGCCGAGGTGGCGTCTGCACTCCCTGGTCGCAGCGCGTTCGACGCCTTCGACGCCTATCTGGTCACGGGCGGGTACCCACGGCTCGTCACCGACCTCGCGAGGTCGGGGCTGAGCCCGGCGGAGTACGTCCGGGCCGCACTGGCCGACCCCTACAGCCCGCTCGTCACGACGGCACGGCTGACGCTCGACGCCGAGTTCCCCGACGCACCCGCCGCGTACCGGGTGCTCGCGGCGATCGGCTCGGACGACACGGCGAACCCCGGGTTCAGCGACGTGCTCTCCGCGATCCAGGACTCCTCGGAACGCAAGGCGCTGGAGACCGCAACGACCCGGGCGCTCAAGACCCTGACGGAGACGAAGTCGCTCGTCGAGCGCGAGGTCCCGGCCTGGGCCGCGCCCACGGGCCGCCTCCGTCGCTACCGGGTCACCGATCCGTACCTGCGCTTCTGGTTCCGCTACGTCGAGCGGAGGGTGGAGCAGATCTCGCGCGGTCGGGAGGATCTCGCCATCACCGCCTTCGATCGTGACTGGGCGAGCTGGCGAGGACGAAGCATCGAACCGGTCGTCCGAGAGGCGCTCACCCGCCTCTCGCGGCACGACGAGCGGCTGGCAGAGGTCGAGACGGTGCACCCGTGGTGGACCCGGGACGGCAGCGTCGAGGTCGACGTGGTCGCCATGACACGCGATCACTCGTCGCTGATCGGCTCCGTCACGTGGCGGCGGGAGCGCGGCGTGTCACCCCGGGAGGTCGCCGCACTGCACTCCGTCCGTGGCCGGGTCCCGCGCTCGGCTGACGCGCGGATCGTCGCCATCAGCCCGTCGGGCGAGATTCCCACCGGCGCCGACCTCGCCTTCAGCGCAGACGATCTGCTGGGCGCCTGGGCGTAGACGACGAACGGGGCGCGCCACGGCTGGTCGCGACTCCGGAGCCTCCCGCACGGCGCCGCCCGACGCCGCGCGGGGGCGGGCGGGTCAGCGCTCCGTGGCGCCCGACATCGGGAGCGCGAAGGCGAGCGTCGCGGCGGCGAGGCCGCCGACGAAGAGCCACACGCCGCCGTCGACCCCGGACATGCCCGAACCCATGAGCACCAGTCCGCCGACGAACAGCACGAAGGCGACGACGAAGCGGGCGACGGCGCCCGCGCGGTCGGCGACGTCGCGCCCCTCGGTGCCGGTGGGGATCTGCTGCGTGTCCTGCGTGCTCACAAGAGCTCCTTCGGTGCGGGCTGAGGGGAGGCGCGGCGGGACCGCGTCAGTCCAGGTACCCCTCCACGGTACCGGGGTCGCGCACCGTCGCCGCATCCGGGTCGCTCCCGAACTCGCGGGCGGCGTCGCGCCGGCGCAGCAGGTCCCAGCACTGGTCGAGCTCGACCTCGATCGCGCGCAGCCGCTCGTGCTCCTGCGCATCGCTGATGTCACCCTTCGCGAGCTGCTCGCGGAGCTGGCGCTCCTGCGCCACGAGGTCGCCGATCGTCCTGCGGATGCCGCCGTCGCTGGTCATGCGCACCACCGTATGCCCGACGGCGCACGCGCGCCCGGGCGGTCGCGGCACCGCCGGGCGGCAGCGCCGGGCCGCGCACGACGACCTAGGCTCGGGCCCATGACGACGACGATCGGCCGCACGGTCATGCTGTGCCGCGACCTCGACGCGAGCGCCGCGTTCTGGGCGCAGGGCTTCGGTTTCGGCACGCTGTTCCGCGACGAGACGGACGGCTTCCCCCTGCTGCACGTCGGACCCGGCCGCGTGGACGAGCCGGGCCTCTGGCTCGTCCCGCTCCCCGCGGGTGGCGCCCCGCTCGTGCGCCCCGGGCTGCCGAACCTCGTCCTCTACGTCGACGACCTCGACGTCACGCTCGCGCGGCTCGCGGCGATCGGCGTCGGACCGATCGTGGGGCCCGGCGCCGACCCGGGCTCGGGCGACCGGTTCGCGCACGTCGAGGACCCGGACGGGCACCGGGTCGTCGTCGTGCAGCTCGCCCCGCCGTCGGGCGGCGGGTCGTCGGTCGGGTCGTCGGACCCCGCGTAGCGGCTCCTACCGGGCCGGCACCCAGGTCGCGGCGTCGGCGAGGATCGTCACCTCGTCGTCGTCGACCACGAGGAAGCCGCCGGTGATGCGCAGCTCCTTCGTCGGCCGGTCGGCGAGGCGCAACCGCACCCGCCCCGCGGCCAGGATCGCGGCGACCGGCGCGTGCCGGGCCAGGATCCCCAGGGTGCCGGACTCCGAGGGCACCGTGACGCTGCGCGCCTGTCCCGACCAGAGCACGCCGTCCGGCACCACCACCTCCACGGACACCAGGCGCTCCTCGGAGGGCGCCACGGGCTGGGACGTGGACTGTGCGACGGACACGAAGGGGTCTCCCCGGCTGGCAGGAACTCGGTCGCCTCGAGTCTTGCCCGACGCCGCGCGCGACTCGCCGGGCTTTCGTCACCTCTTCCTCGCCGTCGGTCATCGGTCGCTTCGCCGTCGGCGATAACGGGTGGACAACCACGCGCCCGGAGGCGCACCATCGAGGGACGGTTGCCACGGGCAGCCGTCGGTCGTGCCCCGGCACGGCGACATGGATCAGGTACGCGCCCAGGGCGCGGCGAGCGGGACGAGGAGACGCGGATGCACGGCACCGCAGGCTGCGGGGTGGCCATGACGGCCTGCTCGGGCGCCCTCCCCTCCCGCACCGTCACCCGCTGAGACGTTCGAGAAGTCTCGGCGACGGTCGCGGGCATGCCGTCATCCCCGCCCTCTCCCGGCGGCGCACCTGTGCACCCGGGCGACCCCGCGTCGTCGTGCACCCGGCACCCGTGCCGCAGCGCGCCGTCGGGCCGGGCAGGACCGTACCGACACGGAAGCCGTGAACCCATGAACCCCCTGACCGAGAAGCAGATCCGCGCGTCCTTCGTCAACGCCTCCAAGCGCGAGGCCGCGCAGGCGACCCTCCCCGACCTCGACTCCCTCGACTGGGACCGCCTCGACTACCTCGGGTGGCGCGACCGCAAGGCGCCGCTGCTCGCGTACGCGGTCGTCGTGGTCGACGGCGAACCGCGCGGCGTCCTGCTGCGCTCGACCGACGCCAAGACCGGCGGCATGCGCAAGCGCGCCGTCTGCGCGTGGTGCGAGGACGTCGTCGTGACGGACGACGTCAGCCTCTACGTCGCGCGGCGCGCCGGCGCCTCCGGCCGCCGCGGGAACACCGTCGGAACTCTCGTCTGCACGCACTTCCTGTGCTCGCAGAACGTCCGCCGCACCCCGACCCGCACCGAGATCGGCGACGACGAGTCGATGCGCGAGCTGTTCGTCGAGCTCCGCACCGAAGGACTCCGCGAGCGCTCCGCCCGCTTCGTCACCGAGGTCATGCGCGACGCCTGACGCACCACGGCTCTACCTCGGCGCACCACGGCTCTACCTCGGCCTACCAGGGCTCTACCTCGGCGGAGCGGACGGTGAGGCCGAAACGGCGGGCGAGGGCGGAGCGGTCGCCCGGACGGAACGCGCGGAACCGTCCGCGCCGCCGCCGGGCCACCAGTTCCATCGGCCCAGCAGCGTCATCGTGGCGGGGAGGAGGAGGCCGCGCACGACTGTCACGTCGAGCAGGACGGCGACGGCCATGCCGACGCCAACCTCCTTCATCGCGACGAGCTCGCCCGCCGCGAAGCCGAGGAACACGATGCCGATGGCGACGGCGGCCGTCGTGACGACCGGGCCGGACGCGGTGATGCCGCGGAGCACGGCCCGGTCGTTGGCGGTACGCAGGTCCTCGCCGGGGCGACGGGCGCGCCACTCCTCGGCCGTGCGTGCGAGGAGGAAGACCTCGTAGTCGGTCGACAGGCCGAACACGAGCATGCCGATGAGCAGGGGTGTCGTGACGTCGAGCGCGCCCCACGGTTCGAACCCGAGCAGCGAGGCGCCGACGCCGTGCTGGAACACCGAGACGAGCACGCCGAGCGTCGCGGCGAGCGTGAGCAGGTTGAGCACGAGCGCCTTGAGCGGCACGACGAGCGAGCCGGTGAGCAGGAAGAGGAGCAGGAACGTCGCGAGCACGACGACGCCTGCGGCGAGCGGGAGGCGCTGCGCGAGGTGCTCCTGGGTGTCGACGACCTCGGCGGCCGGGCCGGCGACGTGCACGTCGAGGCCGGCGGTGTCGATGGCGCGGATCGCGCGCAGCAGGTCCTGGGCCTCGGCGGCGGTCGCGTCGCCGCCCTCGCCGACGTCGGGGGTGACGTCGACGACGAGGACCTCGGGCGGGTAGTCGGTGTCCTGCATCGCGTCCTCGACGCCGGGCAGGGCCGCGACCTGGTCGAGGTAGGCAGAGGCGGCCTCGTCGCCGCGGGGTGCCTCGACGAGCACGGTGATCTCGGTGACGCCGAGGTCGGCGAAGCGCGAGGTGGTCGCGTCGGCGGCGAGGCGAGCCTCGGCGTCGGCGGGCAGGGAGTGGACCTCGGAGCTGCCGAGCGTCATCGAGCCGAGCGGTGCGGCGAGCGCGAGCAGGAGGGCCGTCGCGCCGAGCGTGACGAGCACGGCGTGCAGCTGGGCGGTGCGCGCGAGGCGGCCGAGCGTGCCGGCCCCGCCGCGCCCGGTCCACGGGTGGGACCAGGTGCGGGCACCCGAGGCGGGGATGGCGCGGTGCCACGTCGCGACGAGCGCGGGCACGAGCGTGAGCCCGGCGGCGGTCGCGACGAGCACGACGATCGCGCCGCCGACGGCCATGCCGGAGAGCAGCGAGTCGCCGAGCAGGAGCAGGCCGGTCAGGGCGATCGCGACCGCGAGTCCCGACGCGAGCACGGCGCGCCCGGCGGTGGCGAGCGTGCGCCCGACCAGCTCGTCGAGCGGGAGGCCGGGGTTCTCGGCCCGCTCCTCGCGGAAGCGCGCCAGGACGAGCAAGGAGTAGTCGACCGTGAGCCCGAGGCCGAGCAGCGTCACGACGTTCACGGCGAACTCGTTCACGGGGACGATGCCCAGCAGCCCGCTGAGCACGAGCAGCGCGACCGCGATCGCCGCGAGCGCGGACAGCAGCGGGACCAGGCCCGCGCGCAGGCCGCCGAGGACGACGACGAGCACGACGAGCAGCACGGCGATCGCGACGCCCTCGCCCACCGCGGCGTCGGTGATCGCCTGGTCGACGAACGCCTCCTCGGCGAGCAGCGCCCCGCCGACGAGGACCTCGGGGGTGTCGATGGTGCGGAGCGCGTCGGCGACCTCGTGCGCGAGGGCCAGCGCCTCGTCGTCGGACAGCGCGGGGTCGAGCTCGACGATGACGAGGGAGCCCTGGCCGTCGTCGGCGATGAGGCCGCCGCCGGTGTAGGCGTCGAACAGCTCGACGACGCCCGGCATCGCGCGGATGCCGTGCATGACGTCGCTCGCCTGGGCGATCAGCTCCGTGGAGAAGTAGTCGCGCCCGGAGAGCACGGCGACGACGGTCTCGCCCTCGGGCTTGAGCTCGTCGAGGCGCTCGGCCGCGAGCGCCGACGCGCTGCCGGGCGGCGCGGGCTCGACGTCGGAGGTCTTGTCGAAGACGGCACCGCCGAGCACGGCGCCGGCGACGAGGAGAACGGACCAGACCGCCAGGACCACGGCCCGACGACGCGCGGCGAACCGTCCGGTCCGGTGCAGCAGGCGTCCGAGCGCCATGGGTTCGTCCTCCTCGTCGAGGAACGTCGTGCGGGAGACGGCCGCGCGGGCGTGAGGTGAGCACCCTACGCGAGGGTGGGAGCGCCGTCGGACCACGCTCCGCCCCCGCCGCCGGGCGCGGGCACCCGGGGCGGCCGGCTCGCGCCGACCGCCCCGGGCTCAGGTCAGCCGCAGGCCGCGGCGTCGTACGCGACGTCCGCCTGGAACGCCAGGTCGCCGCCCGTCGCGGACACCTGGGCGGTGCCCGCCTCGACCGACGCCGAGCGCGTCGCGAACGACTGGTACGCCGAGGCGCCCGGCTGGACGCCGGTCACCGTCTTCGTCCCGAACGGCGTCGTCAGCGTGATGTCCGCCGGCACCGTGTCCTCGTTCGTGGCACGGACCGCGACGTACGCCTTGCCCGCGAGGCAGCGCGTCTCGACCGTGGTCGCGATCGCGAGCTGCTCGACGGGCTCGTCGGTCAGCGCCTTGAACCGGATGTTCCGGTAGTTGACCATCTCGCCGCTGCCGTGGTTCTGGATGCCGACGAAGCTGTTGACCAGCCGTGCCGGGTCGGTGCTCGTGAAGTCGTTGACGAGCACGTCGTTGAGGTAGATGCGGATGCGGTCTCCCTCGACCCGGATGTCGTACGCGTTCCACTGCCCGACCGGCTTGAGCGCGGCCGCGACGGCCTCCGGGTCGGCGCCCTGGAACGTGTAGACGGCGCCCGTGGTGCGGTCGGCGGCGTCGGTCGCGTCGATCTGGATCTCGTAGCCCTTGTTGACGGCCACCCACGGGTCGTCGCCCGGGTTCGGGAACCCGACGAACACGCCGCCGTTGTCGTCCTTCGTGAGCTTCCAGTCGAGCTTGAGCGAGTACGCGTCGCCGAGCTCGGCGGCGGTGTACCAGAGCAGGCCCATGCCACCCGCACCGCGGATCGAGCAGTCGTCCTGACGGCCGAAGCCACCCGGACCGGCCATGCGCCAGCCCTCCTGCAGGCTCGCGAGGGTGCCGTCGTAGATCGCGGTGTAGCCGTCCTCGACC
>CAZFUQ010000147.1:9484-9843 GCA_964521905.1 uncultured Cellulosimicrobium sp.
AGCTCGAGGTCGCGCGTCAGCACGCCCCAGTCCTTCCAGCTTCCCGTCGTGGGGAAGTTCCACTGGCCGAGGTCCTCGCCGTTCACGTGCAGCGAGACGTTCTTGGAGCGCAGCTCGGTGTACGGGTGGATGCCGTTGGCGTACCGGACGTTGACCGGGTACGTGCCCGCCTCGGGGACGGTCACGGAGAACGTGCGGCCGGAGCCGACCGTCGTCATGCCCGCGGCGAAGCCGGAACCGGAGTAGTTGCTGTGGTCCGAGCCGATGCTCGACCCGCCGAGGGGCTGGGCCAGCTCCGCCTCGTACCAGCCGCGGTCGGCCGGGGCGACGTAGCCGGGCAGCGAGTTGAGCGTGTACCA
>CAZFUQ010000148.1:0-7719 GCA_964521905.1 uncultured Cellulosimicrobium sp.
TGAGACCCGCGTGGCGGTCGGCGCCCGAGCCGGCGGTGTCGCGGCTGTTGTTGAGATGCACGAGGTCGACACGGCCCGTGATCGCGCGGACCTGCTCGACCGCCGTCGTGAGGTCGATGCCGCCCGCCCACGCGTGGCACGTGTCGAGGCAGAAGCCCACGTCCTCCCCGCCGTCGGCCTCCTGGACCGCGGCCCACAGGCCCTCGATGCGCTCGAGCCGACGTGCCATGGAGAAGTCGCCGCCCGCGGTGTTCTCGATGTAGACCGTCACGTCGGTCTGCAGCGCGTCGATCGCCTTGCGCCAGTTGTCGAACCCCTTCGCGGGGTCGTCCTTCGCGGTGACGTGCCCGCCGTGGACGACGACCCCGACGGCCCCGACCGCCGCCGCGCCGTCGGCGATCTGCTGCAGGAGCTTGCGGCTCGGGATGCGGATGCGGTTGTTGGGGCTCGCGACGTTGATGACGTACGGCGCGTGCACGACGAGCTCGAGGCCGGCCGCGGCCGCGTCGGCCTTGAGCGCCTCCGCCCCGCCGGGATACGTGAACTCCGGTCCCTTCCAGGACTGGGGGTCACCGAGGAAGATCTGCGCGACGTCGGCCCCGATGGCCTGCGCCTGCGCGATGACGTCCGACTGGTCGAGGTGGGCTCCGATCCGCATGGGGACCAACCTACGCGGCTCCACCTCGACCACCACCTCGTCCCCGACGACGGGGGCGACCTCCTGGTGGCGCTCGCCCGCTATCCGGCGACGTGCGCCCCACGGCAGGAGCGTCGACCGCGAGACGAGCCCTCCGGGGTCACCGCCCCTGGAGGTCGCGGCGGATCACGTCGCGCCGCAGGTCGAGGAGCGCCGCGCGGGCGCGACGACGGCGGTCCGCGGGGTCCACGGTGAGCTCGTCGCCCGGGTTGGCCCGACGGCCTTCCTCGCCCGCGCCGTCGACCACGAGCTCGGGCAGGCGGAGGGTGGCCGTCGTGCGGTGGGTCGCACGGGCCGGGCGGCTCGCGGTCGTCGTGCCGGCGGCGGCGGGAGCGGAGAAGAGCGGGCGGTTGTCCGGCACGAGGGCCTCCTCGGTGCCGCGGCGGCATGACCTGCCGCGGCGATCGGGACGGATTCTGGTGCGCCGGGCTCGGAGGCCCGGCGCACCCCTATCGTGCGACCGCGACGTTTCCCCACGTCGTCGCCCGCGTTTCGTCCGTGTTGCAGCCGATCCGCCGCTCCGTGAGACCCGTCCCGGCGGGCGGCCCGTGCCGCCGGCCCGGGGCGGGCCGCGTCAGAAACCCGTCGCGGGGCCCGCGCAGGACACCGTCGCCTGCCCCTCCGTGCCGATCTCGACGTCCCAGCCCCATCCCGCCGGCAGGCTCGCAAGGGTCGCGGCGTCGACCCGCAGCTCGGTCGTCGGGTCCGTGGCGCCTCCCGCCCCGGTGTCGTCCAGGTCGGTGACGTCGATCCGGAACGACCCGTCCTCCTCCACCTCGACCAGGACGGTGCTCCGCCGTTCCACGAGGGTCGTACCGGAGGCATCCGTGACGCGCAGCACGCGCTGCTCCTCGACGGCCCCGGCGTCGGTCGAGAGCCCGTCGACGACCGGGGAGAACGTGGCCACGAGGTCGCCCGAGGTGTCGGAGCCCGCCGAGGGGGCGGTCCGGCTCACGCCCCAGCGCGTCATCGTCTGCGCGCCCTCCCCGAACGTCACCGTCACGTCCTCGGCGACCGGGGAGCCGGGCACCTCCAGCACGCCGCAGACGGTGGCGCCGACGGCTCCGCCGGTCGTGGTCGTCGGGCCCAGGGCGAAGACGGCGCTGCCGACCGAGAGGATCGTCGCCGCGCCCGTGACGACCCGGGACGGGCGGCGCCCGCCCGGTGCGGTGCCCGGTCCGAGGAACGGGACCGGTGGGCGGACCCGCGGGAGGACGACGGTGCGGCAGATCGAGTCCGCGAACGTCCGGCGCTGCGCGTGCCACAGGGGCCGGAGGTACCCGATGTAGAGGATCGCGTCGAGGACGTGCGCGAAGGCCCTCAGCACCGTGCGGATCAGCCCGGCCGGCCGGCCGGTGACGTCGTGCACGACGACGATGCCCACCGTCCGCTTGCCGGGTGACGCGCCGGTCCAGGCCTGCAGGGCCAGCAGGACGCCCAGGGTCCCGACCGCCCACCAGGTGCCGCCGGGCACCGGGACGCTGGAGGTGCCGACGTTTGGCCCGATCCCGGGCAGCAGGCGCACGTCGTACCCCGGCCCGACGGCGAGGAACATGACCGCGGCGACGATCGCCGTGTCGAGGAGGTACGCGACGACGCGGCGGCTCCAGCTCGCGTACTGCTCGCGCGTCGGTCCCGGCTCGAGGCCGGGAAGGGCGGGCTCGAGGTCTCCGGCTCCGACGGCGTGCGTCGGCCCCCTGCCGGTCGGGGCGTCGATGGCCACGCGCACATCCTGGCAGACGAGGCCCCGCCCGCCCAGGGCTCCCGGCGGAAGGTCTCCGCGGTCCGGACGCGCTACCTCTCGTCGACGCGGTAGGTGCCGGCGCTCGCGGGCGCGTCGTCGCGGACCGTCGCCCAGGGCTCAGGGTCGAGGCCGAGGGCGTCGAGCAGGTAGGCGGAGACGGCGTCGGCGACGAGCGCGACCCGGGCCGGGTCGTCGTCGGTGGTCTCGGCGACGCGCTCGCCGGCGATCCCGCCGAGCGTGTGCTCGCCCTCGGTCACGGTGAGCAGGCTCTTGGGGCCCGGGCCGAGGTGGTAGGCGTCGGTGAACCAGTCCGGGCCGCGCGTGGACATCGCCGACCGGTCCTCGCCGCCGGCGACGACGAGGGCCCGGGTGCTCATGGTGGAGTAGTCCGGCCGCATGAACGGCAGGTGCTCGGCCGCGAAGGGCGTGAGCGTGTCTCCGGTGCCCGTCACCGCGAGCAGCGCACCGGCCCGGACCGCGGGGTGGGTAAAGTCCTCGCCCGGGTCGCCGTGGGTGTCGAGCACGCGCGCGCCGAGGAGGGTGCCGACGCTCTGGGCGCCCCAGGAGTGCCCGACGCCGGCCACGCGATCGAGGTCGCTCCGCGCGTCCAGCCCGCCGGCCCGGGCGAGGACGCCGTCGAGGTCGTCGAGCACCGCGTGCAGGTCGGCGATGCGGACCCGCCAGATGCTGCCGAAGGCCGGGTCGTCGATGCCGATGCCGTGGCGCCGCGAGTCGAGGTGGGTGGGCTGCACCACGACGAACCCCGCTGCCGCCCAGCGGTCGACGAGCGGCTCGTAGGCGTCCATCGACCACGCGTTGCCGTGGGAGAACACGATGACGGGAAGGTCCTGCCCCGACACCGGTGCGGTGACCTTGACCTGCAGTCCCGGCTCGCGCCCGGCTGCGGGGACGGTGACGGGCTTGATCGCGACGATCTGCTGTTCCGGCTGGTGGGTGCGCACGGTGGTGCCCTCTCTGCGGCGTCGGTTCTGCCATACTTGACGGAACACTGTTCCGCCACGTTAGCGGAACAGTGTTCCGCGAGCAAGGGAGAGGGATGTGACCGAGCCGGTCGGCGTGCGCGAAGCAGGGGCGAGACGTACCCGCGAGTCCCTCCTGGCGGCTGCCGCGGCCGCGTTCGTGGAGCAGGGGGTGCACGCGCCCGTCCGCGACATCGCCGCTCGAGCCGAGGTCGGCGTGGGCACGGTCTACCGCCACTTCCCGACCCGGGCGGAGCTGGTCGTCGCCGTCTACCGGCACCAGATCGAGGAGTGCGCAGCACTGGCGCCCGAGCTCCTGGGGCAACCGATCGAGCCCGGCGACGCGTTGGAGCGGTGGTTCGACGCGTTCGTGGAGTTCCTCGTCACCAAGCACGGGCTCGGAGCGGCGCTCCAGTCCGAGGACCAGAGCCTGCAGAGTCTGCACACCCTGATGCTCGACGAGCTCGTCCCGGCCTGCGGGTCCCTGATCGACGCGGGCACGGCCGCGGGCCAGATCGACCCGCGCGTCACCGCGTACACGCTGATGCGCGCGGTCGGGAACCTCTGCATCCTCGGCCCCGGCTACGACCGCGCTGACGCCCAGGGCATGGTCGCCCGGCTCCTGCGGGGGTGCCGCACCGTCTGAGGACGGTGTCCGGGCCCGGGTGCTCCCTCGGAGCACGGGCCGTCGTCGGTCAGTCCGGGCGCGGCGCGTACATGATGACGGCGACGCCGGCGAGGCAGATCAGCGCACCGGCGACGTCCCAGCGGTCGGGGCGGAATCCGTCGACCACCATGCCCCACGCGAGCGACCCGGCGACGAACACGCCGCCGTACGCGGCGAGGATGCGGCCGAAGTTCGCGTCGGGCTGGAACGTCGCGACCACGCCGTAGAGGCCGAGCGCGACCACCCCCGCGCCGATCCACAGCCAGCCCCGGTGCTCGCGCACGCCCTGCCACACGAGCCACGCGCCGCCGATCTCGAGCAGCGCGGCAAGGACGAACAGCGGGATCGAGCGCGCGAGGTCCATGCGCGCCAGCGTAGGTGTCTCGACCCGTGCCCCTCACCGGCGCGACGAGCGCCCCGACGTACGGGGCGTACCGCGACCGCGGTACCCGGCGAGCGCCGTCCGGCTGACGACCCGCCGGTCCTGGGTCGGGAGCCTGGAGAAGGTCCGGATCCCCTCCTGAGAGAAGTCTCCCCATGTCATCGATCGCTCGTTGGTGCGTCGGTCGTCGACGCACCGTCGTGGCCCTGTGGATCGTCGTCCTGCTCGGCCTCGCCGGGCTCGTCGCGCTCCGGGGCACGGCGTTCAGCGCCGCCACCCAGCTCCCGGACAGCGAGTCCTCGAGCGCGTACGCGCTCCTTGCCGAGTCAGGTGCCGGGTCAGGTGCCGACTCGGGCACCGGCTCGGGACGCGTCGTCTGGCAGTCCGACGGCGCGCCCGTCGACGACCCCGCCGTGCAGGCCGAGGTCACGACGATGCTCGGCGAGATCGCCGACCTGCCCGGGGTCGAGGCGGTCGTCAGCCCGTACTCGGAGGCCGGGGCGGGGCAGGTCGACGCCGCGACGTCGACCGCCTTCGCCACGGTGACCACCACCGACGCGGTCGACGTCGACGCCGTGCGTGCCGTCACCGACGAGCACTCCGGCCCGGACCTGCAGGTCGCGGCCGGCGGGCAGGCGTTCTCCGAGCTGCCCGAGCCGACGCACGGCGGGGAGGTCGTCGGCATCCTCGCGGCGCTGCTCCTCATGTACCTCATGTTCCGGTCGATGTGGGCGTCGTGGCTGCCGATCGTCACCGGGGTCACCGGCGTCGGGGTGTCGCTCCTGCTCGTCATGGCGCTCTCGCACGTGGTCGACCTGGACAGCACGTCCCTGACGATGGGCGCGCTCATCGGTCTCGGCGTCGGGATCGACTACGCGCTGTTCATCGTGAACCGGCACCGCAAGGCCCTCGTGGAGGGCCGGTCCGTCGCCGACGCCGCCGCGCAGGCCCTCGAGACGTCCGGCCGGGCCGTGGTCTTCGCCGGGATGACGGTCGTCGTCGCGCTGCTCGCCATGGCGGTGGTGGGCCTCGGGGTCCTCACCGGGATGGGGCAGGCCGCCGCCGTCACCGTGACGTTCACCGTCCTCGCGGCCGTGACCCTGCTCCCCGCGCTGCTCGGGATGCTGGGGCACCGGGTGCTGTCGAGGCGGCAGCGGGCCGAGCTCGCCGGACAGGCCGAGGTGCCCGCGCCGCGTGCCGCCCGGTCGCGCTCCTCCAGGACCCTCGCCGCGCGGTGGGCGCTGCGGCTGCAGCGGACGCCGGGGCGGTTCGCCGCGGCCGCGCTGCTCCTGCTCGTCGTGCTCGCCCTGCCGGCCACGAGCATGCGGGTGGGCAACCCGGACGCGTCGAGCGACCCGGCCGGGTCGCCCACCCGGGAGTACGCGGACCTCGTCGGGCCCGCGTTCGGCGAGGGCGTCGACGCCTCGCTCGTGCTCGCGGCGCGGGTGCCCGACCAGGCTTCCGCCGACGCCTTCTCCCGGCTCGTGGCGGACCTGCCCGACGTCGCGGGCGTCGCCGCCGTCGCGTCCGCACCGCTCCGGCCTGGCCAGGAGGTCGCGGTCGCGGCCGTCACCCCGACGACGTCCGCCCAGTCCGCCCGGACCGAGGACCTCGTGCACGAGCTGCGCGCGGAGACGATCCCCGCCGCCTCCGCGGGGACGGACCTGGAGGTCTTCGTCGGCGGCGAGACCGCGACGAACATCGACCTGTCGCAGGCGCTCATGAGCAAGCTGCCGCTGTACCTCGGGATCATCGCCGCGCTCGGGTTCGTCCTGCTGGCGCTCGCGTTCCGCAGCGTCCTCGTCCCGCTGCTCGGCGCGGTGAGCAACCTCGCGACGATCGTCGTCGGGCTCGGCGTCGTCACGGCGCTGTTCCAGTGGGGGTGGGCGAGCGACCTCCTCGGCGTCGGGGACGGCGCACCCACCATGTACATCGTCCCGGTGATCCTCGTCGGCGTGGTCTTCGGCCTCTCCATGGACTACCAGGTCTTCCTCGTCTCCCGGATGCACGAGGAGTGGACCCGGACCAGGGACAACGGGCGTGCGGTCCGCGTCGGCGTGGCGGAGACGGCGCGGGTGATCGCGACCGCGGCCACGATCATGCTCGCGGTCTTCGCGTCCTTCGCCTTCGGCGGGGAGCGGATCGTCGCGACGATCGGGATCGGCCTCGGTGTCGCCGTCCTGTTCGACGCGTTCGTCATGCGCCTCCTCCTGGTCCCGGCGCTGATGCACCTGATCGGTCGTCGCAACTGGGCCTACCCCGCGTGGGCCGAGCGCATCACGCCCCGCCTCGCGGTCGAGGGGTCGGCCGAGGCGTCGGGAGCGGTCGGGGCGAGCGGTGCGGGAGCGCCGGAGACCGAGCCCGTGGCACCCTCGGTCGGGAAGGCGCTGGTGACCGACGGAGCCCGGGACGGGGACTGACGCATGACCCATGACCGCCGTGCCGACAGGTGGCGCGAGCTGGTGGCCCGGGCCGGACGCGGTACGCGTCCGACCCGGGCGCAGGTCGTGTGGACCCTGCTCGTCCTGCCGTGGATGCTCACCGCGGTCATGTTCAAGGGGGCCGGGTACGCGTGGCCGGAGCCGCCGCTCCTCGTGCTCACGGTCCTCGGCTGGCTCCCCCTGCTCGGGCGCACGCGGTGGCCGCTCGCGACGGTGGCCGCGACGGTCGTCGTCTCGGTCGTGCAGCTCGTCGTCGTGCCCGTGCCCCCCGTCGTCCTGACCGACGGGATCGCCATGGGTGCGCTGCAGCCGGTGCCGATCGCGACGATGGTCGCGACGTGGACCCTCGCCGTCCGAGCGCCGCGTCCCGTCGCGTGGGGCGCCGCCGGGGTGTCGAGCGCCGTGCTGCTCGTGACCAGCGTCCTCACGGGGACGCGAGAGCTGCTCGTCACCGACCTCATGATCGTCAACCTCGTGTGCCTCGCCACCGGCGCCGGGACCGTGGTCGCCGCACGCCGGGAACGGCGCGAGCGCCTGCTCCGCGAGCGCGAGGAGCGGACCCGGGAGGCCGTGACCGACGAGCGCCTGCGGATCGCGCGCGAGCTCCACGACGTCCTCGCCCACAACCTCGTCCTCGTCAACGCCCAGGCGGGCGTCGCGAGCTTTCTCCTGCGCACGGACCCCGACGGCGCGACCCGGGCACTCGACGACATCACCCGGCACACCTCCCGGGCGATCGACGACCTCCGCGCGACGGTCGGGCTCCTGCGGCGCGACGGCGCGGCGGGCGCGGACGGGACCGGGACCG
>CAZFUQ010000148.1:7819-9793 GCA_964521905.1 uncultured Cellulosimicrobium sp.
GAGAGGTACCGGCCCGTGCCGGGCCTCGACCGCCTGCCCGCGCTCGTCGCGTCGCTCGAGACGACGGGGACGACCGTGACCCTGACCGAGCACGGGACGCCCGTCGCGCTCGGCGAGCCGGGCGGCGTCGCCGCCTACCGGATCGTGCAGGAGGCCCTGACCAACGCGGCCAAGCACGCCCCGGGAGCACGGGTGGCCGTGCGGCTCGACTGGACGGACGACGGCCTCGACGTGAGCGTCCGCAACGGCCCCGGCACCCGACCGGTCGACGCGGCCCCCGGGACGGGGAACGGGCTGCTCGGGATGCGCGAGCGTGCCCGTGCGGCGGGCGGCACCTTCACGGTCGAACGACCGGCCGACGGCGGGTTCGCCGTCGTGGCACACCTTCCCGGCCTCGCGGCCCGATCGGAGCAGCACCGATGACCACGACCGTCCTTCTCGCGGACGACCAGGCGCTCCTGCGGGCCACGTTCCGCCTCCTCCTCGACTCGCAGCCCGACATCGACGTGGTCGGCGAGGCGGCGACCGGGCTGGAGGCGGTCGCCGTCGCGCGCGAGACCCGGCCCGACGTCGTCGTGATGGACATCCGCATGCCGGACATGGACGGGATCGAGGCGACGCGCCGGATCGTCGCCGACCCCGACCTCGCCGACGTGCGCATCCTCGTGCTCACCACGTTCGAGGACGACGACCTCGTCGTCGGTGCGCTGCGCGCCGGGGCCTCGGGATTCCTCGGGAAGGGGGTCGAGCCCGCGGCGCTGCTGGACGCGATCCGCACCGTCGCGGCGGGGGAGCAGCTGCTCTCCCCGCGGGCGACGCGGGCCGTCGTCGCCCGGGCGCTCGAGCGCCCCGAGCCGGCCGCGCGCGTCACGGTGCCCGGGATCGCCGACCTCACGGAGCGCGAGCGCGAGATGGTCGTGCTCGTGGCGACGGGCCTGTCGAACGTCGAGATCGGGCTGCGGCTGTACATCAGCCCGGCGACGGTCAAGACGCACGTCAACCGGGCCATGACCAAGACGGCCGCGCGCGACCGCGCCCAGCTCGTCGTCTTCGCCTACGAGGCCGGGCTCATGGACGACCGGCGCTGACGGCGCGCGTCGACGCCGCACGCCGAGCCCGGCGCTGACGGCCCGCGCCGAGCACGGCGCGGGCGGGCCGTGCCCGCGCGGTGCGGTCGAGCTCCTCGAGGAGGACGTCCAGCCGGTCGCGAGCCTCGAGGAGGTCGGCGACGTAGGGGCGCGGGAGGTCGGCGACGGAGGGGCGCGGCGCGAGGTCGTCCTCGTGCGGGGTCGGTCCCGTGCTCATCGGCTCTCCTCCTTCCGTGCCGTGCCGTGCCGTGCCGTGCCGTGGTGGGTGGTGCTGGGTGCGGGTCCCGGGTCCTGCCGCGGGACCCGCGGCACCTCCCTACCGGACCAGGCCCTGCATCGCGGCCTCGATCGTGAGCAGCAGGAGCCCGACCGCGCCCCCGCCGACGATCGACGCGACCACGATGAGGGGCGTGGCGACCACCTGCCAGGTCTTCACGGAACCGCCGCCCGGCACGTGGCCGCGCCGCGAGGTGGGTCGGCGTTCGCGGCCGGGCCGCGAGGTGGGTCGGCGTTCGCGGCCGGTCCGCACGGTGCCTAGCCGTGTGTCGACGGCGCTCATCGGGCGTCGTCGAGGGTCGTGCCGTCCACGACGACCGTCTCCGGGGTGCGCCGGCGCAGGAGCCGGCGGGCGACGAGGACGGTCGCCAGGGTGGCGGCGACGGCAGAGGTGATCTTCAGGGAGCGGGACATGGGTGCCTCCGGCGGTGACGGGACGCTGTGCGTCGTGGACGTCTCCCATCCTTCGGGTTCCGCCACCCCGCCGAATCCTCCGGTCGGCGTCGACCGCATACCGCGTCCGCGGTAGGTCCCCCCACCGACCACACCCCCCGCCCCCCGCCGACCGCACCCCCGCCCCCCGCGCCCCCGCCCCGCCGCACCCAACCCC
>CAZFUQ010000149.1:0-9728 GCA_964521905.1 uncultured Cellulosimicrobium sp.
CCCCGCCCCGGGCGCGCTCGAGCTGGGCGGGCTCCACCTGGACGACGGCGACCTCGACGCCCTCTTCGACGTCCCGGTCGAGCCGTGGCTCGCCGAGGCCGAGCTGACCGCCGAGTTCTTCGGCACGTTCGGCGACCGCGTCCCGGACGAGCTGCGGACGCAGCTGGCACACCTGCGCGACCGCCTGGGAGCCTAGCCCTCCGCCGAGAAGTGTCTATCCGCCCCAGAATCGCCCGAAACGGGGGCGGATACGCACTTCTCGGTGGGAGGCTCCGGCTCAGTAGGTCATGGCCATGAGGCTGCGGACGTCGGCGAGGGTGCGGGCCGCGATCTCGTTCGCGCGGGCGTTGCCTCGCGCGAGCACGTCGAGGGGGTCCGGGCCGTCGCCCGCGGCGAGCGCGCGACGTCGGGCACGCAGGGGGCGCAGGTGCTCGACGAGCGCCTCCGTCACCACCTGCTTGAGCCGGCCCGCGCCCGCCGCACCGACCTCGTCCGCGAGCGCCTCCGGCGTCGTACCCGCTGCGAACGCACCGAGCGTGAGGAGGTTCGCGACCTCGGGCCGACGCCCGGGCTCGTACGTGACGTGGCGCTCGGAGTCCGTGCGGTGGCGGCGCACGAAGCGTGCGGTGGCGTCCTCGTCGTCGCGCAGCTCGAGCGCGTTGCCGGCGGACTTGCTCATCTTGTGCCCGTCCGAGCCGAGGACGGTCGGGGCAGGCGCGAGCAGGACGTCGGGCTCGGGGAAGTACGGGGTCGTGGCGCTGTAGCGCTGGTTGAAGCGGCGCGCGATCGTGCGGGTGATCTCGACGTGCGGGAGCTGGTCCTGCCCGCCCGGGACGAGGTTGCCGTGGCAGAACAGGATGTCGGCCGCCTGGTGCACGGGGTAGGTGAACAGCAGGCCGCTCATGGGCCGGCCCTGTCGTGCGACCGCCGCGACCGCCTCGGCCTTGACGGTGGGGTTGCGCTCGATCTCGGCCGTCGTGACGAGACTGAGGAACGGCAGCAGGAGCTGGTTGAGGGCCGGGACCGCCGAGTGCGTGAAGATCGTCGTGCGCGCGGGGTCGATCCCTGCGGCGAGGTAGTCGAGGACGATCTCGCGCACGGTCGCGCGCAGATCGCCGGCGTCGTCGCGGTCGGTGATCACCTGGTAGTCGGCGATCACCAGGACCACCTCGATGCCGTCGTCCTGGAGCCGGACGCGGTTGGCGACCGTGCCGAGGTAGTGACCGAGGTGCAGCGCACCCGTCGGGCGGTCACCGGTGAGGACGCGGAAGCCGGACGGGTCGGTCGCGAGGCGTGCCTCGATCTGCGCGGACCGCTCGCGCGCGGTGGCGACGGACGCGGTCGAGGCCGGCAGCGCGGGCGACGTCGTGGACGACGGCGCAGCCGCCTCGGCGGGCAGGGTCGCCTCGGGCGAGGCGAGGGTCGTGCTCATGGTGGGCTCTCCTTCGGTGGGGAGCCACGCGCCGCGTCCCGGTCGGGTCCGCCCGGACATGACGACGTCCCGGCTGCGGCGCGCAGCTCGGGACGTGGGCAGGACAGGTCACGGCTGCAGGGGCAGCCACCACCAGCTCTGCGTGATCATGCGTCCACCCTACGCCTCGGCGGGCGGCGCTCCGGTTCAGGCCAGCACGAGCAGCGCCACGTAGAGCGCGAGCGCGGCCGCGACGGTGGTCACCAGGTATGCGTTGCGCCGCGCGGGCCGGGCGATCAGCAACCCCAGGACGACGGGGACCGCCGGGAGCGCGACAGCGGCCCCGAACGCCTGCGCCGGCAGGTCGCACGGGTTGCCGATGCCGCTCTCGACGCACGGGACGGAGGCGGAGTCGAGGCCCACGAGGACCGCCCCGAGCGCAGGGAGCAGCGCCAACAGCAGCCCGAGCGACGCGACCGTCGTGCCGGCGCTCCTCCTGCGCCAGCGCGCCTGGATCTCGTCCCGGTGCGGCGATCGGGGTACCGGGCGGCTCTGCTGCACGGGCCGAGTGTGGCAGACGCCCGGGACGGACGAGCGCGGGAACCGTCACAACCCGGGGTAGGTGTCGGTCGACTCGCGAGGGTGCGGACGCACCTCCCCCTACTCAGGAAGGCTCGATCATGACAAGAATCATCGTCGTCGGCGGTGCAGGTCGCGTGGGGTCGCACGTCGTCGAGAAGGTCACCGCGCACGGGCACGAGGCCGTAGCGGCTTCCCGCCGCTCGGGCGTGGACGCGTTCACGGGCGAGGGGCTCGTCGCGGTCCTGCAGGGCGCCGACGTGGTCGTCGACGTCACCCAGGCGCCCTCGTTCGTGCCGGACGAGGCACGGGAGTTCTTCACGACGTCGACGAAGAACCTGGTGGCCGCGGAGAAGGCCGCGGGGGTGCGGCACCACGTCGCGCTCACGATCGCCGGGACGGACCGCCCGCAGGACATCAGCTACTTCCACGCGAAGGCGGCGCAGGAGCGCGTCGTCCGCGACTCGGGCGTGCCGTACTCGCTCGTGCACGCGACGCAGTTCTTCGAGTTCACGCCCGCGATCATCGATACCGCGACGCAGGGCGACACGGTGCGGGTGTCGAGCGCGTCGATCCAGCCGATCGCGGCCGACGACGTCGCGACCGGCGTGGCGCGCGTCGCGGTGGGCGACCCGGTCGGAGACGTCGAGATCGCCGGCCCGGAGGTCCTCACGATCGGCGACCTGGTACGGCGCACGCTGGCCGCCCAGGGCGTCGAGCGCCAGGTCGTGATGGCCGACGACGCCCCGTACTTCGGCGCCGCCATCGAGGAGCGCACGCTGCTCCCCGTCGACGGCGCCCGGGTGTTCGACACGCGGCTCGACGACTGGCTCGCCACGGTGGTGGCTGGCGTCTGAGGTCTCCACCGAGCCACCGGTGACCGGGTTCCGCCGGTACGGCGGGGCCCGGTCACGGTGGGCCCCTGTCACCTGCTGGCCGGGGAGCCCGCTCGCGCGGTGGCTCGACGCCGCGGCGCCGTGGCGACGGCGACCCCGGTCAGGCACAGCGCGCCGCCCGCGAACACGACCGGGGCAGGGACCTCGGCGAGCACGAGCCAGGACAGCAGCACGACGATCGGCGGGACGAGGTACGTGGTCGCGGCGGCCCGGCCGGCACTCAGCCGCGAGAGCGCGTAGCCCCAGGTCGTGAACGCGACGGCGGTCGGGCCGAGGCCGAGGAGCACGACGGCCCACACCGACGACGCGGGCGCGGCCGCGGTCTCGGCGGCGAGCGCGCGCGAGAACGGGAGGAGCGCCACGGTCCCCGCGAGGCACCCGACCCACGTCATCGTCAGGGCGTCGACCTGCGCGAGCAGACGCTTCTGCGACGTCGCGGCACCCGCGTAGAGGACCGCGGCGGTGAGCCCGAGCCCGACACCGACGACGTCGCGCTCGCCCGACGACGTCGCCGCGGCGATGATCGCGACGCCGGCGAACGCCGAGGCCATGCCGACGAGCAGGCGCCGCGGGAAGCCCTCGCCGAGCAGCAGGCCGGCGAGCACCGCGACGAGGACGGGCGCCACGTTGACGAGCAGCGCCGTCGTCCCCGCGTCCACGTGCCGCTCGGCCGCGTTGAGCGCGAGGTTGTAGAGGCTGAACCACCCCACGCCCCAGGCGAGAACCGCGACGAGGACCCGGCCGCGCGGCAGCACGGGTCGCGCGCCGCTGCGCAGCCACCGCACGGCGACGATGGCGGTGAGGCCGAGGCTGCCCGCGAGCTGGCGCCCCAGCGCCAGCGATCCCGGCGTGTAGTCCTGCCCCGCGGCGCGGACCCCGATGAACGCCGAGGCCCACAGCAGGACCGTCACGGTGACGGCCAGGGCGACGGGCAGCCCCGCCCGTCGGGCCGCACCGCCGGGAGCCGCGGACGGGGACGCAGGCTGCGACAGGGGCGCGGGCCGCGACACGGAGGGTGTGGACGCCGGGGCCTCGGGTGCGGTCACCGTCCGATCGTCGCGCCGCGTTACTGTTCAGCACAAGCACGCATTCCTACCGTTCGATTCAGTATCGCTGTAGCGTGGAGGGATGCTCGACGTCCACCGCCTGAGGATCTTCCGCTCCGTCGTCGCCAGCGGCTCGGTCCAGGCCGCTGCCGCCGCCCTCGGCTACACCCCGTCGGCCGTGAGCCAGCACGTCACGACGCTCCAACGGGAGACGGGACTCACGCTCCTGGAGCGCGCAGGCCGCGGTGTGCGGCCGACCGCGGCGGGGATCGCGCTCGCCGCCCAGGCCGACGGCGTGCTGGCACGCCTCGGCGAGGCGGAGACCGTCGTCGCCGACCTGCGCGCGGGCAGGACCGGATCGCTCTCCGTCGCGTACTTCGCATCAGTCGGTGGCGCGTGGCTGCCGCAGGTCGTGCGCCGGCTCACGGCCGACTTCCCGGGCGTCCGGCTCGACCTCGCGCTGCGCGAGACGATCCCCGACGACCCGGACGAGCGGGCCGACGTCCAGGTCGTCGTCGCGCCCCGCGGCTTCGACCCCGGGAGCGGATTCTGCGTGCACCACCTGCTCGACGACCCGTACGTCGTCGTGCTGCGCGAGGACCATCACCTCGCGAGCCGGGCGGAGATCGAGCTGGCCGAGCTCCTCGACGAGCGCTGGGTCGACAACGACTTCGCGCGTGGCTGGTGCCGGCGGACCCTCGTCGAGGCGTGCACCGCCGCCGGGTTCAGCCCGACGTTCCACGTCGAGGCCCACGACTACCCGACCGCCATCGCGTTCGTCGGCGCGGGCGTCGGCGTGACGGTCCTGCCCGAGCTGGGGGCCGCGCACCTGCCGCCCGGGCTCGTGGCGGTCCGCGTCGTCCGCCCCGCTCCGGTGCGCTCGATCCACGCGGTGCTGCGCGACGCCGTCGTCGGCACTCCCCCTGCCCGCGCCGCCCTGGAGGAGCTGCGGGTCGCGGCCGGTCAGCCGGCCGCGACCGCCCTGCCGGGCCTGTAGGGCCACGCCTCGAGCGTCACGGCAGGACCACCACCCCGTCGTCGTCGCTCACGACCGTCGCGCCCGGAGCGAAGGTCGCGCCGCCGAACGTCAGCGGCACGTCGCGCTCGCCCGCGCCGTCCTTCGCGCTCTTGCGCGGGTTGGACCCGAGCGCCTTGATCCCGAGCGGGAGCGTGCGCAGCACGGCCGTGTCGCGCACGCCGCCGTGGATCACGACACCCGCCCAGCCGTTCTCGACCGCGCTCGCCGCGATGAGGTCGCCCATCAGCGCGGTGTGCACCGACCCTCCGCCGTCGACGACGAGCACCCGGCCCTCCCCGGGCTCGGCGAGCGTCGCCTTGACGAGCGCGTTGTCCCCGGAGCAGCGGATCGTCACCGCCGGGCCCGCGAACGCCGCGACGCCCCCGTACTGGCGGAGCTGCACGTCGCACGACTGCAGCGCCTCGCCGTGCTCGTCGTACAGGTCCGCGGTCGCGGGGACGGGCTGGACGACCTGAGCGGTCTCGGACATCGGTCTACCTCCTGGAGCCTCGTCGACGGCACTCCGACGCTACCCGTCCGGGCCAGCGCGCAGGGCGCGACGCACGTCGGGCTCGACACGGCCGTGCCCGCGGACCGGCTGCACGCCCTGTACCTCGGATGGGGCTTCGTGGACGTCGAGACGGTCCGGTGGCCGGGCAAGACCTACGCGAGCCGGGTCATGCTCCTGGACCTGTCGACGGTCGGCTAAGGTCGTGCCCATGGATCCCATGAGCAGCTACCGGTGCGCTGCTCGCAGGGGTCCGAACCCCGAGTAGCAGGACGACCCCCGCGGACGGCGACGTCCGCGCGTCGAGCGTTCGTCCTGCGCAGGTCGCTCCTTCCTCTCGCCGGGTGATCGCCCGGCACGACCTCTCGGGAACCCTCATGACTCTGCTTCGTCCGCTCCGTGCTGCCCACCCGCGTTCCGGCCCGCTCCTCGCGCTGGGGTGCGTCCTGATCGGGTCGCTGAGCATCCAGCTCTCGGCCGCGCTCGCCTCGTCCCTGTTCGCGAGCGTCGGCACGCTCGGCGTCAGCGGCCTGCGCATGGCGATCGCCGCCGTCGTCCTCCTCGCGCTGACGCGCCCGTCGCTGCGCGGCCGCCCGCCGCGCGCCTGGGCTGGCATCGCGTCGTACGGGGTCGCGATGGCCGCCATGAACGTCCTGTTCTACAACGCCGTCGCGCACCTGCCGCTCGGCTTCGCCGTCACGCTCGAGTTCCTCGGCCCGCTCGTCGTGGCCGCGATCGGCGTGTCGCGACGCCGCGAGCTCGCCCTGCCCGCCGTCGCGCTCGTCGGCGTCGTGCTGCTCAGCGGTCCCGGCGGCGAGGCGAACTCGGTCGGGATCCTGTTCGGTCTCGGTGCCGCCGTCGCGTTCGGCGCCTACACGCTGCTCGCCGGTCGGGTCGGGGACGACACGAGCGGCCTGGACGGGCTCGCACTCTCGGTCGCCGTGGGGGCGGTTCTCCTGCTCCCGTTCTCGCTCACGGCGGCCCCGCGCGTCGAGGCCGCGGGATGGGGACTGCTCGCTGCCTCGGGGATCCTCGGCGTCGCGATCGCGTTCAGCCTCGACTTCCTCGCCGTCCGCCTCAGCTCCACGCGCGTCGTCGGCACGCTGTTCGCCATGGACCCCGTGATGGGCGCGCTCGTCGGGGCGGTCGCGCTCGGGCAGGGACTCTCGCCGGTCGCCGTCGTCGGCATCTGCCTCGTCTCCGCCGCGGGCGCCGCCACGATCTGGCTCGCCGGGCGGTCGAGCGCGCCCGGCGGGACCGCCCCTGACGCCGCACTCGCGGAGCTGCGCCAGGGCTGAGGTACGGCCGGGGCAGGGCCGGGTCTATCTCCGCCGCGCGACGACCAGCCCGTCCCACCCCTTGACGCCGACGGTCTGCACGGCGGTCGCGTCGAGCTCGGGGTGTCCGGCGATGTCGTCCACGACGCGCCGGACACCCTGCACGCGCGGGTCGTCGCTGTCCGCCTGGACGACCGCGCCGTCCCGGACGACGTTGTCGACGACGATCACCGCTCCCGAGCGGGTGAGAGCGAGCGCGGCCTCGAGGTAGCGGGGGTTGCTCGGCTTGTCGGCGTCGATGAACACGACGTCGAACGGCTCGGTACCTTCCTCGACGAGGGCGCGCGCGGACTCCGCCGCGGGCCCGACGACGACCTCGACCCGGTCCGACACCCCCGCCCGGGCGAGGTTCTCGCGCGCGATCGCCGCGTTCGTCTCCTCCAGCTCGAACGTCACGACCCGGCCGCCGGGGCCGACGGCGCGCGCGAACCAG
The DNA here is from genome assembly GCA_964521905.1 of uncultured Cellulosimicrobium sp. Lineage (GTDB taxonomy): Bacteria > Actinomycetota > Actinomycetes > Actinomycetales > Cellulomonadaceae > Cellulosimicrobium. The sequence goes on from CAZFUQ010000149.1 coordinate 7,229, forward strand.
ATCGTGGAGTACCCGGCGAGCGTGCCGAACTCGAGAACACGTCGGGCCCCGGCGATCCGGGTGAGGAGCCCGAGGAGGGCGCCCTGGTTCGCGGCGACCTCGGCGTTCGGCATCGTCGTCGCCGCTCCCGACGCACGCGCGGCGACGAGCGCCTCGTCCTCGCCGACGAGCGCCTCGGTGAAGTAGTCGTCCACCGCGCGCCAGGCGGGCTCCGACGCGTACCGGTTCACGGGCACGACCTGCCCGTCGACGTCGGTTCCTGACATGCCCGTGGGGGTGCTGGATCCCTGTGTCATGGCTGCCATCCTGGCACCGGCCGACGGCCCGTCGGGCACGTCGGGCAACGGAGAGGTTGACTGGGACGGAGCTGCCGAGCCGCCGGAGGCACCCGTGACCACCGATCCGCCCCGCCCCCACGAGCCCGCGCCGTCGGGCGTCCCGGCCACCATGCGCGCGTGGGAGGTGACCGATCCCGGCCCGCTCGACACGGCTCCGATCCGCCTCGTGACCAGACCGGTCCCGTCGCCGGGGCCGGTCGAGCTGCTGGTCCGCGTCGTCGCGTGCGGCGTGTGCCGCACGGACCTGCACGTCGTCGAGGGGGACCTGCCCGTGCACCGCGAGCACGTCACGCCCGGGCACGAGGTCGTCGGCGAGGTCGTGGCGGTGGGCGGGGACGTCACCACGCACGCGGTCGGCGACCGCGTCGGCGTCGCGTGGCTGCGGTGGACGTGCGGCGAGTGCCGCTACTGCCGCCGCGGGGCCGAGAACCTGTGCCCCCGCTCGCTCTACACCGGCTGGGACGCCGACGGCGGGTACGCCGAGTACACGACCGTCCCCGCCGCCTACGCCCACCGGCTCCCCGCGGGATACTCCGACACCGACCTCGCGCCGCTGCTGTGCGCGGGGATCATCGGGTACCGCGCGCTGCTGCGCGCGTCCCTGCCCGACGGCGGTCGGCTGGGCGTGTACGGGTTCGGCGGCTCCGCGCACCTCGCCACGCAGGTCGCGCTCGCGCGCGGGGCACGCGTGCACGTGCTGACGCGCGGTCGTGCGGCGCAGGAGCTCGCGCTCGCGCTCGGCGCGGTCTCGGTGGGAGGCGCGTACGACGCCCCGCCCGAGCCGCTCGACGCGGCGGTCCTCTTCGCCCCCGTCGGCGACCTCGTACCCGTGGCGCTGCGGGCGCTGGACCGCGGCGGCGTGCTGTCGGTCGCAGGGATCCACCTGAGCGACGTCCCGCCGCTCGTCTACGAGCGCGACCTGTTCTACGAGCGGGAGCTGCGCTCGGTCACGTCGAACACCCGCGAGGACGCACGGTCCTTCCTCGGGCTCGCCGGCGAGCACCGCCTCGACGTCACGACGCACGCCTACCCGCTCGACCGCGCCGACGAGGCACTGGCCGACCTCGAGGCCGGCCGGTTCACGGGCGCCGCCGTCCTCGTCCCCTGACCCTCCCGTCGGGTGCTGCGAGAATCGGGGACGTGAGCGACACCCCAGACCCCGGGACCGACTGGCGACCGCACGTCGCGGACCCGGCCGACCGACCGCCGTCGACCCTGCCCCACGTGGTGTTCTTCGAGCCGCGCATCCCCGGCAACACGGGCAACGCGATACGCCTCGCCGCGGTGACCGGCGCGCGTCTGCACCTCGTGGAGCCGCTCGGGTTCGACCTCGACGAGCCCAAGCTGCGCCGCGCGGGCCTCGACTACCACGACCTCGCGAGCGTCGAGGTGCACCCGGACCTCGACGCCGCCCTGGCGACCCTGCCGGGACGGGTGTTCGCCTTCACGACGCGCGCGACGACGTCGTACACGGACGTGACCTACCGCCCGGACGACGTGCTGCTGTTCGGCCCCGAGCCCACGGGCCTGCCCGACGACGTGCTCGCGCACCCGCGCCTGACCGACCAGCTGAAGATCCCCATGCTCCCGGGCCGCCGCTCGCTCAACCTGACGAACGCCGCGTCGATCGCGGTCTACGAGACGTGGCGCCAGACAAACTTCACGGCCGGCGCCTGACCACCCCGCCGCCCCCCGCTGAGTGCATGAAATAGTCGCGTCCGAAGGCCTCGGACGCGACTATTTCATGCACTCAGCGGGGGGTGGGTCAGACCAGGTCGCGGACCGCGGTGTACTGCTCGCGGATCAGCGGGACCGGATCGGCCTCGACCACCGTGGCCGACGTCGCGGCCCAGGTGGGCGGGGCGACGTCCGCCCCGGAGCCGCCCGCCGCGTGCGCGGCGAGGACCCAGGCCGCCTGGCGGGCGGCGCCGTCGGCCACGTACTCGCCCGGCTCGGGGACCGTCACGGGCAGGCCGAGGACCTGGGGCGCGATGCGGCGCACGGCCTCGGACTGCGCGCCGCCGCCGATGAGCTGGACTCGCTCGACCCGGACACCCAGAGCGCGCAGCGCGTCGAGGCCGTCCGCGAGCCCGCACAGCATGCCCTCGACGTACGCGCGCGCCAGGTGCTCCGGCGTCGACGTACCGAGCCGGATGCCGTGC
>CAZFUQ010000150.1:0-9579 GCA_964521905.1 uncultured Cellulosimicrobium sp.
CCCGCGCGCACCAGCAAGCCCAAGTTCCGGCTCGACGCCGCGGCCGCGCTCATCGCCGACGTCCCGCCGCCGCGCGACTCCCTCGAGCTCACGCGCACCGCGACGAAGCGGCTCGGCAAGGACGTCCTCGACCTCGAGGACGTGACCGTCGCGGTGCCGGTGCCCGGCGCGGACGGTGCCGCCGGGGGCGAGCGGGTGCTGCTCGACGACGTCACGTGGCGTCTCGGTCCCGGCGACCGGTACGGCGTCGTCGGGGTCAACGGCGCGGGCAAGACGACGCTCCTCGCCCTGCTCGCGGGGCGGCGCGAGCCCGACTCCGGGCGGGTCAAGCGCGGCAAGACGGTGCAGGTCGCCGAGCTGTCGCAGGACGTGGACGAGCTCGACGACATCGCGGGCCTGCGTGTCGTGCAGGTGATCGAGAGCGAGAAGCGCTCGGTCGTCGTCGACGGCAAGGAGCTCACGGCGTCGCAGCTCGTCGAGCGGCTCGGGTTCACGCGCGAGCGGTCCCAGACGCTCGTGCGCGACCTGTCGGGCGGCGAGCGCCGCCGCCTGCAGCTCCTGCGCCTGCTCGTCGCGGAGCCCAACGTCCTCCTGCTCGACGAGCCGACCAACGACCTCGACACCGACACGCTCGCCGCGCTCGAGGACCTGCTCGACGGCTGGCCGGGGACGCTGATCGTCGTCTCCCACGACCGCTACCTGCTGGAGCGCGTCGCCGACCGCCAGGTCGCCCTGCTCGGGGACGGCCAGGTGCGGGACCTGCCGGGCGGCGTCGAGCAGTACCTCGAGCTGCGGCGTGCGGCGCTCGCGGGTGCGGGGAGGTCGTCGACCGGCTTCGCACCCACCACGGCGGCCGGGGCCGAGGCCGCAACCGACGGCGGCGTCGCGGCGGCGCCGGCCGGGCCGAGCGCCGCGGACGTGCGGGCCGCGAAGAAGGAGCTCAACCGCATCGAGCGGCGCCTGAGCAAGATCGCCGAGGCCGAGGCGCGCCTGCACGAGAAGATCGCCGCCGACGCGACCGACTTCGCGGCGGTCGCCGAGCTCGACGCCGAGCTGCGCGTCCTCGCGGCGGAGAAGGACGAGCTCGAGGCCGCGTGGCTCGAGGCCGCCGAGGTCGCGGGCTGACCGCGTACCGCACCCGTCCGGGGTGACGTCGCGCGTCGGCGCGCGGGCGGAGGTCAGCGGTGGCCGAAGCCCATGCGGTCGTCGGGGTCGACGCGCTCGAGGATGCTGCCGGCGATGGCGTCGAGCTGGGTGACCTGCTCCGGGGTGAGCGCGTCGATCACGTGGTCGCGCACGTTCTCGACGTGGCCCGGCGCGGTGGCCACGACCTTGTCCCACCCGGCGTCCGTGAGGTGCGCGTTCGTCGCGCGCCGGTCCTCCGCGCACGGCACGCGCTCGACCAGCCCGCGCTTCTCGAGCCGGGCGACGACGTGCGAGAGCCGGGGGAGGGTCGCGTTCGTCGCGCCCGCGAGGTCGGTCATGCGGCGTGTGCGGTCGGGTGCCTCGGAGAGCATCGCGAGCACGTAGTACTCGAAGTGGCTGAGGTCGGCGTCCCGCCGGAGCTGGGCGTCGAGGACGCCGGGCAGGAGCTCGACGACCGCCACGAGGCGCTTCCAGGCGTGGAGCTGTGCCGGGTCGAGCCAACGGGGTTCCGTCACGGGTGTCTCCTCGGTGTGATCCATCAAATAGTTGACGCTACAAGTATACGCTGCTACCTTCGTAGTTGTAGCGACAACCAATGCCGACCGCGAGGCCGGCCGTCGAGAGGAAGCCACCATGAGCAGCATCACCATCATCGGCGCCGGGAACATGGGCTCGGCCATCGCCGGGCTCGCGCTCGCCGCGGGCAGCGAGGTCCAGGTCCTCACGCGTGAGGCGACCGACGTCGACCCTCGCGTCGCCGCCGGCACGGTCGGCGACGAGCTCAAGGGCGACGTCGTCGTCCTCGCTCTCCCGTACGGCGCCATCGCCGAGGTCCTCGACCTGTACGCGGACCGCCTCGAGGGCAAGGTCGTCGTCGACATCACCAACCCCCTCGACTTCGCGACCTTCGACTCCCTCGTCGTGCCGGTCGGCTCGTCCGCCGCCGCGGAGATCCAGCGGCGCGTCCCCGGTGCCCGCGTGCTCAAGGCGTTCAACACCACCTTCGCCGCGACGCTCGCGTCGGGCCAGGTCGGCCCGCTCCCGACGACGGTCCTCGTCGCGGGCGACGACGCCGAGGCGAAGGCCGCGCTCGCCGGCGCGGTGTCCGGCGTGCGCGTCGTCGACGCGGGCTCGCTCAAGCGGGCGCACGAGCTCGAGGCCCTCGGCTTCCTCCAGCTCACGCTCGCCGCGGGCGAGAAGACCTCCTGGACGACGGGCTTCGCGCTCGCCGAGTGACGTCCTCGCCGCGGCACGACGGCGGCCGGTCACCCCGGGTGACCGGCCTCCGTCGTGCCGTCCCCCGTCAGCCGCGGGCCTTCTCCGCCGCCGCCCGGGCCGCCTCACGCTCGGCCTTCTGCGCCTCGCGCAGCGACTTCTCGAGCTCGCGCACCTTCTTGTGCTCCTCGCGCAGCCGTCTCTCGGCGTCGCGCCGCCGGAGCGTCGCCTTCTTGACCTTGGGGTCCTTGACGTGCACCGACACCTCGACGGGGGCGACCGCGTCGATCGGGTCGCGCGCGGTCCGGGCCGCGCCGTCGTCGGGATCCGCTGCGTCCGTCGCCACGCCGGGCGAGGCGGAGGGCCCGGCGGCACGCCCGGCCCCCGGGGCGCCCGCGTCTCGCGCCTCGATGTAGACGGCGAGCCCGTCCAGGATCCGTTCGAGCCCCCACGCCGTGTCGTCGATCGGCCCCTCGGCGCCGTACGACCCCGACAGGACGAGGGGGCGCAGGTACGGGAAGCGGACCTCGTCGACCAGGCCTCGCAGCGCGTCGGAGAAGGTCGAACCGTCGACGGCACCGCCGCCGTCGGCCTCGTCGGCCGCGTGTGCGAGGTCGCTCTCCAGCCGGGCCGCGTTCCTCGCGTACCCGCTGAGGAGGAGGACGACCGACATCTTCTCCTCCTCGTCCAGCGGCGTGGAGCGCATCGCCCGCAAGCACGTGTCCGCGCCGCGCAGGTTGTTGGGGGTGAGGGGCACGCCCGTCACCGGGACGTCGAGGAACCACGGGTGCGTGGCGAACACCGCCATCGTGAACTGCGCCCACGTGCGCAGCTCCGCGCGCCAGTCGGGGGGCTCGTGCGCCGGCGGGAACTCGACGTCGAGCACGGCCTCCTGCATGAGGAGCAGCAGGTCGTCCTTGCTCGTCACGTACCGGTAGAGCGACATCGTGGTGAAGCCGAGGCGCTGCGCGACCTTCGCCATCGAGACCGCGCCGAGACCGTCCGCGTCGGCGATCTCGATGGCGGCGTCGACGATCCGCTCGATGCTCAGCTCGCGCTTCGGCGTGCGCTCGGGCCGCTCGGCGACGCCCCACGCGAGCGCGATCCGGGCCGGCAGGTCGGGTGCGTCCGTCATGCGCACATCATCCCCGACCTCGGCCCGACGGCGCCCAGGCGGGCAGCACCGCGTCGCGCGCCGCGCCGTCGGCCCGGAACGCGTCGAGCAGGTATCCGACGAGCCGGCGCGACGCGGTCGCCGCGGACGGGGCCGGCCCGGCCGCCTCGGCCACGACGGCGCAGTGCGCCACGAGCACCAGCCACAGGTCGGTCGGGTCGAAGTCCGCGCGCAGGGCGCCGGCGTCCTGCGCGCGGCGGACGAGGGTCGCGAAGCCGGCCAGCGCGCGACGGCGCCGGTCGTCCAGGTCGACCGCGTCGGGGAACGCGCGCAGGAACGCGGACGTGAAGCCGCGGTCCGCGAGCTGCATCGCGGCGATCCGCTCGATCGCCGTCGTGAAGCCGTGCCACGGGTCCGGGTCGTCGAGCGCGTCGTCGACGAGCGACGCGCACGCCGTGGCCTGGTCGGTGAACACCTCGGTGACGAGCGCCTCCCGCGTGGGGAAGCGGCGGTAGAGGGTCGCGGTCCCGACGCCCGCGCGGCGCGCGATCGTCGACATCGGCACGTCGATGCCGTCGGCGGAGAACGCCTCGCGCGCCGCCCGCAGGATGCGCTCGCGGTTGCGCGCCGCGTCGGCGCGCAGCTCGGCCCCGGCCCCGGTGCGGTGCGCCCGGTCGACGGGCGGGGCGATCTGAGACGTGGCGGTGGACATGTCTCTCAGGTTAGCCGTAAGTGGGCACCATCCTCCGGTTCCGGGGCTAGCGTCCGGACGGGGCGTGGCCACCACGTGCACCGGACGACGGCTCCGGTGCCGGTCCGCCCGCGGACGGAGGACGACACGGTGGAAGAGACCGGAACGATGCGCGCGGCGGTGTTCGACCGCTACGGCCCGCCCGAGGTGCTCTACGAGGGCAGGGTCGCGCGGCCCGCGCCGGGCCCGGGCGAGGTCCTCGTCCGGGTGCGCGCGACGAGCGTCAACGGCGGCGAGCTCGCCGGACGCGCGGGCAGGGTCCGGCTCGTGACCGACCTGGCGCACCGCGGCTTCCCGAAGCGGGTCGGGATCGACTACGTCGGCGACGTCGTCGAGACGGGCCGCGACGTCACGGGAGTCCGTGCCGGCGAGCGCGTGTGGGGGATCCTCCCGCGGGCGTTCGGCAGCACGGCGGAGTACGTCGTCGTGCCGCCCGACCGGTTCGCGACCGCGCCCGCGGGGCTCGACCCCGCCGAGGCGGCAGCGCTCCCGGTGGGGACGACGGCCATCACCGCCCTGCGCGACGTCGCCCGGGTCCGCCCGGGCGAACGCCTCCTCGTCCGCGGGGCGGCGGGCGGCGTGGGCGTCACGGGCGTGCAGCTCGGGCGCGCCTACGGGGCGCACGTCACCGGCCTCGCGCGCGCCGAGCACCTCGACCTCGTGCGCGACCTCGGTGCCGCCGAGGCGTTCGACTACCGCACCACCGGCCCGGAGGGTCTGGGCCGCTTCGACGTCGTGCTGGACACAGCCGGCACCGACCTGCGGTCCTACCGTCGGCTGCTGGCGCCCGGCGGCCGCATGGTGGCGATCTCGTTCGACCTCGACCACGTCGTGCGTTCGCTCGGCTACGTCCTCGGCTCCGCGGTGCACGGCGGGCGGCGCGTGCGGTTCTTCAGCGGGAACCCTCGTCGCGACCTGTTCGAGGAGCTGACGCGGCTCACCGAGTCGGGGGCGCTGCGCCCGGTCGTGGACCGCGTGCACCCGATGTCCGAGATCGCCGCGGCCCACCGGGCGCTCGAGACGGGCGGGGTGCGGGGCAAGGTCGTCGTGACGGTGCCGTAGGTCGCCGGGCGTGCGCCCGCTGCCGGCCGGGCACGCGGACGTCGCCCGCCCCGAGACCGGGACGGGCGACGACCGCGTGCTCGACGACCGGGGGATCAGCGTGCCGTCCGCCGGCGGTAGAGGACGGACCCGGCGGCGCAGCTCACCACGAGGAAGCCGACGAGCCAGACGACGGCGACGAGGACCGTCGTCGCGTCCGGCGCACCGGCGAGCAGGCCGCGGAACGTCTCGATGATCGGCGTGAACGGCTGGTTCTCCGCGAACCCGTGCAGCCACGACGGCATGGTGTCGATCGGGACGAAGCCCGAGCTGAGGTAGGGCACGAACAGGAAGAGGAAGTTGACCGACTGCGACGCCTCGACGCTCAGGACCAGGCCGAGCGCGACGCTGAGCCACGTGAACGCGAGCACCGCGAGGACGGCGAACGCGACGAGGCCGAGCCAGTCGCCGAGACCGGCGTCCGGCCGCAAGCCCAGCGCGAGCGCGACGGCCACGACGACGACGGCGGACGCCAGGTTGCGCACGACGCTCGCCACGACGTGGCCCCACAGCGCGGACGGGCCGAAGATCGGCAGCGTCTTGAACCGGTCGATCGTCCCGGACGTCATGTCCTGCGCGACCCCGACGGCAGCCGTGGCCGACCCGAACCCCAGGCACATGACGAGCACGCCCGGGACGACGTAGTCGATGTAGGCGTCGCCGCCGATCGCCCCGCCGAAGATGACGACGAACACGAGCATGATCATCACGGGGAGGAAGAACGCCGTGACGAGGCCGTCGACGCTGCGGAGCTGGCGCCGCGTCTCGCGCGCGACCATCGTGCGCACGTCGCGCGCGGCGGTGGCGGGGGTCTGCCGGGCGCGCGGGGCGACGGCGCGCGGCGAGCGCGTCCGGGCGGTCACGGCCGTGGGCGTGGTGGTGCTCATCGGGCGCCCTCCTTCCGGGTCAGCGCGAGGAAGACGTCGTCGAGCGTGGGCTTGACGACGCTGACCCCGACGACGGCGAGGTCGTGGGAGTCGGCGGCCGCGAGCACGTCGCGGATCGTGCCGACCGGGTCGTCGCTCGGCGCGGTGAGCGACAGGTCCTTCTCGTCGGTCGTCGCGCTCGCGAGCCCGATCGCGGGTGCGAGCCCGACGGCGGCCGCGAGGCTCGCGCGGTCCTCGAACGCGACGCGCACGTGGTCGCCGGAGACGAGCGCCTTGAGCTCGGCGGCGGTGCCGCGCGCGGCGACGCGGCCGTCGTGCAGGACGGCGATCGTGTCGGCGAGGCGGTCCGCCTCCTCGAGGTACTGGGTCGTCAGCAGGACGGTCGTCCCGTCGGCGGCCAGCCCGCGGACCACGTCCCAGAGCTGGGCGCGCGAGGCCGGGTCGAGGCCCGTCGTCGGCTCGTCGAGGACCAGGACCTCCGGGTCGGCGACGAGGCTGATCGCGAGGTCGAGGCGACGCCGCATGCCGCCCGAGTAGGTCCCGACGCGGCGGTCGGCGGCGTCGGCGAGGTCGAAGCGCTCGAGCAGCTCTACCGCCCGTGCCCGGACGGCCCGGGCGGGCAGGTGCGCGAGGTTCCCCATCATGACGAGGTTCTCGGCGCCGGTCTGGAAGTCGTCGACCGACGCGTACTGGCCGGTGAGCGCGATGACGTCGCGCACGCGGGCGGCGTCGCGCACGACGTCGGCACCCGCGACGGTCGCGCGCCCGCCGTCGGGCTTCACGAGGGTCGTGAGGATGTTGACGGCCGTGGTCTTGCCGGCCCCGTTGGGGCCGAGCAGCGCGAAGATCTCGCCGCGGCGCACGGTGAGGTCGACGCCGCGCAGCACGGCGTGGTCGCCGTAGGACTTCTCGAGCCCCTGCACGGCGATCATCGGTTCGGTCATCGCCTTCTCCTTGTCGGTCGTGACTCCTGCCGTGTGCGGCGCACACGATCGTGTATGGCGTAAACGGTGTGTACACCATAAACACGTACCGGAGCGGGGGTCAAGGACCGAGCCCTGCCGAGTGGAACCCAGCTCGCTCGAGGTAGAGCCCTGGTCCCGCGAGGTAGAGCCCTGGTCGGCCGGGAGGGAGCCTGGCCGCGACCGGCGACCTATCGCACGCGGGGGCGGGGAGCGCCGGTGAGGACGAGGCCGATCGCCGTCATCACGACGAGGGCCCCGAGCACGACGGCGACCGGTGTGGTCCACGTGCCCGTCGCCGTGTGCAGGGCTCCGGCGGCCGTCGGGGCGACCGCCGCGAGGCAGTAGCCGACCGACTGCACGGTCGCCGACGCCTGGCGTCCTTGCCGGACCGTCGGGAAGCGTTGCGCGACGAGCGTGAAGATGACGACGAAGTTCGCCGCCTGGGCGACGCCCGCCAGCGACGCCCACACGGCCCACAGGCCGGGCGCGACCAGCAGGCCGAGCGGCAGCGCCAGCCAGAGCACCGCGATGACGGCGAAGCTCTGCCGCATGGACCAGCGGCGCGCGGCGAGCGGCACGGCGAGGCCGCCGACGATCGCGAACCCCTGGAACAACGACGCCGCCCCGCCCGACGCGGACCGGGGGATCTGTGCGAGGTCCTCGAGGATCAGCGGCAGCCACGCCGTGAGCGCGTAGAAGCTCGACGACTGCAGCGCGAACATCGCGCACAGCCACCACGTGAACGGCGTCGCGAGCACGTGGCGCTCGCGTGCGGCCGCCGGGTCGGTTCCCGTGACGCCCTCGGCCGCGGCGGCGGCGAGCGTCCCGCCGTCCGCCTCGTCCCCGTCGTCCGCCGTGAGGACCCGGTCCTCGTCCGGGCCGGGGGTCGCCGTGCCCGACGCCGCCCCTCGCCCCTCCCGCGCGGCGTCGGGCGCGGCCTCGCGCGGGACGGCGCGCAACCACCACACGAGCGCGACGACGGCGAGCGCGGACCACGAGGCGAGCGCCCAGCGCCACCCGACGGCGTCGGCGAGCGGTGCGGTGAGCGCGGTCGTCGCGACCGTCCCCACGTTGATCGCCGCGGTGTACAGGCCGGTGACCGTCCCGACGTGCCCGGGGAAGTCGCGCTGCGCGATCATCGGGACGGCGAGGTTCGCCGTCGTGATGCCGAGGCCGAGGAGCACCGTCCCCGCGAACGTGCCGGTCGCGCCCAGCCCTGCGACGTCGGCCGAGCGCACGAGCGTGCCGAGGAGGATCAGCCCGAGCGCGACCGCGATCGCCGTGCGCAACGACGAGCGCCCGAGCAGGCCGGCCACGGCGGGCGTGGCGAGCGCGAAGCACAGCACGGGGATGCCCGTGAGGAGTCCCGCCGCGGCGGCGGTCAGGTGCAGGTCGGCGGCGACGTCCGCCACGACCGGCGGCAGCGCCGTGAGCGGTGCGCGCAGGTTCACCGCGACGAGCAGGACCGCCACGAGCAGCACGCCGTCGATCCCGCCGCGGAACGTGCTCAGGTGCGACGGCGGCCGTGAGGACGGCATGGGGCAGGGACCTCCGGGAGCGGGACGGGGGCGACGCCGCCCGCCCGCGCGCCGGGCCGGTCAGTCGTCGAACTGTCCTACGACTGTACGCAGGAGCGCGGCGAGCGCAGGCCGGCCGCCCGGCTCGAGGGCGTCGAGGATGCGGGCCTCGACCTCGAGCAGGTCGGTCATGGCGGTGTCGACGCGTTCGAGGCCGTCCGGGGTCAGCTCCACGAGGACGCCGCGGCGGTCGTCGGGGGAGCGGCGGCGCAGGACGAGGCCGCGCTCCTCGAGCCGGTCGATGCGGTTCGTCATGGTGCCGCTCGTCACGAGCGTCTGCGTCACGAGCGCACCGGGGGACAGGTGGTACGGCTCGCCCGCGCGGCGCAGCGCGGACAGGACGTCGAACTCCCACGTCTCGAGGTGTCCGCGCGCGAACGCCGTGCGGCGCGCGCGGTCGAGGTGCCGTGCGAGGCGGTCGACGCGCGAGAACACCGTGAGCGGCTCGACGTCGAGGTCCGGGCGCTCGCGCTGCCACGCCGCGACGATGCGGTCGACCTCGTCCTCGTGCTGCTGCTCCATGACGCGAGACTACTCGATGTGTCTCGACATCAAGACTCTTGACGCCTCGGTGGACCGGGCACCTACCTCGGTGGACCGGGCCTCTCCCTCGGCGGACCGGGGGTACGACCCGGTGGTCAGGCGGGGCGCAGGGCGTCCTTGAGCCTGATGCGGGCCCCGGTGCGCAGGACGGCGTTGGAGTAGATCTTCGCGGCGAGCCAGACGAGCAGCGGGATGACGGCGATCGACAGGCCGAGCGCGACGAGCACCTCCCAGGTCTCGCCGCTCCTCATGCCCGTGCGCATCGCGCTCGGCAGCGCCG